>NZ_JBDZDQ010000002.1:618276-927414 GCF_040049295.1 Sphingomonas sp. KR3-1
TGGCACGCCGGCCTGGCGCGCGCGCATCTTCTTTGACGCGGCAACCGACCCTTCAGTCCTGATATGCGATGTCGCGTGCGAGGATCCGTCGGGTTTCGATCTAGCAAGGGTCGGATGCTTTTCTGCGGTGCTCCGCGGCGAGGATCCTCTCGAGCATGTCTTGCTGACCGATGGGCTGCACCAGCTGCGGCTGGATGTCCGCGGCGGGACGCTGACGCGAGGGCCCGTTCGACTGCATTTCGAGTTTGAAGGACTTGCCGAGATCGATGCCGCGCTGCTGACGCTGCGCCGGCTCGTCGCCGTCGACCGGCGAGGGAAGATACCGCTCGGCCTGTTCGCGAAGGAGCCCCGCGCCGGCCGCTGGATCGCCGCCGCACGGGCCCTGGACGCCCGCGAGGCCGGTGCCAGCCAGCGCGATGTGGCCGAGACTCTGTTCGGGGGAGAGCGGGTGCGCGCGGACTGGGCGGGATCGTCCGACTATCTGCGTTCGCAGGTCAGGCGCATGCTCGCATTCGGAACGCGGATGCGCAGCAGTGGCTGGCGCGCCTTGCTTGCAGGCAAGGGGTAAGCGATGCCGCCGGGCGGGCGTGCCGGCACCGCCGGCACGCGTCGCCGATCAGACCTGGACCGCGGTGAGCGTCGTGGTCTCGGGCTTGGCCAGACCGCCTGCCTTGTAGCCGGCGATGAGCTCTTCCTTGCGGGCGCGGAGCTGGTCGCCGAGCGCATCCATGTCGAGCCCGGCCTTGCGCGCCTGGGCGAACATTCCCTCCATGCGCTGCTCTTCCTCGCCGACATGGTGCTCGATCTGCTCGGAAAGCACCGAGACCTTGGCGTCGTAGAAGTCGTCCGACGGCGTGCCGGCCTCGATCTCGGCGATCAGCACCTTGGCGCCGTCATGCTCGACATAGGCCTCCTTCAGCAGGTCCTCGTCGATCTTGCCTTCGCAGGCCGGATAGAAGATTTCTTCCTCGATCTGCGCATGGACGGTCAGCTCGAGGCAGATCTGCAGCGCGATCTTCTGCTTCTTGCCGTCTCCGCCCGCCTTCTCATACTGCTCGAACAGATCTTCCACCGTGCGGTGGTCCGCCTTCAGAAGGGCGATCGCGTCCTGTTTGGTATCGGCCATGGAAATGCTCCTTTCAGACAGAACAAGAGGCGGAGATACTCGTTCCGCTTCCGTGCCCATTGCGAGTCGTTCGCAGACCTGGGTCAGGCCCAGAGCGCGCGTCGATAGGCTTCGAAGCAGCGCGCGCCGCAGCGCAACCGGATCAGGGCGCCTTCGGCCATTGCCGTGGCACGTGCCGGATCCTCCTCGACCGCCGGACGGATCGCTTCCTTGTTCCATTCGATGCTGTGCTTGATGTCGAGCACGGCATGGACCGAGAAATAGCGGCGCTCCTTGCCCGACAGGCCGATCCGGCCCAGGCCGTCGGCGACCATTGCCGAGCGACCCGGCGCGGTCAGTTCGATCACGCCCAGCGCACCGACCGAGTGCCAGGCGTAGCGCCGGTTCGTCGCCATCGCGGTCATCGCATTGGCGAGCGCGAGGCTCTCCCAGACGGTGCGCTCGATCGCGGGCGAAACCTGCAGCGTCTCGACCAGCGCGTCGAGCATCGGGCCATGCATGCCCTTGGCGGTGCCGTGTCCCATCTCGTCCCAATAGTTGCGCGCGAGCTCGAGCTTGGGGCGCGTGGGGAGCTTGACCTGCGTCATCGCGACGAGATCGTCGAACCCCGCCTCGCCCGCGGCTTCCTGCTCGAAGAACCATCGAAGCTGGTCGCGGTCGGCGGTCTCGGCCAGCCAGGGGAAGAGCGGATCATTCTGTCCTGGACCGGCGGCCTTGAGCCCTTCGAACCAGGCGATGAAGCCGTCGGCATCGGTCGGCGCGGCGGCTGCCTCGTCGATCACCTCGGCGCGTAGCTCCTCGAAGAAGCCGCCCTCGAGGCGTTGCATGCGGATGTCGCGCTCGAAGGTCTTCTGCCAGTCGATGCTCGGGAAGCCGGGCTCGAGGCGCTCGCGGTTCCAGTGTGCAAGGCCGCGCTGGAAGCTGTCGGTGAGGAATTGCGATCGTCGTTCGGTGTCGAATTCAGCGGCTCTGGTCGCCATGGGATATGCTCTCCTGTTGACCGCCAGAACCCAGGAACAGGAGGGCATGTTCCCCGACATGGCGCCAAACATAACCCAGGTTATCGAACTCGTTTTTAGGAGCCGGCGGCGCTCTGCGCCGAGCGGAACGATCGCTTCGCCATGCGTTGTGTAGGGCGAGGAGCACCGCCATGACCGATCCAACGCAGCCCGATGCCGACCTTCCGCCCGAGGCCGGCAAGCGCCTCGTCTTCGCCAGACCCGTGGACCCCGAGGCAGGGGCCGAGATCGGCACTGGCGGGGGCTATTCGGGGCAGGAATATGATTCCGCGGGCCAGGCAGAATGGCGTGCCGAACAACAACGCCATGCGCTGCCCGCCGACGGCGCCGTGCACGGGAGCGGCGCAGGCACGGGCGGCGGCAATCCCGGAGAAGACTATGATTCCGACAGCCAGAACGGCTCGGGCTATCCGCGCACCGGCGCCGAAGGCGAAGCGCAAATCGAGGCTGCCGACGATCAACCCTAACCTGCTTAGTGTTACCGCATCCGATTGAGACCCAAGACTCTCCCGGCACGCGCGATGTGGCGCGAGCGGCAAGGGAGAGTCGGATGAGCATCTTGATCCTGTTCGGCATCGGCATCGTGGCCGGCCTGATCGCGGCCTTTCTACGCGGTCCCGGCAGGCGGTTCGTCTTCCTGCATGTTCTGGTCGGGATCGTCGGCGCGATGGTCGGCGGCGTGCTCGTCGCGCGCTTGCTCGGCGACAAGGCCTATCACCCCGATCATTTCGATGCCGAGGCCAGCGCCTGGGCCGCGGGCAGCGCGGTGCTGTTTCTCGCCCTTGCCAAGCTGATCGGCGCCGCGCTGGCGCGCCGGCCCGACTAGGGACGCGACAGGAACGGCGCCTCGGCAAGGCCATCGAAGAGGAACTGAACCGCCAGGGCCGCGAGCAGGATGCCCGAGACGCGGCCGATCACATCGGCACCGGTGCGCCCGAGCTTGGCAACCAGCCCTTCCGAAGCGCGCATCGCGGCGTAGGTGAGCGCCAGGCACAAGCCGAGCATCGCTAGGACGCCTGCGCTCTCAAGCGTCGTTCCGGTGCGCCCCATCAGCAGGACGACGGCCGAGAGCGCGCCCGGGCCGGCGATCAACGGAAAGGCGAGCGGAAATACCGCGATGTCGCCCGGACGGCGCGCATCGCGCTTCTCGGGCTCGCTGATCGAGGAGAGGCCCGGACTCGAAAACACCAGGCTGAGGGCCTGGAGAAGCAGCAGAATGCCCCCGGCCACACGGAATGCCGGCATCGAGATATGCAGCAGCGACAGCAGCAATTGTCCGGCGACGGCGAACAGCAGCAGCACCAGGCCGGCAATGCCGATGGAGCGTGCCGCCAGTTTCAGCCGGTCCGGGCGATGCACCTCGGCGGTGAGGGAAGCGAAGATGGCGGCGGTCTCTACAGGTCCGATCGTGACGAACAAAGTCACGAAGGCGGAAAGGATGGACGGCGCGACATGCATAAGCGGGCTCCACGACTCCTTGCGCAAAAATCGCGCAGTTAGGTTCGCTTCGCGGGTACGCAAGACCCTGGAATAGGGCGGAAAAGGCTACTGACGGGCTCGCGCGATTTTTTTGCGCGCGCGATCTTGAAGCCGGTTTTGCCATTCCTAATTTTGCCCTCGCCGGTGCGCGATGGCGACCGGCACTGAGGGCGCCGGCTCTCTCCGGCGTTCCTTGTGACCAAGTTGCTCTATGGAGGATTTGCACATGAGGACCAATTTCGACTTCTCGCCCTATCGCCGTTCCACCGTCGGGTTCGACCGGTTGTTCGACCTGCTCGAATCGAGCGCGCGCGCCGACACCGGCGACGGCTTCCCGCCCTTCGATATCGAGGCGATGGGCGAGGACAGCTACCAGATTACGCTTGCGGTGGCCGGCTTCCGTCCGGACGAGATCGAGATCGTCGCGCAGAACAACCAGCTGACCGTCAGTGGCCGGAAGGGCGAGGATGGCGACAGCGGCCGCTACCTGCACCGCGGCATCGCGACGCGCGCGTTCGAGCGGCGCTTCCAGCTCGCCGACTTCGTCGAGGTTCGCAGCGCCGATTTCGACAATGGCCTTTTGCGGATTTCGCTGAAGCGCGAGATCCCGGAGGCGATGAAGCCGCGCCGCATCGCGATCGGTTCGGCGGCGCCGGCGAACGACCGGCTCGAAGGGCCGCGTTCCGAGCAGGAAGCGGCCTGAGCAAGGCGGCCCGCCGCCTGCGCGGCGGGCCTTCGCTTTTGGCTAGGCCGCCTGGCTTATGATCGCTGCGACCAGCGCGATCCGGTCGACATCGCGGTACGCCGGGCGCTCCAGTTCCTCGCCGAAGACGTCGGGATCGAGCTCGCGGTAGCGCAGCGTACATTCCCCCGTTTCCGCTGCTCGGGTGAGCGCTGACTGCAGGGCATCCTCGCCGTCAACGATCGCGCTGCCGGTATAGAGGATCAGCCGCCCGCCCGGCGCCAGCCGGGCGATCGCGGCCTGCGCCATGCCGAGCGCGACTTCTGCTCCGTGCATGCCGCCGCCATCGCGGTAGTGCCGCTTGTCGTCGTCGATGATGTAGGGTGGATTGGCGAGGGCCAGATCGATCGGGCGCCCGACGCCGCCGAGATTGTCGCCTTGGACCCCATGCAGCGCGACGCCCGCGGCGCGTGCATTGATCGCGGCGAGCCGGAGGGCCTGGGGATTGACGTCGGTGCCGGTGGCGGCGCCCAGTCCCGACAGCTTGGCAGCCACGATTGCGCCCACGCCGGCGCCCGTCCCGATGTCGACGATATGGCCGTGCTCAGGCGCCGGCTCGGCGGCCAGCTCGGCTTCGATCAGCGCTGCGAACCGATAGCTGTCGGGCCCGAAGAACACCGCGTCGCGTCCATCGGTCGGGTAGGCGGAGTGCAGATACAGCGTGTCCATGAGCGAAGAGACGCGCAAATGGCTGCGGAGCAGGCCGCCGCTCGCTGGCTCGACCATGCAGGCCAGCTCGAGCAGGCCGAGCAGCTCGGGCTCGAGCGCATCGCGGGCAAAGGGCAGGCTCCAGCCGAAGATGTCCGCGAGCGTCCGCGCCCGCTCGCGCCCGGGGCGTGCCACCACGCGGGCGTGCGAGGCCGGGGTAGGGGTGACGAAACGATAGCCGCGCTCGCGCAAGCTATCGAGCAGCTGGAGCAGCGCCACGTCCTCGCGGCCGAAGACGAAGCGCTCGCCGAGACCGCCAGCGGTCTCGCGCCGCATCCGTTCGAGCGTGCTAATCGGTTCTCTCCTCACGGTTCGTAGCGGCTTCGCCGGGCATTCTGCGCTCGAGGTCGAAGCGGTCGCCTGCGCTCAGCACGTGCAGGCGCACATCGTGCATCGACAGCGTACGCTCGGGCCGTGCCTCGGCGATATTGGAATGGGTGACGCTGGAGCCGTCGACGATATAGACTGCGCCCGCCCCGATCACGCCGAAGCAGCAGCCTTCCACGACGATCGCGGTGTCCTCGTCGATGCCGATGCCGAGCACGCGCGGGTTCTGCGCAACCGCGCCGAGCAGCCGGCCGATCCGACCCCGCTCGGCGAAGTGTTGGTCGATGATGACGTCGGGGACCAGGCCGAGGCCGGGGGCCATGTGCAGGTCGCCGACACGGTGCGATTCCGAGCTCGTCCCCTTGACCAGCATCGTCTCGCTCATCACAGAGGCGCCCGCCGAGGTTCCGGCAATCAGCCCGCCACGTTCGTGCAGCTCGCGAACCATCCGCTCGATCGGCGTGTCGCCGATCTGGCTGGAAATGCGCAGTTGGTCGCCGCCGGTGAAAAAGACGCCGGCCGCGCCCTGCAACAGCTCGGCGAACCGCGCGTCGCGCGTTTCCCCGCGCTCATGGACATAGAGTTCGACCAGGTCGGTGACGCCGAGGGCGCCAAAGGCTTCCTTGTACGCGTCGAAATAGCCTTCGGGCTCGTGGCTCGCGACGGTGGCGATGACGAGCTTTCCGTCGCGCACCCGGTCGGCGACGTGCTTGAGGATGACGCGGTCGTGTTTCTTGTCCTCATGCCCCCCGATGATGATGAGGGGCCCTGGTTGATCAGTCATGGTCGAGGACGTCCTTGAGTTCGGAGGAATGGAGCGCGGCCCGCGGTTCGGGCAGCCAGCTCGCATGCAGCGCGAGGGCGAAATGCTCGCTGTTATGGGCCACGCCGATCCGGCCCGCCCGATCGATCACGATCGCCCCGGCTTCGCCGCCGACACGCGCAAGCCTGGCGATCGCGGCCTCGGCCGCGGGGGTGGCCTGCATGGTCTCCAGCGCCTGCATCACGCGTGCGGCGAGCATGGTCCGCAGGATGCTCTCGCCGTCGCCCGAGAAGGCGACGCCGCCGAGCTGGTCGTCCGCGTAGAGGCCGGCCCCCGGGATCGGCGCGTCGCCGATCCGTCCGGGATGTTGGCCGGTCAGTCCGCCGGTCGAAGCGGCCGCGGCGATATGCCCGGCGGCATCGATCGCAACGCAGCCGACCGTGTCGTGTTCGGGGCTGCCGGCAGCGGCAGGGGGAGACGCCAGCGGCTCGGGCTCGCAAAGCGCGATGCCATGGTCGCGCGCGAAACGCTCGGCGCCTTCGCCGACGAGCAGCACCGGCAAGGCGTCCAGCATCATGGCCGCGCCGCCGATCGGGTTGCGGATCCTGCGCACCGCGGCGACGGCGCCGACCGCGAGCGTGGTCCCGTCCATAATCGCCGCATCCATCTCGATCTCGCCATCGGCGTTGGGCACCGAGCCGATCCCGGCGTTGAAGGTGTCGTCGTCCTCGAGATGGCGCACCGCCGCTTCGGCGGCTGCGACGGCGCTGCCGCCACCACGCAGGATCTGCGCGCCGATCCGCGCGGCGGCGAGGCAGCCGGCGCGGTTGGCCTCCGCCTTGTCCGGCGCGATCGACTTCGCCCCGCCATGCACGATGAGGGCCCAGCACCCATTGGCATCATGCATGCGCTGCGGCCTTCGACTCGGCGGCTTCCGCCGTTGCCGGCTCGAAATCGCGGACGAGCCGCCAGACGCGCTCGACCGCGGTCGGCATCAGCACGACCAGGTCGCCGGGCGCCGCCATCCGCAGGCATGCCTCGGCCGCCCGATGTTCGTCGACGATCCGGCGGATGCGCTCGGGCGCGAGGCCCGAGCCAAGGGCTGCGTCGGACATCAACGAGGTGACCTCGCCTTCCTGCCGCCCGCGTCCGTCGGGCGCTTCGCGGAACACGATCTCGTCGAAGATCGCGCCGGCGAGGCGGCCCATCTCGGCGATATCGGCGTCGCGCCGGTCTCCGGGGATGCTGACCATGCCGATCACCCGCCCGAAGCGCTCGCGCATCTTGCCGATGACCTGGCCGAGCGCGGTCAGGCTCGCAGGGTTATGCGCATAGTCGACGATGACGCGGAAGCCGTTGCTGTCGTCGATGTTGAGCCGCCCGGGGCTTTCTTCGAAGGAAGAGGTGAAGCCTGCCAGCGCGCGCCGTACCGTCTCGACCGGCACGCCGTGCGCGAGCGTCATCGCGGCGGCAGCCAGCGCATTCTCGATGTTGAACTCGGCGATCCCGCCGATGGTCGCCGGAATCTCCGCGGCGGGCATCACGGCGATGCGCTCGCCATCCCGGTGCAGAACGATCGTTCCGCCATAGGAGCCGGTCTCGCGCACCACCGCCATGCCGCCGGCCTGGACATGATCGCGCAGCCGGGGCGGCATCAGCGTGTCCCCGAACATCGAGAACCAGACAGGTGTGCCGCCCGCGTGGCGGGCGATGCGCTCGCACATCGGATCGTCGGCGTTGAGGATCGAATGGCCGCGTCGGGCGACGCTCTCGACGACCACCGACTTGACGTCGGCGAGGTCCTCGAGCGTGTCGATGCCCTTGATCCCGAGATGGTCGGGGGTGACATTGAGCACTGCGCCCACATCGCAGCGGTCGAACCCCAGGCCTTCGCGCAGGATGCCGCCCCTGGCGGTCTCGAGTATCGCGGCGTCGACCTTGGGATGGCGCAAGATGGCGCGCGCGCTCTTGGGGCCGCTCGCATCGGCCTCCTTGGTCAGCCGGCCGTCGATATAGATGCCGCTGGTCGTGCTCATACCGATGGTGAGGCCATGCTCGCACAGAATGCGAGCCACCATGCGGACCGTGGTCGACTTGCCGTTGGTGCCGGTGATCGCGAAGATCGGGATGCGGCTGCGCGAGGGCCGCGGGAACAGCGCGTCGATGACCGGGCCGGCCACGTCGCGCGGGGTTCCGCTCGACGGCTCGAGATGCATGCGGAAGCCTGGCGCCGCATTGACCTCGACGATGCCGCCGCCGGTCTCCGCGACCGGTCGGGCGATGTCGCTTGTCAGGAAATCGATGCCGCAAATGTCGAGCCCGACCACCGCGGCCGCCTGCTCGGCGACCGCGATATTGTCCGGATGGATGGCATCGGTGCGATCGACCGCCGTGCCGCCGGTCGAGAGGTTGGCGGTCTCGCGCAGCACCACTTCCTCGCCCGCCATCGGGACGCTTTTGAGCGTCCTGCCGCTCTTGGCGAGCAATGCCTCCATCGCGGCGTCGGGGACGATCCGGGTCAGGACATTCTCATGTCCGATACCGCGGCGCGGGTCGGCGTTCAGGTCGGCGATCAACTGCTCGATCCGGTGCAGGCCATCGCCGATCACGCGCGCCGGCACGCGCTCGGCGACCGCGACGACCTTGCCGGCGACGACGAGGATGCGGTGATCGTTGCCCGCCACCTGTTGTTCGACGATCACCCGCCGCGAATGCGCGCCGGCGCGTTCGAAGGCCGAGCGGACCGCTTCCTCGGAGTGCAGGTCGGTGCTGACGCCGCGCCCATGGTTACCATCGAGCGGCTTGACCACGACCGGATAGCCAAGCCGCGTTGCCTCTTCCGCCGCGGCGTCGGCGGTGCGCACCACCGTGCCGCGCGGGACCGGGAGGCCAGCCTCGCTGAGGAGGCGCTTGGTCAGGCTTTTGTCGGCGGCGATTTCCACCGCGATGTGCGCCGTCGCGCCGGTGATGCTGGCGCGCAGGCGCCGCTGGCGGCTGCCGTAGCCGAGCTGGACGAGGCTATAGTCATCGAGACGCAGCACCGGGATGCCGCGCGCGTGGGCCGCCTCCACAAGGGCGCGGGTGGTGGGGCCGAGCGCGGTCTTGCGCAGCAGCGCTTGCAGCGCCGCGACCATCGCGGGCACGTCGCGGGCGTCCTCGATCGCCGGGACGCCCAGCATGCGTAGGCCATCGATCGTCCCGAGCCGTTCTGGCAGCAGCGCGGCGACGAGCTGGATCGCGAAAGCACCGGCGGCGAGCGCGGTGGCTTCGTCGCGATATTCGTAGAGGATGTTGTAGACGCCGGGCCGGTCCTTGACGGAGCGCGTCTTGCCGCGCGTGACCGCGCTACCGGCCAAGGTCTGCAGTTCGAGCGCGACGTGCTCGATGATGTGGCCGAGCCAGGTGCCGTCATGAAGCCTGCGCAGAAATCCACCGGGCTCGCGGTAACTGCAGCCGTGATTGGCGAGTCCGGGCAACAGGACGGCAAGCTGATCGGCAAAGCCCGGCAATTGATCGCTGGGCCAGCGCTCAAGCTCGCCCAGATCGATCTGGATCCGGACCATCGGCCGTACGGAATAGAGATGCGGGCCGCGGTACACGCTGCGCTCCAGCACCCTCATCCCGCACGCGCCGGCAGCTTCGTCTGAACGGGCCGTGCCCGCTCGCCGCTCTAACGCCGTCATATTTGCCCCATGGTATCGGCCGGACTGGGCCTTCAGATGGCGCAAAAACACTGGGGCGGCGGTCGCAGTTCCGCGACTCCGCGCCAACCTTAACCCTTGTTATCAAGAAAGATCGCCCATGGGCTCTGTTGCATTGGAGTCCGGCCGACGCCCTGTCGCGAGCCATGCGGGGGCGGCGACGATCAGGCTAGCGCGGCTCCTTCTCGAGATAGAGATATGCCGGGTTGAACTCGGCAATCGCGTGAAGCCGCTCCAGGTCGAAAATCCTGACACGGCCGCGCTGCATATCGGCGACGCGGTCCTCGCGCAGCAGCTTCAGCGTGCGATTCACGTGCACCGGGGTGAGGCCGACGCATTCGGCAAGATCCACCTGCGTCAGCGGCAGCCGGAACTCGAGGCCGTTGGTCAATCCGACCAGGCCAAGGCGGACATGTGTCTCGGACAAGAGATGCGCGATACGCGCGATTGCCGACCGACGCCCGAGCGAGAGCTCCCATTCGCGGTGGACCGCCGCGTCCATGTTGGTCGTGAACCAATAGAGGCGGGTCAAATGCGGGTGGTCGTGGGACAAGAGCTGCAACCGCTCATGCGGGACGACCGCGATCTTGCAGGCGGTCAGCGCCATGATGTTGTGATCGAGGCGCTTGAGCGTGAAGCTGTGGAGATCGACGAAATCGCCTGCGACGTGGAGCTCGCTGATCTGGCGCTGCCCGTCGTTCAAGTCCTTGTAGCGACACATCAGGCCTTCGAGGAGCAGCGTCGATATGGTGATCCGCTGGCCGGCGCGGATCAATGTCGACTTCGCCGCAACGTCGCGGGTCTCGCTGATCAGATTTCGCAGAACCTGTTCTTCTTCGGCGCTGACGTCGTCGCGCGCTCGAAGCTTTGCCAAGTGCTTCTCGATCATTCCTCACCCTTGTCCGGTGCTCGCAATTTTACCGCTTCGCTGAACGGAACGGAACGCAGAACGGATCCGGCCCGGTCGCAAATGTCGAGCCGGCCGTTGAGATCGATCAGTCCGGATTCCAGCTCCTCGCCGAGGAGCGACCGGATCCCGGTGAGCGCCTGCTGGCGCGCTGCCTCGAGGTCGGGCAATTCCATGCCCTCCGGATCTTCCGTAAGCCCCGTTCCATTGTGCACATTGAAAAAATAGCGTTGCATCAGTCTGTCCATGCGGCCTGAGGGAATGAAGGCTTCGACATCGGGATCGCCCGTTGACCTCCACTCGTATCGAGCCAACCCCGCTGGGTGCCCGGGGTTGCGCCGAAATGCGCGGACTTAACGTCGGTTAGTACGAAATCGCGAACGCTCGCCGTGCCAGCGCGATGCAAGGCTCGGCTGAAAGGCCAGCCGGGCCGATGCGCGCGCCGCTTACAGGCGCTGGCCGATTGTACCTCGGGAACGCACGCATCGGACAAGGGTTGGTAGCGAGGAATGGCCAGGAAAAATCGCGATGGATCAGCCGGTTCGCTACAGCCCGTCGGTCGAACAGGTCGAGCCGGACGAAGCGGAGACGATCCAGGGTCTCGAGGAACAGTTCCAGAAGATCCTCGATACGACCTCGCAGGATTACGGCCATGCCGTCCGCTCGGTGCACGCCAAGGGGCATGCTATCGCCCGCGGCACGCTTCGGATCGCGCAAGGGCTGCCGCCCGAGCTCGCCCAAGGCCTGTTCGGGGTGCCGGGCGAGCACGAGGCGATCCTGCGCTTCTCGACCAACGCCGGCGACATTCTCGACGATGCGATCCGGCTGCCGCGCGGAGTCGCGATCAAGGTGCTCGGCGTCGAGGGCGAGCGCCTGCCCGGCAGTGAGGGCGACACCACCCAGGATTTCGTCCTTGTCAATGCGCCGGCCTTCGCCGCGCCCGACGCCAAGAAGTTCCTGACGAACCTCAAGCTGCTCGCCGCGACCACCGACAAGGCCGAGGGCGGCAAGAAATTGCTGTCGGCGGTGCTGCGCAGTTTCGAGTCCGCTCTCGAGGCGGTGGGCGTCCAGTCGGCGATGTTGAGCACGCTGGGTGGCGCCAAGCCGGTCCATCCGCTTGGTGCGACCTATTTCAGCCAGACGCCGTTTCGCCATGGCGATCATATCGCCAAGTTCCAGCTCGTGCCGGTCTCAGCCATCAAGGACTTCGCCGACGCAACGATCAACGCCACGGGACGTCCCGACGCGATCCGTGCGGCGATGAACGAACTGCTCGCCGAGCAGGGCGGCATCTGGGAGTTTCGCGTGCAGCTCTGCACCGACTTGGAGACGATGCCCATCGAGGACGCCTCGGTGGCCTGGGACGAGGAGGCGTGCCCTTTTCGTACAGTCGCGACGCTCACGGTTGCGCCGCAACGCGCCTGGGTCCAGGGCGAGAGCGAGAAGACCGAGGACGCCCTGTCATTCGCGCCCTGGCATGGGCTCGCGGCGCACCAGCCGCTCGGCGGCGTCAACCGTGCGCGCAAGCGTCCCTATGCATTTTCTTCGGCCTATCGCGCGCGGTTCAACGGCTGCCCCATCCACGAACCCCGGACGCTCGAGGAACTGGGCGCTTGAAGGTTGCGTCCTCCGCACCTTTGATCGGCCCGGCGGAATGACCGAGACGCTCGCCGAACTCCAGCGGATGATGGAAGTCGCCGCCGAGGCGATGGATTTCGAGCGCGCCCGAACGCTGCGCGACCAGATCAGCCTGGTACGCGGCGGCGCCACGCCTGAGGAGGCCGCGCAGGCCGAAACCGCCGGGCTGCGGCGCCAGCAGCCTGGTGCGATGGGATTGGGCACCAGCCAGCAGCGCGTCACGCCTCCGCCGGGATGGAAGCCGCCGCCCAAGCCGGATCCGATGACGCGCGGCAAGGGCAGGCGGCGCGCGCGAGATCAGGCCTGAGCGGGCGCTCACGCCGGGCCGGCGGGTTCCGTGGAGGCTTCCGTCCCGCCCGCCACGATCGCGTCGTAGCGGTTCGCCAATTCGCGGTGGAGGCGCGCTACCGCCGGATCCTGGGCCTTGTCCGCCAGTGCCCGCTCGACCTCGGCGCGGCGGGCATAATAGTCCGATGGATTGTCGGTCATCGATCGTTCCCTATTCAAAAGGCTTCCCACAATGGCCCGCACGCGTCGGCTCGCATCAGCGGGCGGCGCTTAGATGGGTTTTGCGCGCACCGTGTCAACGCGGGCGAACTAAGTAGCGGATTTTTATGACGTTTCTGCTGCGCAATGGATGGCACGTACGTCGCGCTGCAGCGTTCGCATGGAATGGATGAAGCACGCTTCACGATCAAGACGGTCTCCATGCGCGATCTCGAGCGCTGGGCGCAGGGCCTGGCGCTTGCCTATCCGCTCGGCGAGCCGCGCGACTTCGACGTGCTTATGCGCGAGCTCGACGCCGTGCCTTGGCCGCCGGAGGGTATGGCCCCGGAGGACAGGCGGCAGCTTTAGTCCGAGCCGCTATGGCGCGCGAGCAGCTCGTCGACCGAGGCGTCGGCCGATTCGGCTCCCGCGTCGCCGCTGCCCGCTTCGCGTTCGAGCGCATCACGGATCGCGCAAATCTCCTTGTCGGTCAGATGCTCGATGCCGATGAACTCGGGCCGCGCCTTGTTGACCGCGCGCAGCAGTTCGTCGAGCTTGGCCTGGATCGCCGAGCCGTCACGGTTCTGGCTGTTTTGGATCAGGAACACGGCGAGGAAGGTGAGCACCGTGGTCGCGGTGTTGATCACCAGCTGCCAGGTATCGGAATAGTGGAAGACCGGGCCGCTGACCGCCCAGACGATGCAGCACAGCGTGGCGAGGATGAACGCCAGCGGATGACCCATCACGGCAGCGCTGCGCGAGGCGAGCGCGGTAAAGAAGCGGTTCACAGGCGATTCCTCTCTCGATTGTCCCCGGCGAACGTTTCGCAAGCTTTATGGTGCCGGGCGGAGCCCACGCTTGAGCGGGACGCGGAACTGCGGGGCTCCGTCGCCTCAGCCGGGAGACCGCCGGCGCCTCCAAAGCGCATAGGCGCCGGCAGCCGCTACCGAAGACAGGAGCAGGGCGCCGGTCAGCCGAGGCCGCAGGACCGCCTGGGTGTAGGGGCTGAGGGTGAAGCCGCGCTCGTGCGGCGACCGCTCCTCGCCGTCCGTGCCCGGGCCGAATAGATTGCTGCCCTTGGACTTCACCATGGCGCGGTCGTGGAGGAAGGGGATGATCAGCGGCGCGAGGCGCTCGAACAGCGCCGGGAAATGCTCGGAGAACAGCACCTGCGCGCGACCGGCACCCCCGACGGTGACCTCGCGGCGAGGGCGCTCGGCACAGCGCAGGATCGCCTCGGCGACGAGACCCGGATCATAGGGTGGGGGCGGGATCATCGCCTCGCCATCGAGATGGTTCGCCGCGTGAATGCCGATGGGCGTCGCGATGCCCGAGGGCTTGATCAGGCAGACCGCTACCGGCGAGCCAGCAGCCTTCAATTCGATGCGAAGCGAGTCGACAAAGGCGCGCACCGCGTGTTTCGACGCGGCATAGGCGCCCATGATCGGCGTACTCATGTCCGCCGCGATCGATGCAACGGTGATGAGGTTTCCGGCGCGGTCGCCGAAGCGCTCGAGCGCGACGTGCGCACCGTTGACGACGCCGAAATAATTGGTGCGGAACAGGCGCTGATGCTCGTCGTCCGGCGTGTCGGCGAGCGTCGCATAGATCGCAACGCCGGCATTGTTGACCCAGGTGTCGATGCGGCCGAACCGCGCGATGCCGGCATCCGCCGCCCGCGCCAGCGAGTCCCGGTCGCCGACATCGGCGATCGCGAAGCAGGCCTGTCCGCCTTGCGCTTCGATGCCGCGCACGATGTCCGCCAGCGCAGCCTCGTTGCGCGACACGAGGATCACCTTCGCGCCGCGCGACGCGGCGAGCCGCGCGGCGACGAGCCCGATTCCCGAGCTCGCCCCCGTGATGAGAATGGTCTGATCGCCGAGCGGCGGCATGTCAGGATGCCGCTGCGCGACGAGCGGCGCATGCGTCGCCCCGGCTTGCCGTTGGGGTCACGCGTCGCCGCTGCCCGGTTCGGCCATGCCGCGGTGCATCTGGGCCGGCACCGATTGCGGCAGCACGCCGGCCGCGGCAACCTGGAGCTTGTTCATCCAGCCCGAGATGATCGTGTCCTTGCCGGCGTTGAGCGCGTCCCAGCCATCCTTGGCGACATCGGCCGGATCGGCCTTCTCGCCCTGGCCGACCTTGGTGTCGTCCATGCCGGCCCGGTGGAAGAAGTTGGTCTCGACCGGGCCCGGCTCAAGCGTGGTGAGCGTGATGCCCTTGTGGTCCTTCAGCTCGTTGCGAATCGCGGCGGTGAAATTGTCCACGAACGCCTTGCTGCCGTTGTAGACCGCCGAGAAGCTGCCCGGCATCCAGCCGGCGATCGAGCCCGTGACGAGCACCTTGCCCTCACCCTGCGTCACCATCTGCTTGAGGACCTTCTGGAGCAGATAGGCTGTGCCGGTGACGTTGGTGTCGATCACATGGCGCCACTCGGCGATGTCCTGATCGAGGAATGCGCCGCCCAGACCGTGCCCGGCATTGGCGCAGAGCAAGTCGATGTGACGCTCGCCGATCGCGCCGAGCAGCCGGTCGACGCCTTCGATCGTCGAAAGGTCGACCTCCAGCGTCTCGGCGCCGGCGATTCCGGCTGCGGGGTCGACGAAGGGCGTGTCCGCGACCAGCAGCAATTCGTAGCCGTCGGCCGAGGCGAGCTTCGCTAACTGCGCACCGATGCCGCTCGAGGCGCCGGTGATGATTCCGAATTTCGCCATGGTGCTCACTCCGCTGCGAGTGCCAGGCCGGGCTTGAGCACGACCTTGGTCACTTCGTTCTGATTGTCGTGGAACATCTTGTAGCCGTCCGGGGCCTGCTCGAGCCCGAGCGTGTGGCTGATCAAGAAGGTGGTATCGATCTTGCCTTCCATGATCGCGTTGAGCAGCGCGGGCATATAGTGCTGGACGCTGGTCTGGCCGGTCTTGAGCGTCAGGCCCTTTTCCATGAAGGCGCCGAGCGGGAACTTGTCGACGAAGCCGCCATAGACCGCGGGCATCGAGACGCGGCCGCCCTTGCGGCAGGCATGGATCGCCTGGCGGATCGAATGGGTGCGATCGGTGCCGAGGAAAGTCGATTTCTTGATCTGGTCGATGACGTTGTCGACGAAGAAGCCGTGCGCCTCGAGCCCGACGGCGTCGATCACCGCGTCGGGGCCGATGCCGCCGGTCATCACCATCAGCGCCTCGTAGGTGGCGCTTTCCTCGAAGTTGATCGTCTCGGCCCCGAACTTCTTCGCCAGTTCGAGCCGGTGCGGGAAATGGTCGATCGCGATGACGCGCTCCGCGCCCATCAGGAATGCCGACTGGATGGCGAACAGGCCAACCGGGCCACAGCCCCACACAGCGACGGTGTCGCCGGGCTCGATCTGGGCATTCTCGGCTGCCTGCCATCCGGTCGGCAGGATGTCGGATAGGAACAGCACCTTCTCGTCCTCGACGCCGTCGGGGATTACGATCGGGCCGACATCGCTGAACGGCACGCGGACATATTCGGCCTGGCCGCCGGCATAGCCACCGGTCAGATGGCTGTAGCCGAACAGCCCCGACATCGGCTGGCCGTACATTTCCTGGCCGATATCCTGATTGTCTGCGGGCAAGCCGTTGTCGCAGGCGGAATATTGGTGCTTGCCGCAATGATAGCAGCTGCCGCAGGCGATGGTGAACGGCACGACGACGCGCTGACCCTTTTGCAGCGTCGACTTGGCGCCGACCTCGACGACTTCGCCCATGAACTCATGGCCGAGGATATCGCCGGCCTGCATCGTCGGGATATAGCCGTCATAGAGATGGAGGTCGGAGCCGCAGATCGCGGTGGAAGTGATCTTGATGATCGCATCGCGCGGATTGAGGATCTCGGGATCGTCGACCGTGTCGACGCGGACGTCGTGCTTGCCGTGCCAGGTGAGCGCGCGCATCAGTTCTTCTCCTCATCGAGCTGCGCGCGGGTGCGCGAAGACGTGGCGATCTCGCCGGTTTCCATGAGTTGCTTGAAACGACGCAGGTCGCGGCGTGCCTGGATCGCGGGCTCGCGCTGGAACATCTTTGCGATCACCTTGCCGATCACACCGGCGGGCGGATCGTAGAGGATGGTGGCGGTGACGACAGTGCCGCGGGCGCCGGCGTCGCGGAACTCGATGCGGCCGCTATTGGGCACTTCGGCGCCTTCGTCCGAGGACCAGGCGATCAGCGCGTCCTCGATCTCCTCGGTGACGGTCGCGTCCCATTCGACGGTCTTTCCGCCCGGCGCCTTGACCACCCAATGCGACCGGGTCGGCGACAGGACATCGATGCGCTCGACATTGTCCATGAAGGTCGCGAGGTTCGCGAAGTCGCGCCAATAGGCGAAAAGCTCCTTGCGCGGACGATTGATCGTAACAGCACGCCCGATCAGCGTGTCGCCGCGCGGATCGACGAGCTGGCCGGAGGCGATGTCGACCGCGGCGGAGGCGTGCTTGGACGTTGCCAGCGGCGCGTCGTCGGCGCGGGCTGGCTCCAGGATCTCGGACATGAACGGCTCTCCTATGGGTCCTTCTCAAACCCTGGCCGACCTTCGCCGTTCCCGACGGTCGCAACATAGAGCAAGATTTCGTCTTGATTATCAGCGATTAAGTGGCGGTGGGCGCGGCGAGCCGCTCAGCGGAGCTGGCTGTCCTTGCTTCCGCGCCGATTGAACGCAGAGAAAGCCGGTTTGCGGTCCCGCGTCGACTGGCATTGCACGCAGGTCCGGGCGCTCGGCAGCGCCTTGCGGCGTGCCTCGGGAATTTCCTCGCCGCATTCCGCGCAGTGAGTATCGCCTTCGCCCGAGGCCATACGCGCGCGCGCGAACTGGACCGCGTCCGCGACCGTGTCGTCGATCTGATCCTGCACCGCGCCGTCGCGCGTCCATCCACCGGCCATGTCCACCACTTTTCCGAATTGTTCTTCGCCATGAACCAACGCGCCGGGCCGGCGCGCGATCCGGTAAGGTCAGCGGAACGCGGGTTTTGGTGAGCGCACACTGGCGGGCTTCTGCGAAGCCGCCAGGGTTCGCGCATTGACGGGCCCGCGTTGCACACTCGGGAGCGCCTTGGGGACGCGGCAGCGGCTGGCGCACGGCCCGCGCGCGCACGCCGCCGCGCCAATGGCGGCGTCCCGAGAGTGCGTATCAGGGACGGACTTGTGTCCGTCCGGGATCAGGAAATCTGACGCATCAGCTCGCTGAGATAGATGCGCGCGATCGGCTGTCTGTCGGCATCCTGGATATCGAGCGTGCCGCGGACCGCCTCGGGGCCGCAACGCACGCATCTGCGCAGCACGGCGCGCGCGCGGCTATTGGCCTTTTGCAGCGCTGCCATGAGGTTTGGCAGTTCGTGCGCTTCGTCCTTGAAGGCGATGTCGGGACCGGCGCGGTTGAGATGGAAGATATAGTGCGGCACCCGGCGATAATGCGCGGCCGCTCAATCGGTTGCGCATGCTGTCCCGGATGTCCGTCGCGCTAGTTTGCTGCGATCGATGCCGGTCCTGTGGCGCTGGCGTTGCAAAGGCGTGGGTATGCCGCTCAAGCGCGTGCGAGCGGCATGGTCACGCAATGCAGTCCGCCGCCGCACGCCGCGAATTCCGATATGTCGACCGGAACGGTTTCGAAGCCCGACCGCCATAGCAGCGCCTCGAGCCGCGTCTCTCCTTTGGCGACGAGCACGGTCTGCCCGTCCAGCGACAGGATGTTGCAGCCGAGCTGGCGCGATTCCGCCGGCAGTACGGGGAGGATATGGATGCCGCGCGCCTCGAGCGCTCGGAGAAATTCCTGCGGCAATGCGTCGATGCAAGCCAGCGCTGTGCGCGCATCGACCATGCAGAAGATGGTGTCGAGATGGAGATGATAGGCGTCGAAAGGACATAGCAGGACGTCCCAGCCATGCGTCCGGAACAGCGCCGCCAGCGTCTCGGCACCAGCGAGGCTGGTGCGTTCGCCGGACCAGCCGATGATCGCGAGACCGTCGCGCGCGACGCAGACGTCGCCACCCTCGACCGTGCCGCGCTCGATCCGGCGCACCGGGCCGGCGTCGAGTTCCGAAAGATAGCGCGCGACATGATCGACTTCGCGGCGGCGATGACCCAGCGCCGGATTGAGCAGCACCGGCCCCCAGGGCGTGACGACCGCGGAGTCGCGGGTGAAGCACAGGTCGGGGAGGCCGGGCAGGGGATCGAGCATATGGCAGCGCACCGCGTGCCGCTCGAGCGCGGCGCGCAGGTCGCGGTGCTGCGCAAGCGCCTTGTGCGTGTCCGTCTCGAATCCCCGGTCTAGGCTCTCGCGCGTGACCGAGCAGCACGGCACCGGGCTGAGATGAGCAGGTGCGCACAGCAGCACGTCGGTGAGGCGGTCGCTTTCGCAGCGGACCGACCAGCGCGGCGCATCGCGGCGCGAGGCAAGGCCGGCGGGGATATTCAGAAACTCGGGCTTCATGGGGCCTCATTGGATTGCCGCGCCGGGGCAAGGGGCGCATCGTTCGCGTTGCCGGCGGCGACGCCCTCGGCCCGTGCCGGGGCGCCGCCGTGCGACCGGGCTATTTCGCCTGCTGGGCGTCCGCGTCGAGATCGACCGCCAACTCGCGCGGCCAGTGACGCAGCGCTCCGCACGCCGCGACGAACGCCTTGGCGTCCGCTGCCTTGGCAAGCGAAACGAAGGCTTCGTCGCGATCGGCCTCACCGATGCCGGCCTTGGCGAGCAGCGGTGCCGCTTCCTCGGTGAACCCGATGAACTTCAGGTGGCCGAACGCATCGGCGACGAAATCGCGTGCCGCGCCGTCGCGCGCCAGCCGCGCCGCGCCGTCCGCCGAGAGCACGAGTGCCACCGCGTCATAGAGTACCGAAGGCCCGCCATCGAGCTTCTGCTTGCCCTCGAACAGGGTCCCGTCGTCGAGCGTCACGCCGCCGATCCGGGGCGTGATCACCTCATAGGTGGCGGGGAGCGCCTCGATCGCCTTGGCGAGGGCATTGACCAGCGCGGCCGATGCGCCGTCGCTGACCAGGATGCCGAGCTTGCGGCCGGCGAAGCTGCCGGGCGCGCGCTTGACGATGCTGAGTGCGTCCGAAGGCGCGAGGTCATCGCGCGGCTTGACCGCGGGCTTGGCGGCTGGCGGCAGCTTGGGAAGCGCGAGCCCGGTCGCGACGGTGGTCGCAAGGGTATCGTCAATATTGCGCAGATGTCCGACGATCTTCTCGCGGATGTCGACGCGCACGCATTTGGAGAGCTCGAACACCAGCGCATCGCCGATATGCTTCTGCTCGATCGGCGTCTGGCTGATGAAGAACTGGCGCGCCTGGCTGTAATGGTCGGCAAAACTTTCGGACCGCAGCCGTACCTTCTCGCCCATCTCGGGCTCGGCGAAGTGGCGATAGCCGGCCTCCGGGTCCTCGCGCGGGCCGCCCCAGCTATTGGGTTCGTAATTGGCGCGCCCCTTGGGGTTGCGCATCGCCATGTGCCCGTCCTGCTGGAAATTATGGACCGGGCAGCCGCGCGGCTGGTTGATCGGAATATGGGTGAAGTTGGGCGAGCCCAGGCGCTTGAGCTGGGTGTCGAGATAGGAGAAGTTGCGGCCCTGGAGCAGCGGGTCGTTCGAGAAGCCGATGCCCGGCACGACATTCTGCGTGCAGAAGGCAACCTGCTCGGTCTCGGCGAAGAAATTGTCGACGAGATTGTCGAGCACGAACTCGCCGATGATCCGAACCGGCACCTGTTCCTCGGGAATGATCTTGGTCGGGTCGAGCACGTCGAACTCGAACGCTTCGGCGAACTTGTCGTCGAACAGCTGCACGCCGAAGTCCCAGACCGGCGGCGTGCCCATGTCGATCGCGTCCCACAGGTCGCGGCGGTGGAAGTCGGGATCGGCACCGTTGATCTTGACCGCTTCGTTCCAGACGACCGACTGCAGCCCGAGGCGCGGCTTGAAGTGGAACTTGACGAAGGTCGACTTGCCCTTGGCATTGATCAGCCGGAAGGTGTGGACGCCGAAGCCTTCCATGAACCGGTAAGACCGCGGGATCGCGCGGTCCGACATGGTCCACATGATCATGTGCATCGCCTCGGGGGTCAGGCTGATAAAGTCCCAGAAATTGTCGTGCGCGGTCTGCGCCTGCGGGAATTCGCGGTCCGGCGCGGGCTTGGCGGCATGGACCAGATCGGGGAACTTGATCGCGTCCTGGATGAAGAAGACCGGGATATTGTTGCCGACCAGGTCCCAATTGCCCTGCTTCGTATAGAATTTGCAGGCAAAGCCGCGCACGTCGCGCGCGAGGTCCGCAGAGCCCTTGTTGCCGACCACGGTCGAGAAGCGCGTGAACATCGGCGTGCGCTCGCCGACTTCGCTGAGGATGCGCGCGGTGGTGAATTCCTCCAGCGATTCGGTCAGCGTGAAGGTGCCATGGACGCCGTAGCCGCGCGCATGGACGACGCGCTCGGGGATCCGCTCATGGTCGAAGTGGAAGATCTTCTCGCGGAAATGGAAATCCTCGAGCAGGGTCGCGCCGCGCGGCCCGGTCTTGAGACTGTTCTGGTCGTCCGCGACCGGAATGCCCTGCTGGGTCGTCAGCGTCTCGACGCCGTTGCCTGCCAGCTGGTGGAGCTCGCCGCCATTTCCGACCTTGGTCTCGATTTCTACGGGTTGCGGATCGACGATCTTGTCGTTGGTCGGTTTTACCATGATGCCCTCCAGTTGGTATTTGCCCCAACCCGCCGGAGTGCCCGAAGTTGCCCTATCTTTTCGAACCTTAACTTCAGTTATGACGATTTGGACGGCGCGGCCTCAAGGGGGGCGGCCTTCTCCGCGATCAGGTTGACCGTCGTCGGATAGGCGAAGGCCGATGTCGCGTTGCCGGAAGCGCGCGAGCACTGCGGCCGCGACATTGTCGCGCGCATCGGCCGGGAAGTCGGTCTCGACCGATTCGAACTCGAGATCGTAGCTGAGGCCGGCGTCGGAGAAGCCGTTGAGCCCGCCATGGACCAGGACATAGCCCTCGCTCTCGACGGCTTCCTTGAGCAAAGCGGGCAGCGACCGCACCAGCTCGGGATCGGTCGTGTAGCCGAGATGGAAGTCGAACTTGAAACGGTTGCGCGCGCGCCTGGTGGTGTTGAGGATCTCGAAGTCGAGCAGCTTGCGATTGGCGATGATCCGCTCTTCGCCATTGCCGCCGCGAATGCGGGTCGACTTGAGCCCGATCGCCTCGACCGTGCCGGACCCCGACCCCTTGTCGTAGGAAATGGAGTCGCCGAGCCGGAACGGCCGATCGAAGATGATGGCGAGCGCCGCGAACAGGTCGGCGAACACGCCTTGTGCGGCCAAGCCGATCGCGATGCCGCCGACGCCGAGCCCGGCGATCAGGCCGGTGACGTTGACGCCGAGATTGCTGAGCACCAGCACGACCGAGATGGCGAACAGCGCGATCGTGACCAGCAGCCGGATGATGCCTAGCGCGCTGGCCAGGCCATGGTCATGGCCGGGGTCGGCGCGGGTGCGGTGCTCGATCGCGCCGAAGATGATTTCGCGCGCCCAGATCGCGGCCTGGAACACCGCGACGATGGTGAACAGGAAAACGATGGTCGCATGGATGATCGGCGGAGCGTCGGCATAGCCGATCACCAATCGCGCCGCGGTCATCCCCATGAAGAGGGTGCCGGTCTTCGCCAGCGCGCGGCCGATAATGCTATACCAGGTGGCGACACCTTCGCCGCGCTTGCACAGCCGCACGGCCCAGCCGCGCAACAGCAGGAGGAGGCCGAAGATCGCGACCCCGACGGCTATGGCGATTGCGATCGCCAGCCAGTGCGCGGTGAACCAAGCGGCTGCGTCGGCAGCCGCGCCGCGGGTCTGGGCGATGAGGTCGCCGCGACGCAGGTTTGCGATTGGTCCGGCAAGGTTCTGGTTGGGCATCCGGGACCAAAGCCGCGACCTCGATCGCGGTTCCGGCCGGTTTTGTGCGGCGCGGGAATAAACGCGTGCCGGAAGTCGGGGCTAGGCCGTCGTGCGGACGCTTGCCAGCCCTTCAAACGTGGCGCGCACGTTCGGGGAAGCGCCCGCGACGAGCGACGAGACCTGGGCTAGGAACGCCTCTGCTTCGTCCCCGGCCTGGCGCTCAGCCATTGCCCAGCTGCCGAACTCGCGTTGCTCGATCGAGCGATCCGACAGGATGACGATTGCGCGGTGCCGGCGATCCTCGCGGATGCGATCCAGCGTCGTGGCGAGCTGCGGATCCTCGCCCTCGATGGCTTGCAGGAAGCGCTTGCCGTCGAAAAACAGCAGGCCGGTGATGCCGTCGCGGCGGTTGTTGGCCTTCGAAGCTGCCAGAATCTCGCGCAGTGCGGCGGTACCGACCTCGCCTGTCGCAGTGCTGATATAGACGATCTGACGCATGCAATCCTCTTACCGGGTTGCGCTAGGCTTAGGGCTAACCCGTTATAAACTGGTGAAAACGCGCATGCGCGTTGGCGCCTCTACTATCGGGCTCGAGAGCGAGCCGCAGATCGCGGTAGGCCGCAACCTCAGGCGGACGGCAAGGGCAACAGGATCGACAGGCTTTCGGCCAGCTCGGCATTGCGGAATGGCTTGGTCAAGCGGGCGATGTCGGGATCGACGCCTTCGGCTTCTGCATAGCCGGAGACGATGAGCACCGGCAGGTCCGGCCGCATGGCCTTGAGCTCGCGCGCGAGCTGGGCGCCGCTCATGCCCGGCATGAGATGGTCGGTGACGACGAGGTTCGGGGTGAGCCCGGTCCCGAGCAGCGCCAGCGCTTCCTCCGCGGAGCTTGCTTCGGTCACCTGGTAGCCGAGATCCACCAGCATGTCGGCGGTGCTCATCCGCACCAGCTCCTCATCGTCGACCAGCAGCGCGACGCCGCGCGACTTCACGACCAGAGTCTGCGCCGGTTCCTGCTCCGGGCTTCCCGGGGCGATGGCGCTGATCGGCAGCCAGAGCATGATAGCCGTGCCCGCGCCGGGTTCGCTTTCGATCGTCATCCCGCCACCGAGCTGGGCGGCCAGTCCATGCACCATCGACAGGCCGAGGCCGGTGCCCTTGCCGAGCCCCTTGGTCGAGAAAAAAGGTTCGGTCGCGCGCTGAAGCGTCGCTTCGTCCATGCCGACGCCGGTGTCGGTGACGGTGAGGCACACATAATGTCCTTGGGCCAGGCCCGCGGCATGCTGGACGCGAATGCTTTCGCGATGCGCGGCAATCCTGAGCTCGCCGCCCTTGGGCATCGCGTCGCGCGCATTTACCGCAAGGTTGAGCAGCGCCATCTCGAGCTGATTCACATCCGCGCGCGCCGGCGGCAGGTCCTTTGCGAGGTCGACCCGGACATCGATCGTCGGACCCAGCGTCGAGCTGAGCAGTCCGACCATCCCTTCGACGAGCAACGCAACATCGACCGCGGTCGGCTGAAGTGGCTGGCGGCGGGCAAAGGCGAGCAGGCGCTGCACGAGCGTCTTGGCGCGCTCGGCCGACTGGAGCGCGCCGTCGATCAGGCGCCGCTCGCGTTCGCTGCCGACATTCTTGCGCACCAGCATGTCGAGCGAGCCGATGATCGGGGTGAGAAGATTGTTGAAGTCGTGGGCGACGCCGCCGGTCAGGCTGCCCATCGCCTCCATCTTCTGGCTTTGGCGCAGCGCTTCCTGCGCCTTCTCCAGTTCCGCCTCGCGGGCCTTGGCGTGGCTGAGATCGCGTCCGACGGCAATGAAGTTGAGGCCGTCCGGCTCGGGCGCGACCGTCCATTCGATCGGCTTCCAGCCGCCGTCGCTGGTGCTGATGCGATTCTCGAAGCGGGTGGGCTGACGTGTCTCCGCCATGCGCCCGATTGTCGCCAGGGTAGGCGGCGCATCCTCGGGATGCATGAAGGTCGCATAGCCGCGCGTCAGCAACTCGTGTTCGCTCCAGCCCAGCACCTGCGTCCAGGCCGGGCTGACCGCCGACATCATGCCCGTGTAATCGGCGCGTGCGAGCATGTCCTGCGACAGGTTCCACAACCGGTCGCGCTCTGCGGATTTGGCCGCAACCTGCGCCGCCAGCGTCTCGTTGAGCTCGCGCAGCCGTGCCTCGCTTGCCCTGAGGGCATGTTCGCCGCGCGCGCGCTCGACGGCGTTGCGCGTCCGGTCCGCGAACTCCCGGATCAGCGCGAGATCGGCCTCGCTCCAGTTGCGGACCTCGCCATGGTTGACGAAGAATACTGCGACGAGACGGCCCTGCTCGAGGACCGGCGCATTGACGAACGCGCAGGAGTTTTTGGCTGCCAGCGCTTCGACGGCGCCGGACGTGCGGGGATCGGCGCGGACATTCGGGATGACGATGTACTCGCCCCGCTTCAGGTCGTCGATGAACGAGCCATAGTCGCGCAGCGACAGGGTTCCGGCGAGCGTATCGACCCCAGGCGCGGTCCAGTCGCGCTCGACATGGAGCGTCTCGGCATCGTGATCGATCGCGGCATAGCCAACACGGGCATTGCCAAGCGTCCGCCCAAGGACCTCGGCCGCAGCATATCCGATATCGGCGGGATCCGTCAGGTCCCGGATCGCCAGGGTCAGCTCCGCCAGTGCGAGGCGATAGACCTCCGCCGCCTTGCGCCCGGTGATATCGAGCACAGTCCCCGCAACGCGCAGGCATTGCCCGGAGGCGTCGAACACGCCGCGGCCCTTGGCGGCGACCCACCGCACCAGGCCGTCCTCCTTGCCGATCGTGCGATATTCGACATCGTAGAGCGCACGGACTTCCGGATCGGCGGCGGCGAGATAAGCGATGGTCGTCGCTTCGCGATCGTCGGGATGGAGGCCGCTGTAGAAGTCGTCGAGCGTGACCGGCACGTCCGGAGAGATGCCGAACATCGCCTTGGTGCGCGCGGGCCAGATCAGACGGTCGTTGACGATATCGACGTCCCAGAAGCCGACCTCGGCATTGTCGACCGCCAGGTGCAGGCGCGCTTCGCCCTCGCGAAGCTCGGCCTCGGCGCGGTCGCGCGCCTGTGCGAGCCGCGCATTCTCGATCGCGATAGTCGCGAGCCGGGCCAGGCTCTCGAGCCGCTCGACCGTGCCCTGGTCGTGATCCGCCGGCGCGGACCAATAGGCGCCGAGCGCCGCGACCGGCTCGGGCCGCCCGATCGGCACCATGATGAGGCTGCGCACGAAGGTCTGGGCATAGGCCTTTTGCGGAATTCGGGAGTCGAGCCGGACATCGCGGATCGCGACCGTTTCGCGTTCGCGCATCGCCCAGCCGGAAATGCAATCCGCCGCGGGAAAGCTCTGGCCCTGCCATAAGGGCGAGACCGCATCCTCGGCGACATAGGCGCAGCGGTCGCCGTCCTTGAGCGCGATGGCGATGCCTTCGGCGCCGATTGCGGAGCGCGCCGTGTCGCGCAGGACCTGAATGACGTCCTCGAAGGAGTGCGCCGTAACCAGCCGTTCGCTGGCCTCGAGGATGCGGGTTTGCCGGCTGGCGTCGCTGGCATGCGGCCCGGCATCGCTTGCAAAGGCCGCGGGCGAAGACATCGGCGGATCCTCCGTGCTCTGAGTTTTCGAGGCCATAAGAAGGGTATAGAGTGCGTAGCCCCGCGCGTCATGCGCGACTTTTGGCCAGAGCTTCGCGCCGCGTCTCACCGATCGACGCGGCGAACCGTCTATCCCTTCGTTCTTGGCTCCGACGTCGCCGGCGAGGTTGCCGAGGTCGGCGCAGGCGTGACCCGGTTCGCGGTCGGCGATCGGGTGGTCGGCCATGCGGTCGGGTCCGACAAAGCGCGCAATTGCGCTGCCGAGGGCGCCTTCCAGAGCCATGTCGTGCTGCTCGCCCATATGACTGCGCCGCCGCCGGACGACCTGGCGTTCGAGGCGGCAGCGGTGCTGCCGCTCGCGGCCTCGACCGCGGCCTGCGGCCTTTTCCAGCGGGACCTGCGTAGGGTGTTTCCTGGGGCAGGGGCGGCAAGGGGCGGGGCGGCGCCTCGCGCGCTTGCGCGCGACCGCGTGCTACGCCGCACGATCGCCTGACGGCATGTGCGCCGCCGAGCCCTGCGGTCTCGGCCAAGGGTGACGCCCGCTGGCGCAGCGGCGGAGGCTGCTGTGCAGCCGAGTCTTTTATGTGCCTCTCCCGGCAAGCGGGAGGTGGCCGGCGCTCCCGGCTAGGCCCGCCGCGGCCGGCGGCAACCCCTCGCTACGCTCGCGGTGCTCCACTTCGTTGCGCCCTTCGGTGCCGCCCGCCGCTTCGCGCGGGCCTGGTCCGTCCGCTTCGCCGCCCACCCCCCGCTCTTGCGGGGAGGCATGGTGTTTTTGGCGGTGGGGAGCGTGCGATGCGCAAGACCAACAACCGTGGAGCCAAAGGCGAGCGGGGCGATCTGTATCGGCAAGTGACGGCGCGGATCGTCGCCGAGCTGGAGGCGGGACGGCTTCCATGGGTGCAGCCTTGGGGCAGCGCCGGGATCGGACCCTGCCTGCCGCATAATGCGGCAACCAAGCGGCCCTATTCGGGGATCAACATCCTGCTGCTCTGGGGCGCCGCGCAGGAGCGCGGCTTTGCCGGGCAGGGCTGGCTGACCTTTCGCCAAGCGCTCGGCGCGGGTGGCGCGGTGCGCAAGGGCGAGCGCGGGACCACGGTCTTCTATGCCGATAGCTTCGTGCCCAAAGAGGAAAAGGCGCGGGCTGCCGAGACAGGGGAAGACGCGAAGGCGGTCACCTTCCTCAAGCGTTTCACCGTCTTCCATATCGACCAGTGCGACGGCCTGCCCGAGGGACTGGGCGGGGAGGCGGCGCCCGTGTCCGAGGCCGATCAGGTCCCGCTTGCCGAGGCCGTGATTGCCGCCTCGGGCGTGCCGTTCCGAATCGGCGGCGACGAAGCCTATTATGCTCCCGGACTGGATATGGTTGTGGTGCCGCCGCAGCGGGCCTTCTTCGCGCCGATCAACTTCTACCGCACCGCGCTCCACGAACTGACCCACGCCACCGGCCACGCCAAGCGTCTTGGACGCCAGCTGCTCAATGCGTTCGGCAGCAAGGACTATGCTCGCGAGGAACTGGTCGCCGAGATGGGTTCGGCATTCCTCTGCGCTGCGCTCGGTATCGTCCCCACGGTACGCCATGCCGACTATATCGGCGCGTGGCTCGCGGTGCTGCGCGACGACAATCGCGCGATCTTCCGCGCCGCCTCCCAAGCCAGCAAGGCCGCCGACTGGCTGCTGACGCGCCATCGCGAGGCCGAAGAAGCCGCCGCCGCGCTCCCGCAGGCCGGGAGGATCGCCGCATGATCCTGCTCCCCGATGATCTGCGCGTGATCCTGCGCGCCTATGCCGAGGCGCATCTCGCGGCCCAGCGTTCCCATGCGGCGGAGCCCGATCCCGTGCCGGTTCTCAAGCTGTTCAACCCCTTGAGCGCCGCGACATGGCTGGCGACCGAAATCGACGTCGATGGCGACACCTTGTTCGGGCTCGCCGATCTCGGATTCGGCTGCCCCGAACTCGGATCGTTCAGCATCGCTGAACTGGCTTCGGTGCGCCTGCGCTACGGTCTGCTGATCGAGCGCGACACCGCCTTTCGGACCCCGTTCGCGCTGTCGGTTTGGACGCAGTGGTCGAGCCATGCGGGCTCGATCCTCTGGGCCGAAACCCTGCTTCGCCGCGTCGCGCTGGCGCGCGGCATCCCCGATCCCTCCGGACCCTGAGCCCGGCGGATGGCGTGCGGCGCGCCTGTCCGCCGCAATCGAAAGAGGAGTTATTGCTATGCAATTGCAGTTCATCGCGCTCGACCGGCTTACGGTCAGCAAGGCCAATATGCGCCACGGCAAGGCGCCGCCCGATGTGAGCGACATCCTTCCCACGATCCGCAAGCGCGGGGTGATCCAGTCGCTGCTGGTCCGCCCCGGACCCGAGCCGGAGCATTTCCAGATCGACGCGGGAAGCCGCCGCTTCCACGCGGCGGGGCTGGACGCCGCCGAGAAGGAAATCGCGCCAAGCGACTATCTGCTGCCCTGCGGCATCCTCGAAGACGGCGACGATGCCGCCGCCATCGAGGCCTCGCTGATCGAGAATATGGCGCGGCTCGATCCCGACGAGGTGCGGCAATGGGAAGCGTTCGCCAAGCTGGCGAAGCAGGGCCAGAGCCCCGAGGCAATCGGGCTTACCTTCGGCCTGCCCGAGCTTGCCGTGCGCCGCACGCTCGCGCTCGGCAATCTGCTGCCGCGCCTGCGCGACCTTTACCGCCGCGACAAGATCGACCGGGTGACGATCCGCCACCTGACCCTTGCCAGCAAGGTCCAGCAGAAGGACTGGCTGGCGCTGTTCGACGATCCCGAGCAGCGCGCGCCGAGCGGCAACCAGATCAAGGCGTGGCTGTTCGGCGGGGCGACCATCCCGACCGCCAACGCGCTGTTCCCGCTGGACGGCTATTCGGGCATTGTGGTCGCCGACTTGTTCGGCGAAGGCGGCTATTTCGCCCACGCGGAGGCGTTCTGGGCCGCGCAGAATGCCGAGATCGAGGTGCGCACCACCGCCTATCTCGACGCCGGATGGAGCGCGGTCGCGGTCGTCCCCGCGACCGAGCATTTCCACAGTTGGGAATATGAGAAGACGCCGAAAAAGAAGGGCGGGCGGGTTTATGTCGATGTCCGCGCCAATGGCGAGGTCGTCTTTCACGAAGGCTATCTCAGCCGCCGCGAGGTTGCACAGCGCGCCAAAGGGGAGCAGCCGGACGCGCCCAAGCCGCCGCCTCCCGAGATCAGCTCGGGTTTGCAATGCTATGTCGATCTGCACCGGCACGCGGCGGTTCGCACCGCGATGCTCGCCAAGCCCGGCGTGGCGCTTCGCCTGATGGCGGCGCACGTCATCGGCACCGGCGCGGCGCAATATTCGGTGAAGCCCGACAACCGTAGCGCACCGAGCGATGCGGTCGCCGAGAGCGCCGAATGCGCCCGCGCCGAGACGGTGTTCGACGAGAAGCGCCGCGCGGCGCTGGCGGTACTGGGGTTCGGCGAGGACGAGGCCAACCTCGTCCACGGCTATGGCGTCGGCCATGAAGTGACCGCCATCTTCGAGCGGCTGGTGGAGCTTCCCGATGCCGTCGTCATGGAACTGGTCGCGGTGGCGATGGGCGAGACGCTGGCGCGGGGCTCCGCCGAAGTCGAGGCGCTGGGGCTGCATCTCGGCGTGGACATGGCCGATTGGTGGGAAGCCGATACCGCCTTTTTCGACCTGATCCGCGACAAGGAGGTGCTGGGCCAGATCGTCGGCGAAGTCGCGGGTGCGCGGGTCGCCGATGCCAACAGGCAGGAGAAGACCAAGACCCTCAAGACCATCGTCGTCGCGCATCTGGAAGGCGCGGACGGTCGTCCCAAGGTCGAGCGCTGGGTGCCGAAATGGATGGCGTTCCCGCCCGCCGCCTATACCGGGCGGGGCGGGGTCGGCACGGTCAAGGCCCATGGCCGGATGCTCGGCGCACGGCCTGTTCTGCCGGACCCTGAGCCGGGTGAGGTCGAGGAGAAGCTGGCGGCCTGACTTGCTGCACGGGCGGTCCTGGGGCCGCCCGTGCCCTTTCGGACCATGAATGAATCGGCCGCGCCGGGCGCCTTTGCAGGCTGCCCGGCGCGGCTTTTTGGGTCGTTGACTAAGGAATGCGGAACGACGGAAGGTTCGTGGAAAGCGGTCGGGCGGCTCATAGGAGCTTGGGCCGCTATCCGGACGCTCGATTACGCAATATCGTTTGCGACCTTGGCTTTGTCTCGCGCGAGGCTACGTCTGGAAAACTCGGCAAGGAACGGCTTGGCGCGTTCCCTGGCACGCTCGCGAAATGCGGCCCTGACTTCGTTGAGCAACTGCCGGTCGGTCAATTCAGCGTTGCTCATCTCAACTCCTCCGAACGGCGATGTTGACCAAATTAGATATACTGCATGGTCGCGTCGAGCGGCGGATTTTCGAGGCGCACAACTTAGGGCCCAACGTCCTGCATGGGGGCGAAACGGTCATTCGCTTCATTGCCGGTAGGGCTCGCAGGCGATCCCGTCCGAATCTCCATCCAGCCCCTCGCGATATCCCGCCTGGCCGCGATACATCGGGGCGGCGCCGGCCGCGCGCGCATCATTGCAGTTGCGATAATAGGCGGATCGCTCGATCGCCGCGCGCTGCTCGGGGGTGGTGGTCACCGCACTCGAGACCGCCAGCAGCTGTGGCATCGCGGCCCAGGTGCCGATGGCGACGGCGCCCCAGACCAGCAGCAGCGTGCGCACGAATGCCCCACGCGATTCCCGTCCGCTCTGCGATCGGCGCGGGCGGCGGTGCCGGTACGGAGTGAATTGCCGAGCCACGCCCCGCAGCCTCGCACCCTGGCCTTGCCAATCGCTTAAGGTTCGCGCTCGACCGCCCCGGCAGGTCCGCCTGTCGCGCATGTCGTACCCTTGGGAGACTGGATTTGCCCTCACTGGCGGGGGGCGGATCCGGCCTTCTTGAGGCCCAGCGCGCGGCGGGCACCCACCGGCGCCGAACCTCCCCGGCGCTTTGGCGAGAGCCGCCCACGGCCTCTTTGCGATGGCTGTCTGGCAGGGCGCGGCCTTCATGCCTGCAACGGCTTCGCCGTCCTCCACTGCGTTGCGGCCCTACGCCCACCCCATCGCGCGAGCGCGACGGGGACCCCGAGCTGGGTGCACGCAGGCCGCCTGCCCTGCCTGTCCGACGCCATCGAGGCCGCATTCGGGCGGCTTCGACCAAGCAGTCGGAGGTTATCATGGCACAGATTGGCAGCTTCACCCGCGACGATGCGGGCAATTTCACCGGCACGATCCGCACGCTCACCCTCAACGTGAAGGCGGTCCTCAAGCCCTCGCCCAAGGACAACGACAAGGCGCCCGACTATCGCGTCACCGCCAATGGCGGGGTCGAGTTCGGCGCCGGCTGGAGCAAATCCTCGCGCGAGGATCGGCCCTATATCTCGGTCAAGCTCGACGATCCTTCCTTCCCCGCGCCGATCTACGCGACGCTGGCCGAGGGCGAGGGCGGTGCGCACAATCTGATCTGGTCGCGCTGATCCGGCCGCCGCGGCGCCCTTCGGGGCGCCGCGGTCCGTCACCCTTTCAAGGGGGTGTCGATTTCGCGGGGGTGCGGTTTTCGACCCTGCTGCCGCCCGGCGCCAGCCGGCAACACCCGTCGTCAGGACGGCCTGCGGGCCTGCCAGCAACGACGGGATTGGAACGATGGACGACGAACTTGCCCGGGCCGAACGCGCAAAGCGCGGCAGCCCCTATCTGAGCACGGCGCAGGCCGCGCATTATCTCGGCATTTCCGAACGCACGCTGCAGCGGATGCGCGGCGGGAAGTCCAAGGATCCGGGTCCGACGCCGCGTCGCCACGCGCATATGGTCATCTACCATATCGACGATCTCGACGCCTGGTCGCGCGATACCTTCAAGGGCAAAAAGCCATGAGCCCCGATGATCTGCGGGTGCGGGCACGCGTCTGGCGATGGATCCTGGTCGGTCTCGCCTGCTTCTGGGCGACGCTCGCGACCCTGGCCTTTCCGCCGGCGCCGCGCCTCGTCTGGAACGCGAGCGACAGCGCCCCGCAAGGGCTCTACCGGGTGTTCCCGGGCACTGCGCCGGGTCGCGGCGATATGGTGATTGCCTGGGCGCCGGCGCCCTATCGGCACCTTGCTGCGACCCGACACTACCTCCCGGGCAATGTGCCGCTGGTGAAGCGTGTCGCCGCGCTCGCCGGGGATCGAGTCTGTGCGACCGGCCCCTCGATCCGCGTCGACGGCAAGCAGGTCGCGACCCGGCTCGCCGTGGATGGCAAGGGCCGGCCTATGCCCTGGTGGGAGGGCTGCCGGACCCTGCCTCCCGGCGAGTATCTCCTGCTGATGGATGCGCCCGCGTCGTTCGACGGGCGCTATTTCGGGATCAGCCGCGCCGACCAGTTGGTCGGCAAAGCGAGGCCGCTATGGACCCGCTGAGGTTCGCGCTCGCCCCGCTGATGCTCGCGCTGCCGGGCCCTGCGGCGGCCGACGCGGTGGCGCGCTGGCAGCCCTTCATCGCCGAAGCCTCGCAGCGCTTCGGCATCCCCGAGACCTGGATCGTCCGGGTGATGCGCGCCGAGAGCGGAGGGATGACCGCGATCGACGGACGCCCGATCCGTTCGACCAAGGGCGCGATGGGGCTGATGCAGCTGATGCCGGGAACCTGGTCGGACATGCGTGCGCGGCTCGGCCTCGGCGCCGATCCGGACGATCCGCGCGACAATATCCTCGCCGGTACTTGCTACCTTCGGCTGATGTACGACCGGTTCGGCTATCCCGGCCTGTTCGCCGCGTACAATGCCGGGCCGGGCCGCTATGCCGAGTGGCTCGCCGGTCGCGCCACTTTGCGCGCCGAGACGATCGCCTATGTGGCGAAGGTCGCGCCAGCCGGCCGAGTTGCACAGACAGCGGCAATCGAAGCGCCCACGCCGCCCTTGTTCGCGGTGCGGCGCGAGCTTGCCGATGTTGCTGCGCAGGATGCTGCCAATAGGCCCCGATCGCTCCTGTTCGCAGTGCGGAAGGACCCGCAATGACGGTCCTGCGGGGTGGGGGCTCGTCGTGGTCGTCCCAGCATGACGGGGGGCGCAGCGCCTATCAAGGCCCGCGGGTCCCCCCAATTTGCTGCGCAAATCGGTTCCCCCCGCGTCCGCTGCGCGGCGCCTGCGCTGGCGCTCCGGCGGCCCTGACAGCCGCTGCGCCCCCCGTCGTCGAGGCTGCGTCCTCGATGAGGAGGGCGACAAGCGGAGACAGTTCATGACCTTTGTTCAACCCATCTCGGCCGCAGCGGATCGCGTGATTTCGGCGCTGGCGGCGGGGCTAGAGATCGAGTTCGGACGGGGCGCCGGCCAGGCATTGGCGCATCGTTTTCTGGAAGCCGAGGATGTCGAATTCCATTGGGATGCGCGGATAAAGGAGCGCTGGATCGGCAGCTATGAGGCGTTGGGCGGGGAGGAAATCGAGCTCGATCGGGTGCGCATTCTGGGGCGCCTGGACGGCAAATGGTTCGTCGCGGTGATGATCATCGACGGGGACGGAAGCGCGCACGGGATGCAAGGTCGACGCGCGTTCAAGCGGCGTGGCGACGCGGTTCGGGCGTTCGCGGATGCCTGATCTCGATGGGCCGGGATGCGGTGTCGGAAGGCGCGCGCGTCCCGGCCATTTTTTTGCGCCGAGTGAGGGGGAGGGCAGCAGAAGAAGGAAGAAGGGAATGCAAGAGAAAGGCAATGTCTCGCGGCCATTGCTATGTGGTTGTCTGCACATCGTTTTTTCGCGAGACAGGCGCGGCGCCCTGCGAGACAGAAGGCGCAGAAAGGGCGGAAATCCGACGTTTCTTGCCCCTGTTTGCGAGACTCTCGCTGAGCGGCGGTCGTCATGAGCGATGACGGAGAGTTCACCCCGCGTCTGGGCAGGATGCGCAACCGCGGCGGCGGTAAGCGCGCGCGGCGCTACCTTTCGACCGTCGTCGCTGCCGCGGCCCGCTCCGCCGAGAAGGGTGAGATCCGCAGCCGGCGGTTCGACGGCAGCCGGATCGGCCGTGGCGCCAGCATGGGCAGGTTGCTCTCCAGCCGCGACCGGCTCGCCGCGTTCCGGGCACGGCGCGCGGTGGTCAAGACGCGGCTCGTGCGCCTCGGCGGGAAAGGCCTGTCGGCGGCGCGTGCGCATCTCCGCTATATCCAGCGCGACGGCGTCACCCGCGAAGGTGCGCCGGGCGAGCTCTATTCGGCCGAGCATGCTCGGGCCGACGGCAAAGCATTCCTCGAACGCTCGGCAGGCGACCGCCACCAGTTCCGTTTCATCGTCTCCGCCGAGGACGGGTCCGAGTATCCCGACCTTAAGCCCTATATCCGCCGTCTGATGACGCAGATGGAGGCCGATCTCGGCACGCGTCTCGACTGGGTGGCAGTGGACCATTTCAACACCGCGCACCCGCATACGCACATCATGCTGCGCGGCGTCGACGACCTCGGCCAGAATCTTGTCATCGCCCGCGAGTATATCTCGCACGGCATCCGCACGCGGGCGGCCGAACTGGCGACACTCGATCTGGGACCACGCACCGACCAGGAGATCGAGGCCCGGCTGCGCCATGATATCGGCGAGGAGCGGGTGACCGCGATCGACCGGCGCCTGATCCAGGCGATGGACTCCGATCGCGTCGTGTCCTCGGCGGACAGCGACCCGTTCCAGCAGTCGCTTCGCGCGGGTCGGCTGCAGAAGCTCGCCAGCCTCGGGCTCGCCGACAATTTGGGCGGCGGCCGTTGGCAGCTCGCCGAGGATCTGGAGGCGACCCTTAAGGCGATGAGCGAGCGAGGCGACATCATCCGCACGATGCAGCGCGAGTTGACCGCCCGGAAGCTCGAGCGCCCTTGGCTTGGACGCAGCGTTTTTGGCGCCGGCGACGCCGCCGTCGAACCCATCGTCGGCCGCATTATCGCGAGAGGCTTCGCCGACGAGCATAACGACCGCCATTTCCTGCTCGTCGATGGCGTCGATGGCCATGCCCATTATATTGATATCGGTCGAGGCGATGCGACCGGTCCATTGGCCGAGGGAAGCATCGTCGAAGTGCGCGCGCGCAGCCTGGAGGTCCGCGACGCCGACCGCGTCGTCGCCGAGGTCGCCGCCGCCAATGCCGGGCGATACTCGGTAGATCTCCATCTGCGGCATGATCCCACCGCGACCCAGGCCTTTGCCGAGGCGCATGTCCGCCGGCTCGAGGCGATGCGCCGCGCTGGCGCCGGCGTCGAGCGAGAACCGGACGGAAGCTGGACGATCGCCGCGGACCATCTCGATCGCGCCGCTTCGTACGAGGCCCGCCGCTACCGCGACCAGCCGGCCGAGGTGGTCATCTTATCGGCCGCCCCGCTCGAGCAGTTGCGCGACGCTGATGCCGCGACCTGGGTGGACCGTGAATTGGCTTCTGGCGACGCGCAACCCATACGCGATGCCGGGTTCGGACGAGAGGTTCGTAGTGCGCTGGCTGCGCGTCGCCAATGGTTGGTCAAGCACGGACTGGCAGATTCGGACGGCGACCGCGTGCGGCTACGTGCCAACGCGCTGGCGGCCCTTCGACGCCGGGAATTGCTGCGCGTCGGCGGGCAGTTGTCCGGCGAGCTGGGCAAGGCGTTTGCCGAGGCGCGGCCTGGCGACGCGATTGGGGGCCGGCTCACGCGTCAAATCGATTTGATAAGCGGGCGGTTCGCCCTGGTGGAGAAGAGTCGCGAATTCACGCTCGTGCCCTGGCGGCCGGTACTTGAGCGGCAAGTGGGTAATCAGGTGGGCGGAATCATGCGTGCCGACGGGGTAAATTGGCAGTTCGGGCGGGGAAGGGCCGGGCCGGAAATTACCTAACTGTTGACGCAACGCCTTTGCGAGCGCGTCGCGGGTAACTTCTCTGCGTTCCGAGTACTTCGTTGTTCGACCAAAACCCGCATGGCAGCACCGCGCCCCAATTGCGGTCGTCCAGAGGGTTATCAATCACCCCCATAGGCTGCCATTCGTTCAGGTGATCTGGGAACGTCCGCAATGGGGTGGAAAGCGGACTGGCGGCTTCCAGCCACAATAAGGCGTTAGCCGCCGAACTTTTCGACCTTCCACCAATATGCCACTTTAAGGTCGCCTACCTGGATGGACGATGGCTTCGAACGAGTCATGTCCAAGAGTTGTCAATCGGCTAGCGGCTCAGAAATTGACGGACCGCTTTGACACGACCTGTCGTGCGGCATTGCGACCTAATTTCGGTTGCTCAGCCGGAGTGAGCGTGACTCCAGAACCTGCCATCCGTTCGCACTGTCGAAATGGCAATTACGACGGCAAATTCCTCGTGCTCACCACGCTCTTGTATCAGCGGCAGCTACGCGGTGATATCTACCCAGCAATCCGGAATGCCGCCTCAAGTTGCGTTTTGAGGGAATCGTCACACGGATATTCCCTAATTCGCTCGAGTGCCCGGGAGCACCAGGCGCGGCACTCAATCCTGTGAGAGAGCGCGAGGAACAACGGCGCGCTTACTGCAGCTAGCGGGATGGCGATCTTCGGGTCGCCTTGGGAGCCAAAGCTCCAATCGAGCGCGTTGCGGATGTTGCCGAGCTGAAGGCGCAACTGGCCTGTGCCCTGCGGTAGGTTTATCGCTTCCTCAGCCGCTTCGAGTTCGCCGAGGAAATAGTTGGCGTGGCGACGCGCGATTTCGCGCTGCGCGTCGCGGCCACGCAATGCCAGCTTTTCTCGAGCATAAGCGCGCGTCATTTCGAGCAGCCGGTAGGTGGAAGTGCGCCGCGACGTGTCCGGCACGAGCAGCGACTTGGACGTCAGGCTATCCATGGCTGCCGCTACTTCATCCGCCAATATCCCCGCGTCGGCGACCACTTCAACTGCCGCGTCGATCGAGAATGGCCCGACGAATACCGATATGCGCTCGAGGACGACTTGCTCGGCGGGTGAGAGCAGGTCGTAGCTCCAGTCGAGCATCGCCTGCATGGTCTGCTGGCGCGGCTGCGCCGTTCGCCGGCCCGGCCAGACGAGACTGAACCGTTCGCCGAGTTGGCGTGCGGTAGCGACGATACCATGGGTGGCTGCGCGCACCGCGGCGAGCTCGATCGGCAGCGCAAGGCCGCCGAGCCGCCGGCACATCTGGGCAATCAGTTGCATGGCTTCATAGTCGATTGTCAGCGCGCTGTCAGCGGCGGTGGCGCGTTCGCAGAATAGCCGCACCGCGGGGAAGGCGCGCAGTTCCTCCAGCGTCCGACCATCCAGTTCGCCCGGAAACTCCAGCGCCTCGAGGCGCAGCACATGCTCGTCGCGTATGCGAAGGGGCTCGCGCGAGGTGCTCACGATCCGCGCTCCGGGCGCTTCGGAGACGATCCGCTCGGCGACGCTGGCGGCCTGCTCGATGAGATGCTCGCAATTGTCGAGGATCAAGAGGAACGGCTCGTGGCCGATATGCTCGAGTATTGCTGCGAGCGGATCATTCCTCCGATCGGTGACACCCATGGCACCGGCGATCATCGACGGTACGATCGCCGGGTTTTCGAGCATGCTGAAATCGACGAAGGCGACGCGGTTGGCGAAGGCGGGTGCCAGCCGGTGCCCGAGTTCGATCGCGAGCGAGGTCTTGCCCAGGCCGGCCGCCCCGACGATCGAGAAGAGAGGCGTGTCGATCACGCGTTCCATCAGGAACGCCACGTCACGCTCGCGCCCGATCAGATGCGGCAGGCGGGCAGGGACCCGGATGTCACCCGCGAGCGGACGGGTGACCACCTCCGGCACAGGCGCGCCCTGCCGCTCGATGGGACTGACAAAGGCATAGCCGACGCCGATCTGGGTCGCGATGTAGCGCGCGCCATCGGTGCCGTCCCCGAGCAGCTTGCGCAGTGCCGCCATATGGAAGCGCAGGCTGCCATCCTCGACTATCACGTCCGGCCAGACGCGCTTGAGCAACTCGCGCTTGGAGAGCACGCGCCCCGGTTGTTCGGTCAGCACGACAAGCAGATCAAACGACCGCCCGCCGATCTCGACCGGCTCGCCGTCCTTGGTCAGCAGTCGCTCGCCCGGCGACAGGCGGAAAGGGCCGAAGCATAGGGGGCCGCCGCGAAGCTGTGTCTCTGGGTCTGCCACGATCCGTCGTCCCGGTGTCCGATCGTGGGCCTAATGCCGCAAAAGCGGGCACATCTCCATTCTACCAAGGTAGCAGGAGAGCGGCCTCAGCCTTCCGGCGGGAAATCGGTGGAGAGGCTGACCGCGCGCCATTGCTCCAGCTCCGCAAGACGCGCCTTGTCGAAACGCTCGATCAGACCGACCGCGTCGCTGCCAAGGGGGAGGCGGAGGGGCGGGGAGTCCGAAGCGACCACGTCCAAAATCGCCCGGGCGCCCAGGCGCGGATCGCCGCGCTGCTTGCCGTTGGATGCGGCCTGCATGCGCGAAGCATTGCCGACCACCGCATCATATTCGGCGCGTCCCGCCTCCAGCCTGGTCGAGGATCCGGCGAAGTCGGTGCGGAAGCCGCCCGGCTCGACAACCGTCACCCGTACGCCGATCAGTTTCATTTCCTGCGCGAGCACTTCGGAAAAGCCCTCCACGCCCCATTTTGCCGCCGAATAGGGCGAGCGACCGGGCGCGCCGATCCGACCGCCGACCGAGGAGAACTGGACGATATGCCCCCGGCGCCGTTCGCGCATGTGCGGGATCGCCGCCTTGGTCATGATGATCGTGCCGAACAGGTTGGTCTCGATCTGGCGGCGGAAGCTGTCGAGCGTCGTGTCCTCGACCGAGCCGACATCGCCGTAGCCGGCATTGTTGACGAGCACATCGAGCTCGCCGAACGCGTCGATTGCAGTCGCCACCGCGGTGGCCGCGTCGGCCTCGCTGGTCACGTCGAGCTTCGCGGTGGCGAAGCGCGCGGGGTGATGCCCGTCGCCCAGGCCCGCGAGCTGCGCGGGATCCCGCGCCGTCGCAAGCAGATTGTCGCCGGACGCGATAATGGCCTCGCACAGCGCGCGCCCGAAGCCCCGCGAACTGCCGGTCACCAGCCAGGTTCGTGCCATTATCGTTACTCCATCAACCGAAGGTGAAGACATAGGCGCGCGCGCCCGGTCGGGAAAATTCGATCGCGATCGTCCGGTCGGTGATTGCGCCGGTCTGGCGGACGAGCTGATAGAGCCGGTCCTCCTTCACTTCGCCCCAGCCACCCGCATCGACATCGACGCCGTGGCTTGCCCCCGGCGCCCGCCCGTCGATTGTCACGCGGAAGCGCACCGGCTGCCCGTCGGGCGCTCCGCCAAGCACGAGATGCGCATCGCGGGCGCGGAAGCGGAAGCGGATCGTGCCGGTGTCCCCCACGAGCATCGCGTACTCGCCGCCGACCTGCCAGCTGCCCACCAGGTCCCATTGGTTTAGCGACAGGCCCGGTGCCGGGGTATAGGCGTGGGCCATGTCCCGCCGCAGGCCGCCGGGCGAGGCGAAGTCGACGCCCTTGGCATAGCCGAGATAGGCCTCGGGCGAGCCCAGGTCCGCCCAGTCCGCCGGGGCCTCGATTCCCGTGCCGTCGATCGGCGCCACCGGCACGCCGGACAGGTTCTGGCCTGCCTCGGCCAGCAGCGAGCGGATCAGCCGTTCCGCTTCGCCATACCCGCCCTCGCCGAGCCGGTAGCCGCGAATCTTGCCCTTGGCGTCGATGAAATAGATGCCGGGCCAACCCTGGTTGGCGAAGTCCCGCCACACGGCATAATCATTATCCTGCAAGTTCGGATAGGTGATCTTCAGCTGCGCGACCGCCAGGCGGACCTTGGCCGGATCCTTCTCGAAGCCGAATTCGGGCGCGTGCACGCCGATCACCGCGAGGCCCCTGGCGCCATAACGCGTATTCCACGCGCGCAGATAAGGCAGGGCGCGCAGCGAGTTGATGCACGAATAGGTCCAGAAATTCACGACCACCACCTTGCCGCGCAGTGCCTTCGGACCTTCGCGCACCGGCGTGAGCCAGGGCGATCCGCGCTGCAGCACTTCGACAGGCCGGGAGGTGGCGCCGAACGGCGCGTCGGCGATCGCATCGGCGGGCTGGGCCGAAGGGCGCGTCAGCCCCAGCGCATCGCCGAAGCAGATCGCAGTGGTGGCACCTGCCGCGGCAATTGCGGCAGCGGCAAAGCCGAGCGAGCGTCTGGTCATCATCACAGCCTCATCTTGAAGTGACGCTGATCTAGGGTGTCGCCGCGCCGGCGCCCGTTAGTTGCTGCGAGGCGCTGTCAGGCGCGAGCGCTAACGCCGCATCACCGCAGATAACGAGCGTCCAGCCGCCGCTTCTCTACATCCGGCCCTGACCAGATCAGAGGAGACGCCCATGTTCGCAGACCAGGCCTCGCGCCGCCAATTCGTCGTCGGGGCGAGCGTGGCGGGCGCGCTTGCCGCCATGCCCTCCGCCGTGCGTGCTCAAGGCGCCAACAGCGCCATCCGCCCGTTCAAGATCGCCATTCCGCAGGCCGAGATCCAGGCGATGCAACGCCGGATTGCCGAGACGCGCTGGGCCGATACCCAGCCGGCGCCGGATGACGGCCAGGGCGTGCGCCGCCAGGTGCTCGAACCGCTCATGCGCTACTGGGCGCGCGGCTATGACTGGCGCAAGGTCGAGGCCCGGCTCAACGCGCTGCCGATGTTCCTGACCGAAATCGACGGTCTCGACATTCACTTCATCCATGTCCGCTCGCGCCATGAAAATGCGATGCCGATGATCCTGACCCATGGCTGGCCGGGCTCGATCCTCGAGTTCCTCGGCGCGATCGGCCCACTGAGCGATCCCACGGCCTATGGCGGCAAGGCCGAGGACGCGTTCCACCTGGTAATCCCCTCGATCCCGGGCTTCGGCTTCTCCGCCAGGCCGACGGTGCCTGGCTGGGGTTCGGACCATATCGGCCGCGCCTGGGGCATGCTGATGCAGCGGCTGGGCTATGATCGCTATGTCAGTCAGGGCGGCGATTGCGGCTCGGTGATCTCGCAGCGCATGGCGCTCCAGTATGTGCCGGGTCTGCTCGGCATCCATCTCAACATGCCTGCGGTCGTCCCCGCCGAGATCGCACGCATCCTCGCGGTCGGCGACCCCGCGCCGGCGAGCCTCTCGGCCAAGGAGCGCGGCGCGTTCGACCAGCTCGAGGCCTTTTACCGCGACAATGCCGGCTATGCCGCGATGATGAACACCCGGCCGCAGACGATCGGTTATTCGCTGGTCGACAGCCCCGTCGGCATGGCCGCCTGGATGTATGAGAAGATCGGCCAATGGGCCTATCCCGCCGGCGACCCCGAAAAGGTGCTCGGCCGCGACACCATCCTCGACGACCTGTCGCTCTACTGGCTGACCGGCACCGGCGCCTCGGCCGCGCGGATCTATTGGGAAGACCATAGCAACAACTTCAACGCGCGCGGCATCATTGACCTGCCGGTGGCGATCAGCGTGTTCCCCGGCGAGATCTTCCGCGCGCCGAAGAGCTGGGCGGAGCGCTGTTACACCAACCTCTTCTACTTCAACGAAGCCAGCAATGGCGGCCATTTCGCCGCCTGGGAGCAGCCCCGACTGTTCGCCGAGGAAGTGCGCGCCGCCTTCCGCCCGCTGCGCTGATCCGCCGATCCTCAAGGAGACTATCGATGTCCGATACCAAGACCCTCTATACCGCGCATGTCCATGTCACCGGCGGCCGCGAAGGCGCCGCGCGCAGCTCGGACGGGCGGCTCGACATCCAGCTGGCCGTCCCCGGCAGCGCCGGTGCGGGCACTAATCCCGAGCAGCTGTTCGCAGCCGGCTGGTCGGCCTGCTTCACCGGTGCGATGGCGATCGCCGCCAAGGAGAAGGGCATCGTCCTGCCGTCCGATCTCGCCATCGATGCCGAGATCGATCTGCGCCACGGCGCGGATGGCTATTCGCTAGCTGCGCGTCTGAATGTCAGCCTACCGGGTATTGCCCCCGATATCGCCGCCCAGTTAATCGACGCTGCCCACCGCACCTGCCCTTACTCGAAGGCAGTCCAGGGCAATATCGACGCCGTCTTCGCGCTCGCCTGACCCAGATCCCGAAGGAGATCCGACATGAAGAATTGCATAGCCGCTGGGTTGCTGCTCGCCGCCTCCGCGCTGCCTTTCGCGGCACAGGCCCAGGCAAAGAAGCCCACCATCGTCCTCGTCCATGGCGCCTTCGCCGATTCCTCGAGCTGGAACGGCGTGATCCCGATCCTCGAGCGCGACGGCTACACCGTCATCGCCGCACCCAACGCGCTGCGCAGCGTGCGCACCGACGCCGATCAGGTGCGCGATCTGCTCAAGAGCATCGACGGCCCGGTCGTGCTGGTCGGTCACAGCTATGGCGGCTCGGTGATCAGCGAGGCGGCAGAGGGAACGCCCAACGTCAAGGCGCTCGTCTATGTCGCTGCCTTCGCGCCCGAAGAAGGCGAAACCGCGCTCGGCCTCACCGGCAAGTTCCCGGGCAGCACGCTGGCACCCACCTTGGCCCCCCCGGTCAAGCTGACGGGCGGCGGCAACGACCTATACATCCTCCAGGCGCGCTTCCACGACCAGTTCGCAGCGGACGTGCCGGTGGCCGAAGCCCGGCTGATGGCCGCCGGCCAGCGCCCGATCGCGGATGCGGCGCTCGGCGAGGCATCGACCGCGCCGGCCTGGAAGCATTTGCCGTCCTGGTTCATCTATGGCGATGCCGACAAGAACATCCCGCCCGCCGCGCTCAACTTCATGGCCGATCGCGCCAGCTCGCGCGGCACCGTGGTGGTGAAGGGCGCCTCGCACGTCGTGATGGTGTCGCACGCACCGGCCGTCGCCAGCCTGATCGAGAAGGCCGCCGCGGCGCAATAAGTCCCGGAGCGCCGGCGGCTTCCCCAGCGCCCCCCACGCCGGCGCCCGCGCCCACGGTTGGTTCATGCCGGCCGTGGGCTTTCCTATTGCGACTGTCGTTCCGGCGGTGCTTCGGGCATGGCGGGTCGATCGGGAAGAGAGGGACGCGGATGACGGAAGCAAAGCCATGGGACGGCGAACAGGTCCGGAAATGGCTGGAGCGCCGCTTCGCGGCCGCGCGGCTCGACCAGGCGGCGGCGGACCGCCGCGGCTATGAGGCGCAGGACGATTATGACAAAGCCGCTGCCGAGGAATGGGTGTGCCGCGCGCTGCAGGCGGAGGCGAGCACCAACGACCAGGCCGCGTTCGCCAAGCGGCTCAAGGATCTGATCGGGCAGGACGAATATCCGCAGACGGGCATCTATGACGACACCAAGTTCGAACGGCACGTCCGCGGCCATCTGCGCAAGATCGCCAAGATGACCAAGGTGAATGAAGGCTTCGAGAAGACGCTGCGATACCAGTGACGGGCTCGGCGCCCTATTCCGAATACACCGTGAACACCAGATCCGCCTTCGCCTCGAGCGCCTCCAGCTTGGCATGGCAGGCGAAGCACGACCTGGTCAGCGCCGCATCCTGGTTGGCCATGCCCTTCTCGAACTGGCCATAGCCCCAGCCGCCGCTCGCGGCATAGCGCTTCGAGTCCTTCACGCTCACCTGCACATTGGTCGGCTCTCCCGCGACGAAGGATTGCGGCGCGGGGAATACCGTGTCGTTGCGCGACGACGACTGATATTGCCAGGCGAGCCGCACGATCACCGCGCCATCCGGGAAGGGGCGCTTGCCCTCGCGAAAGGCCTTCACCGCGATATCGTTACCCAGGATCGCACGGATATCGTTGTTCCTGCCTGCTTCGTGCGCGACGCTGATCAGCTTCCAGTCGCGATAGTCCTTGGGAAGCTTGACGCCATAGACGGGCGGGGCCTCCTGTCTCGGCCACACGGCGGCGATCCCGAAAATCAGGATCGCGGCGCCCAAGGCGGCATTGCCGAGGCGTCTCATGCCAGCTTTGCCACGTCGAGCACCGCCTTGGCGAACGCCGCGGGCGCTTCCTGAGGCAGGTTATGCCCGATCCCGCCGGCGATCAGCCGGTGCTCGTAGGGGCCGGTGAACTTGGCGCGATATTGCGACGGATCGGGATGCGGGGCGCCATTGGCGTCGCCTTCCATGGTGATCGCCGGGATCGTCACGACCGGGCCGGTCGCGAGCTTAGCCTCGATCGCGTCATACTTCGCCTCGCCTTCGGCCAGGCCGAGCCGCCAGCGGTAATTATGGATCACGATCGCGACATGGTCGGGGTTGACGAAGTTCGCCGCCGAACGGTCATAGGTCGCCGTGTCGAACGCCCATTTCGGCGAGGCGAGCTGCCAGATCAGCTTGTTGAAGTCCTTGGCGTTCGCCGCATAGCCGGCCTTGCCGCGCTCGGTGGCGAAGTAGAATTGGTACCACCATTGCAGCTCGGCTGCCGGCGGCAACGGCTTGGCATTGCCCGCCTGGCTACCGATCAGATAGCCGCTGACCGAGACCAGCGCCTTGCAACGCTCCGGCCAGAGCACCGCCATGATGTCCGCGGTGCGGGCGCCCCAGTCGAAGCCGGCGACGATCGACTGGCGGATGCCGAGTGCGTCCATCAGCGCCAGCCCGTCTGCCGCGAGCGCCGCCTGCTGGGCATTGCGCGGAGTCTCGGCTTCGCGGATCACCGTGGTGCCATAACCGCGTAGGTGCGGCACGATTACGCGGTAGCCGCGTGCCGCCAGCAACGGCGCGACTTCGGCGAAGGCGTTGATGTCATAAGGCCAACCGTGGAAGAGCAGAACGGCCGGGCCGCCTGCTGGACCCATCTCGACATAGCCGATGCTCAGCACGCCCGCACCGATCTGCTTGACCGGGCCGATCGGCGCGAGGGCGTCCGGTGCGGCTCGGGACGCGGCGGTGGCGGAACCACCGGCCAGCGTCGCGATCGCGGCGGCCCCGTGGAGGAAACTGCGCCGGTCGGCATTCAGGATTTCGGACAGCGGCTTCGACATGACTCGCTCCTTTCGGCAGGGGGAACCCGTCGAATATAAGCCAGCGAACGGAAAGGTGCCTGTTAGTCGCTGTGATCTGCTGTGAGCGCGTGGATTGCGTCTTGAATGATCGTTCCAATATCCTATTTTCGCGGCATGGCGAGACCCAAGGAATTCGATCACGACCGTGTCGTGGAAGCCGCGGTGACGGTATTCCGCGAGCATGGCTTTGAGGGCAGCTCGGCGCAGATGCTCGTCGATGCGATGGGGATCGGCCGGCAGAGCCTGTACGATACCTTCGGCGACAAATGGGGCATCTATCGCGCGGCGCTCCAGTTTTATTCGGACGCCGAAGTTCATGCCCATGCCGACATGCTGGCGAGCCGCGAACGGGCAGTCGACGGCATAAGGGCGATGTTCGATCGCGTCGCGGAGGAGGCGGAGCGGGGCTGCCTCGGGGTCAGCTCGGTCGTCGAGTTCGGCTGCAGCGCGCCCGATCTCGTCAAGATTCGCGAGGCTGCGGGTGGGAAGCTCGCCCGGGCGGTGAAGGCTGCGCTGGCGAAGGCGCAAGCGCAAGGCGATGTCGCCGCCGATCTCGATCTGGACGCGCTCGCCAGGTTCCTGATTGCCTCGATCTCCACGCTGCGCCTCGCCGCGCGCTCGGGGGTGGGCCGCGCGGATCGCGCCGCCCTGGTCGATCTTACAATGCGCGCGCTGCGATAATCATTTGCCCAATTCTGGAACGATCATTCAATAAGGAAACAGCGAAATGAAGACGATGACAATGTCCGCGGTAGGTGGGACCGAAGTTCTGACGCTTCTCGACCTGCCCGAACCCGTGCCGGGGCCCGGCCAGGTGCTGGTCGAGATTACCGCTGCCGGCGTGAACTTCATGGACATCGGTGTGCGGCAGGGAATGGCGTGGCAGGAGATGCCGCTGCCCCGCGCGCTTGGCGTCGAGGGCGCCGGACGCGTTATCGGGCTGGGCGAGGGCGTCACCGATCTCGCGCTCGGGCAGCGTGTCGCCTGGGTATATGCGCCGGGCAGCTATGCCGAGCGGATCGCCATTCCGGCAGCCGCGCTGGTGCCGCTTCCCGACGATATCGACGACCGCACTGCCGCCGCGCTGATGATGCAGGGCCTGACCGCCAGCCATTTCGCCACGGATTTCTATCCGGTCCAGCGCGGCGATGTGGCGCTGGTCCATGCCGCGGCGGGCGGACTCGGGCAGTTGCTCACCCAGATCATCAAGCTGCGCGGCGGCACCGTGATCGGTCGCGTCTCCAGCGTCACCAAGGTTGCGGCGGCCAAAGCGGCGGGCGCGGACCATGTCATTGTCGATGCCAAGGGCGACTTCGCTGCCGAGGTGTTGCGCCTGACCGGGGGCGAGGGTGTGCATGTCGTCTATGACGGCTCGGGCCCGGCAACCTTCGAGGGCTCGCTCGCCTCGCTGCGCCGCTCGGGCACCTTCTGCTGGTATGGTCCGGTGCTGGGTGGGCCGGAGGCGATCGACATCATGCGCCTGCCGCGCAGCATCAAGATCGGCTATGCCGTCTTCTCAGACCATATCTACACGCCTGAGCTGCTCCGCGCTCGCACGACCCGGCTGTTCGACTGGGTGCGCGAGGGACAGCTGCGGATCGCGCCGGCAACCGATTACGCGCTGGCCGATTCCGCGCAGGCGCATGCCGCGATGGAGAGCCGCGCGACTACCGGCAAGCTGCTCCTCATTCCGTGACGCTGTCTATGTAGCGGCGGGCAGGCCGATGGTGACGGTGGTGCCGTTACCCGGTGCGCTGTCGATCTCGGTCCAACCGCCGCTGCGCTCGGCGAAGCGGCGGACGGCGGCGAGACCCAGTCCGTGCCCGTCAAGGGCGAATCCAGGAGCGAAGGCGAAGGCCATCGTCGCCGCGCTCATGCCGGGACCGTCATCGATGGCGTGCAGCAGTACGGCCTGGCCCTGCCGGGCAAGGGCGAGGAGCAGCACGCCACCCTCGGGCATCGTGCCGCGCGCATGGGTGACGAGGTTGAACACGGCATTCTCGAACGCGTGGATCTCGCAGGCCACCGCGGGCAGGTCGTCGGGGAGGTCGAAGCCCAGATCGACCAGGGGACCAGCGGCGAGGATGAGCAGGGGCGCGATCGCGGCGATCGCCTGAGCGGGAGGGATCAGCTCGTCCTCCGCGGCGGCGTGACGATCAATCATCGGGCCCGGGCCTGGCGTTGGGCAGGCACAGCAGCAACTGCGGCGATGCGCACCGATCTGCTTCATACGGCTTTCTCCAAGATGGGCCGGATTGTGCATCGAAGTACGGCCTGCGCGCCATTGCACGATGGTATGGGCTGGACCTTGGTATCGCTTTGCGCTGCAACGCATTGATTTCCCGCGCTGCGCCGGACTAGCTGCCGCTATTGGCTACTCGCGCGCGGTTGTGAGATGATGGACCGGAATGGGGAGAAATACGCACGACATCAGCCACTCGACGCTGGCCCTTGAAGCCGGGCCGGTGCGACGCTGGCTGTCCGGCTATTTCCACCGTCGGGTTCGCGACCATGATGAGGTAGAGGACCTGGTGCAGGACGTCTTCACCCGGATCGTAGCCCGAGACAGCGAGGAGGCCGTAGGCCATCTCGGCGGCTATGTGATGCGCACCGCGGCCAGCGTGTTGGCCGACCGCGCCCGCCGCCGCGCCGTACGCCAGGCCGATCTGCATATCGTGCATGATGGCGATCGGCACGGTGACGACGCGCTCGATCCCGAGCGCGTGCTGAGTGGTAAGCAGGACCTCCATGCCGCCACCGCCGCGTTGCTGTCGTTGCCCGAGCGGACCCGCACGGTGTTCGTCTTGCGGCGGCTCGAGGGGCAGCGGCACGCAGATATTGCCCGGCATCTCGGTATTTCGATCAGCGCGGTGGAGAAGCATATGGTTCGCGCGATGCGCCATTTGAGCGCGGAGATGGAGAAGCGCGATGGTGCGTGAGGCACTCACTTCCGCGCGGCTCCGCGCCATGCCGACCGACGAGGCCGCCGCGCTGTTCGCCGTGCGCCGAGCCGAAGGGCTGACGGAGAGTGAACAGGCGCTGCTGGCCGAATGGCTGACGGAGCCTGTGCATGCCCGGGCCTTCGAGCAGATTGAACGCGGGTGGGATGCGTTCGACGAAGCCGGCGACGACGAAATTCTCGCGGCCATGCGTGAACATGCCCTGGCGCCGCGCGCGCGCGGCGGGTTGCATTGGCCGCAGGTTGCCGCAGTGGCCGCCATGCTGCTGGTCGTTGTCGCGGTGGGCCTGTGGTTTATGCTTCCGCAGCCGCGACAGGAGACCCCACAGGTCGCCTGGGCTCGCTACGAAGCGCCAGCGAGTCAGGTTCGGCCGGTCACCTTGGCGGATGGCAGCGTGATGACGCTCGACGCCGGCAGTGCAGCGGAAGCGCGGTTCGTGACGGACGGGCGCGCGATCCGGCTGCTGCGCGGCCGCGCGCTGTTCGAGGTCAGCCACGATCCCGCACGCCCCTTTGGCGTGACGGCCGCGCGCCGCCGCATTGTCGCGCTCGGCACACGCTTTGAAGTCGATCTGGGCGGCGATGCGCTGAAGGTGACGTTGCTCCGCGGAAAGGTCGCGGTCGAGCCGGTTGGTATCCCCGCGAAGACCGTCACGCTCGCGCCCGGCCAACAATTCATCGAGCGGGGGGGAGCGGCCTCGGTCGGCACGGTGCCCATGCTAGAAGCACCGGCCTGGAGCCGCGGGCTGCTCGATCTCGACGACGTGCCGCTCGGCGCGGCAGTGGCCGAGATCAACCGCTACGCCCAGGACCACATCGTCATCCGCGATGCCGGCGTGTCGGCCCTGCGCGTGTCAGGCCAGTTCCGCGCCGGCGAGGCGGCGCGCTTCGCCAATACCGTGGCGGAGCTGCACGACTTGCGCGTGATCCGCCGCGGCAGCGAAATCGAACTCGTGCGGAAATAATTTTCATCGGCAGGTGTGGGTTTCGCAATTCGCTGCGTCCTTGGCGTGAATTTCGAAAAGGCCGATCATGACCGCGACCCTAGCTTCCTATGACAGCCGCCGCGCCGACAGTGTGCTCTTTCTCGGCAGTGCCGGTGTTCCGGTCGTGCGGATGCGGGCGAGGCATCGGCTCGATCCCGCCGCGCGCCAGCCACAGGCGGTGGTGCATATCGTCCACACCGATGACGCAGCCGCCGAACACCTCGCCGCGCTTTGCCGCGCGACGGGGATCGAGGCGCAGCTGCACGCCAGCATCCAGGCCTTTGCCGAGGCAGAGCTGCCCGATGCGCCGGCCTGCCTGCTCCTCCAGCTGCGCAGCGCCTCGGTCAGTGCGTTTGAGGCGCTGGCACAGCGTGTCGCGCCGGTGGCGCGCCCGCCGATGATCGTCGTTGCCGAGCGCGCGGAAGTACGCACCGCGGTCCAGGCGATGAAGGCGGGAGCGATCGAATTCTTCGACCGCGTGCCGCGCGACCAGGACCTGCTCGATGCGATCGGTACCGCGATCGGCATGGATCGGGCGCGCCGTTGGCTCGCGGTGGATTGCGCGGCGCTGCGGGCAGCCTTCGCGCTGCTCACCGATCGCGAGCGCCAGGTGATGGCGCGGGTAACGCAAGGGCTGCTCAACAAGCAGGTCGCCGGCGAGCTGGGTATCACCGAGATCACGGTGAAGGCGCATCGCGGCGCGGTGATGCGCAAGATGGGCGCCCGCACGCTTGCCGATCTGGTCCGCATGGCCGATGCGCTGGCCTATCTGAACGGCGCGCAGAACTGAGCCTCAGAAGCGCGTATTGACCGAGAGCTCGACGCGCCGTTGGCGGATATCGCCATAGGGGCTGTACATGGGACCGACGAGCCGGAGCTGCGCGACGTAGGGTGGCGCGGTGTTGAGCAGGTTGACCAGCCCGAGATCGATGCTGAACTCGCGCGGCTTGCCTGCCCAGTCCAGCTGGAAGCGGCGGCTGGCATAGAGATCGAGATAGGTTTGCCCTGCCACATAGGGGGAGCCCTGCAATGTCTCGACGCTAGCGCAGCAACCGATATCGGAAGTCAGGACGCGGTATCGGCTGAAATACTGGACGTTCATGCCCAGCGTCGTCCGTCCCCTGGTCCATTCCGGCCCGCCATTGGCGCGCCAGCGCAGCGGTCCGCCCTGATAGCCGGCGACTTCTTCGGGCGGATCGAGCGGGCTGTGCGAGATATTGTGGATCTGGAAGGTCGCGGCGCCATTGGCGCGGAGCGTCCCGTCGGCGAACGGCAGTATCCAGTCGAACCTGGCATCGACCGATTCCGACAGGAAGGTGCCGAGGTTCATCGTCCGCGCGTCGATCATCGTGACCACGCCGCCGGTATAGCCGCGCGCCCGGTCGGCATCCGTGAGCGGCAGGCGCGTGACGCGACCGGGCAAGCGCTCCTCATTGGCGATCACATAGGCACTGTCGATCCACACCGGATCCCCGGTCCGGCGAATGCGCGAATAGTCGATCGAAACGCGCGGCCCGCCTTCACCGCGTGGATTGAGGACGATGCCGAGCGCCAGCGTGCTCGCCCTGACCGGCTTCAGATCGGGGGATCCGGCGAGCTTGTTGAGATACGTGCCGGACTCGCTGAACATGGCATTCCCGCGCTTTGGATCGGCGAGGGTGTCGAGCAATCCCAGCGTGTCGAACTCGACCAGGTCGCTGAGCAGGGGAGGCTGTTGCCCGGTCGCATAGCTACCGCGCAGCATCAGCCAAGGACGCGGCAGGACCTTGGCGCCGGCAGTGAAATTGGTGCCGGCGAAGCGGGCGCGCAGCGCCTTGTCCGCGTCCGGCTTCTCGTCGGCGTAGAAGTCCACCGATTGATCGTCATGGCGCAGTGCAAGCTGGAGCGTCAGCCCGTTGAGCAGCGGCACCCTGGCATCCTCCGCGACTAGCGGCGCATCGAGTTCGACCGAGAGAGAACGCGTGCTGCTGCCGCGATCGGCATAGTCGAAATAGCTTGGATCGGGCCCATCATAATCGGCATCGGAGCGCACCGTATAGGTCGGCACCTTCTCGGCGCGGTTCTGCCCGAGCACGGTCAGCGTGGCCGCACCGGCGGCGGTGCGGAACAGCGGTCCGGCCACTCGCAGCGATTGCTCGCGGTAGCGATTATAGCTGTCGAAGCTGGTGGCGGAATTGAGCAGGTCGCCAGCCAGCGCACGCTGGAAACTTTCCCAGTCGCCGAACGGATTGATCGTCGAGGGAGCCTGGCCGAAGCTGAAATAGTCCTGTTTGCTGCCGACGCTGCCGAAATGTGCGGCGCCGAAACTGGCTTCGGCCGTCGCTTTCCAGCCCAGCGAAAGCGGGACCACCAGGCCACCTGTGAACCGGTCGGTGGAGAAATGCACCTTCAGCACCTCAAGTGCCGAAGGGGCAGGGAAGGTCACCAGAACAAGGTTCTGGAACGGATTGCCCGGATCGCCGGGGCGAAGGAGCACCTCGCCATTGGAGGCATAGCTGCGATAGCGCCCCTGGTTGCGCAACATCAGCCCGTCGACATAGGCCTCCACGCCGCCGCCGAACCGGTGCCGCACGCTGAAGATCGCGGAGCCGGTGGTGGGCGTGGAGCCGATGTCGCTCGCCTGGGTCTCGTTCGACGGGGTGAGGTCCGTCCGCCCGGCATTGCCGGTGAGCGCGGCGACCATCTCGGCCGCCGATCCGGAAAAGCCGCGCGGCAGGAAGGTGCGGTTCGACGCCAGCGCCGCGCCGCCATATTCAGGGCGAAAGACCAGCTGGTCGGTATCGAAATTATACGCGAAGACGTTGATCGCGTTGGCGTTGATCGGGGAATGCTTGCCGCTCACCTCGTCAGGCAGGAACTGCGCCGCGAGCTCGCGGCCGCGCAGGACATAACCGCGCTCGCCCTCGCGCACCGCCTGTTCCCAGCGCTGCGAAACATAGAGCATCAAATCGGTATCGCCGCCATCGGGCGAGAAGCCGAAACCGCCCTCCAGGCTCAGCCGGCCTGCATCGCCGCGCGTGCTGATCCCGGTGGTGCCGTGCAGCTCCAGCCCGTGCAGGTCGCGCCGCAGGATGACATTGACCATCCCGCCAAGCGCGCCGAAGCCATAGATTCCGCCGGCTGTGCCGGTGAGCGTCTCGACCCGCTCGATCGCGTGCAGCGGGATGGCGTTGAGGTCGGGCTGCTGAAAGGTCAGCGGCTCACGGGGCACGCTTGGCAGACGGCGCCCATCGACCAGAATAAGCGTCTGGTCGGTGCCCAGTCCGCGCAGGTCTATCAGCGAATTGGTTGCGCCGTTCTGGCTTGAGGGGACGGCCTGGGTGTTCGCAGTGACGCGGCTGCGAAAATATTGATCGAGATCGTCGCGGTGCGCGCTGACGATCTCGGCGCGTGTCGAGACCTGGTAGGGCTGGATGCCGTTCTCCTGGCGGGGGATGTCGACATTCTGACTGCGCCGGCCGACGACCAGGATCTCGGGCTCGGCCAAATCCTCTGGCGGGGGTGGTTCGTCCGAGACGGGGCGTCGCGTTACCACCCAGGCACCCGAGGCGCCTCGGTGCGCGACGAAGCTGGTGTCGCCGATTAGCGCGCGCAGCGCCGCATCGATGGTCATCCGGCCTCTAAGGCGCGGCGCATGATAGCCGCGCAGCGCCGCCCGGTCGAAGAGCAGCTCAGCGCCGGTCTGCCGGGCCAGATCCTGCAACGCGCCATCGAGAGGCCCGCTGCGGATGTCGACAGGAAAGGCGTAGCCGTCTCCGGACAGGCCTGGTGCCGGAGCAGCTATCACGAGCATCGATGCGATGGGCGCGAGAATGCCCACTCCCCCTAAGAGCATGCTGCCGCTTAGTTCAGCAATGCGCGGCATGTCCACATCGGAGCGCGACCCTCAGTTTCGGCTGATCCAAAGGATGAAAGCGGACGATTTGCAATCGCTCCCACAGCCGCCGGGCTGGAATGCGCCCCAACTGTAGCCGTTCGGACTCGCTTTCGCGTTTCCCAAAAGCTGAAGCTCGTTTGGAGGTCCTGTCTCAGAACCCAGTCAGGAGGGACATCACCGCTCGCGCGGCGCATCGCAGGCATTCGCGCGATTTGCACGCAAGCACTGGGAGGCGCGTCTTTGATTTGCCAGCCAAATCGCGGCGGCCGGTATGCTTCACAATCTTCCGGCTCAGATACGAAAGGCCGTCATGCTTACCCTGTACGATTATCGCCCTTCCCAGAATGCCTGGAAGGTTCGCCAGCTGCTGTCCCACCTGTCGCTGGACTACAGCAGTATCGAGATTAGCATCTTTGAAGGCGAGGGCCGTAGCGCGGAAATTCTGAAAATGAGTCCCAGCGGCAAAGTGCCCATCCTGGTCTTGGAGGACGGACGCGCCCTCGCTGAGTCCAACGCCATTCTCGCCTATCTTGCCGACGGAACACACTATCTTCCCACCGACGCGTTTGACCGGGCGAAAGTGCATCAGTGGATGAGCTTCGAACAGGAGCAGGTCGAGTCTGTGATCGGCTCGCTACGCCATTGGACGATGACCGGCAAACTCGATCGTCGCTCCTTGGAGGTCGTAGCCGGAAAAAAAGCTGCGGCCATTCGTGCGCTGTCAATCCTCGATGCGCAATTCGCCGACCGGCCCTTCATCGCTGGAGGAAACTACACGATCGCCGACATCTCGCTCTACGCTTATGCCGGCCATTCTGAAGAGGCTGGGTTGGAAACTAAGCCATACTCTCACTTTAACGACTGGCGCCGCCGAATCCGTTCGCAACCGGGATTTCTGGAGGCTCGTTTCCCGTATTCGGTGGATCCGAATTCAAGATTGGAGCTACCTGGATAAAGAGAGGTAACGCGTCTGCAATGCGCCCCAATTTCGGTCATTCAGCGAACACCGGCTGGCGCCTGGAAGCCGACATTCGTGCGGGTCGGATGGAAGGGTAACTGGGGAGCGATTTTCGATCGTTTAGGTCTGAGCGAAGAATTTAGGAACCGAGGTTCGGTAGTTCGGAAGGCAGAGTGAGTCGTAGCCGCGTACCGAGCGCGGACGGCGAAACCTCCAAGGTACCCCCAAGCGATGCGGCTCGATGCCGCATATTGTTTAGACCATTTCCGCCGCGCTCGTTCCCTATCTCGATTTCTCGCCCGTCATTCTCGACGGAGATTACCAGCTCGCCGGAGCTGCCCGCACAGATAACGACATTGATCACCCGGGCGGGGCCGTGGCGGATGGCGTTGGTTATGGCTTCCTGGAGGATTCGAAGTAGCGAGAGGGCGTTGGCTGGCGTGAGGCCTGTAGTGGCCGGAATCGGGCCCATCGACCAGTTCAGTTCGATCCCGAGCCGCCGGAACAGCGGCGTGATCCGCTCGCGGAAATAGCCGAGCACGACCGGCAGATCCTCGCTGCCGATATCGAGCGAATGAATGACCAGGCGAAGGTCGTCGAGCGCCTCCCGCGCGGTCTGCTCGATGTCGAACTGCGCCTCGCGCTCCGCCATCGCGATGATCGAGGCGATATGGCCCGAAAGCCCGTCATGCAGGTCGCGCATCAGCCGCTGGCGCTCCTGCTCGCGCGCGAACTTGGTGGCGAGCACGCGCTCCTGCTCGTGCAACTCGGCGAGCTCCGCTTCGCGCACCCCGAGCCTCTGCGTGAGTGTCTCATTGGCCGCATCGAGCCGGTTGGTCGCGGCGGCGAGGCGGCCGAGGAAGATTCCAGCCAGCACCAGCGCCATGATCGGGGTGGCATAGGGCAGCAGCAGCACGCCGCGATCGACAAGCCCCGAGCCCGTGCCGATGTCGAGCGCGGCGAACCAGATGAATAGCATCCACCCCGCGGCGAGCAGCCCGTTCTCGCCACCGTCGCGGCGCAGATAATCGCGCACCAGCTCCAAGGCGGCAGCGGCGATCAGCACGACCGAGGCGATGCCGGTAAGCGCGGTTAGCAGTGCGAAGGGAAGCTGCGCCGCATAGCCGAGGAGAAGCAGGAGAGGCAGCGCCGGCAGCAGCCAGGGCAGCCAGCGCGCCGGTCTGGCACGCACCGCGGCGCGCGCCAGGCCGAGCGCCGCCGTGGCGGTCACCACGGCGGGCAACAAGGTGAGGCGGTTCTGCCAGTCCTCTCCCACAATCCCACCCGGGGAAAGCTCGAGCGCCCCGGCCACGAGACTACTCGTCCCCGCCAGCGCGAACCAGCCGAAGATGCGATCCTGGGGGCGCAGAAGCCCGATCGCGATGGCACCGACCAGCAGCAAGAGGTGCACGCCGATCATCGTGACACGAAGCTGGTCGCCGAGAAAGGCGCGCAGCTGATAATTGCCGGCCACCGCCTCCGCATCGCCGAGATAGGGCGCCGAGAGATAGCCTGGCCGCGGCCCGGCGTGGCGTTCCTGGACGATTTCGATCCGGTTCATGCCGGGGCGGAGCAACCCGTCGGGCACGGGCGCGAATTGGGCGACGCGCGTGATCGGCTCCGCCCAGCTCGCCGCGCGCTGCAGCGGCAATTCGCGGCCGTTGAGGAACAGCCGCAGCGCCACCCGCGAAAGCGGAAGCAGGATCGCCTGCCGTGCGGACACAGCGCCGCGCAGCTCGAAATCGATCCGGTAGCGGGCGACGGCGGGCCCAGCCGACATGCGCCGGGACCAGGAGAAGGGCAAGGCGACCGTGCGCGGCGCTGCCCCATCGATCGTCACGATCGCGCGGTCGAACCGCAGCGCGCCGCGCGGCTCGGGCAGATGGAGGAGGAGAGGCAGCAGGGCGATCAGCGCCATCAGCGCGATCAGCGGCACCAGCGTGGCCGGTGGGCGGCGCACCCCGGTGACAGGCTGCGTCGCCGCGCTCAAATCCGCAGCAGCCCCCGCTGCGTCGCTTCGAACACGGCCTCGGAGCGATTGCTCACCGCAAGCTTGCGATAGATGTTGCGGATGTGGACCGGCACGGTCTGGCGCGAGATCGCCAGCCGCTCGGCGATCTCGTCATAGGTAAAGCCCTTGGCGATGCCCCAGAGAATGTCCATCTCGCGCGCGGTGAGGTCGGATTGGCTGAGGTGCGGCCGTCCGGTATCCTCCTGCCCGGCGAGCCGGCGCACCAGCACCCGGGCAATGCTGGACGAGATTGGCGACTTGCCTGCCATCACGTCATTGACCGCGTCGATCAGGTCGATCGCATAGGCATCCTTGAGCAGATAGCCCGCGGCTCCCGCTTCGATCGCGTCGAGCACGGTGCGCTCGTCGGCCAGAACCGAGATCACCATCGCCTCGGCCTCGGGCTGGAGCGTCTTGAGCTGGCGGATCGCCGTGATGCCGTTGCCGTCGGGCAGGCGCAGATCAGTGACGAGCAGGTCGATCGCATGCGCCTGAAGCGCTGCCAGGCTCTCCTGCAGCGTGCTGCACGCCGCGACCAGCACCGCGCGATCCCATTGCTCGATGATCGCGCGCAGACGTTCGCGCACGGGCGCGTCGTCTTCGGTAAGCAGGATCCGCCAAGGTTCGCGATGCTGTGGCGCATTGCCGGCGCTTTCCGAATTCTGCATGCGCCCGATCCGTCCGCTCCCGTGAAGCCTGCGCTCGTACATCTGCCTGCGGCGTGCGCAGTTCGCCATGCCCGTGTGCACCCCCGTGCGCCCCGCCGACGCCCCGGCCAATACCATATTCATGGTATTTCGGTCGACCGGCCCGGGCGATATCCGATGCCCCGGCAACAACAAGGCAGAGGTTCGCGGAACCGGGGCCAGCTGCGACGCACGCGCGCCGCGGCATGGCTTCGCGCATCCTCGGGCCGGAGGGCGCTATGGTACGGGGAACCATCGGATCGCGGCGATTGGGCGCGCTGCTGTGCGGATCAGCGGCGGGGCTGCTCGCCTGGACGCCCGCGCAGGCCCAAGATGCCGGCGCGCTGCTGCGCCAGAAGCAGCAGCAACAGGAATTGAAGACGCCACAGAAGATCGAGCCGAAGGCCGATCCGCTGGCGCCGCCGCCCAACCAGCCAGAGCAGGGCGAGACCGTGCTGGTTCGCACGCTGCACTTCGCGGGCAAGCTCGACCTGCTTCCCGAGGCGGATCGCCAGCGGATCGCCGCGTCGGCGGAAGGGAAGCGGCTGGGCATATCCGGAATCCGGGCGATCGCCGACATGGCGACCCAGGCGATCCAGGCAAGCGGCCACATGCTCGGCTATGCGCAGCTACCGCCCCAGGACGTGACCCAGGGCGAAGTGACGATCACGCTCGCCGAAGGCACGCTCGACGCGATCGAGGTCGAGCGCGGCACCGGCACGCGGATCGATGCGGGGTTGCTCACACGCATCCTCAACCAGCAAGGCGGCGGCACGGTGCAGAAAGCCGATCTCGAGGCGGCATTGCTCCGCATCGGCGATCTGCCCGGCGTCTCCGCGCACGCCCGGCTGATGCCCGGCGCGCGGCCGGGCACCACCCGGCTCAGCGTGCAGGTCGATGAGCAGCCCCCGGTCTCGTTCGAGGCCTGGGGCGACAATGGCGGGACGGCGAGCACGGGTCGGTGGCAGGCCAATGCCGCGGTCACGCTCTCCGACCTGAGCGGCGCGGGGGAGATGGCGCGGCTGAGCGGCACGCTTTCCGAAGGCCAGAAATACCTCCAGGCAGCAGTGGCGCTGCCGCTCGATGCGAGCGGCGTGACGCTCAACGCCAGCTATGCCTATCTCGACTATCGCAACCGCGACCCGATCGGCCGCGCGCTCGACCTGAAGGGCCACGCCCAGTTCCTTAGCTACGGGCTGGATGCCGGGCTGCTGCGTTCGCGCACGCTCAACCTGCGGCTCACCGCCGGGCTTTCCTGGAAGCTGCTGGCGGATGACAGCCTGTTGGGCAGGCTGCAGGACAAGCGGATCCTTGCCGGCACGCTTGGCCTGCACGGCGATGACCGCGACGCACTTGGCGGCGGCGGGCTGACGAGCTGGTCGATCGACTGGAGCTTTGGGACGCTCGATCTTTCGCGCGTGCCGGCGGCGCTTGCCGTCGATCGCGCCGGATTGCGCACCGATGGCAGCTTCCATCATGTCGATATCAACCTGGTGCGGTTGCAGAAGCTGCCCCGCAATTTCTCACTGCTCGCCCGGGCCTATGGCCAATGGGCGAGCCGGAACCTCGACAGTTCGGAAGAGATCGGGCTGGGCGGCCCTTATGCCGTGCGCGGCTATGGCGTGGGCGACGGACAGGGCGATGCCGGGCTGATCGAGACGGTCGAACTGCGCTATGACATGCCGTTCGAGAACGGGCGGGACACGTTCCAGCTCGCCGGCTTCCTCGACGCCGGGCGGATCTGGATCAATGCCGATAGCGGGCGTGTGCCGCTGTTCAACCAGTGCGGCTGCAACAGCTACGCGCTGTCGAGCGTCGGCGCGGCCGCACGCTGGACGCACCGCAAGTTCAATCTCTCGCTGAGCTACGCAGTCGCGCTCGGCAGCAATCCCGGACGCAGCGCGATCACCGGCGCCAATGCCGACGGCACACGCGACCGCTCGCAATTCTGGCTCCAGGGCGCCCTCCGGTTCTGAAGGGGATCGACATGACCAATACTCGCCTCCGCACGCGCCGCCTGCTCCGCGCGCTGGTTCTCGCCTCTAGCATCCTCGCCGGTCCCGCCTGGGCGCAGAGCCTGCCGAGCGGCGGCCAGGTCGTGTCAGGATCGGCGACGATCACCCAGGACGGCAATGCGCTGACGATCGACCAGAAATCGGACAAGCTGATCGCCAATTGGCAGAGCTTCTCGATCGATACGGGCAAGACGGTCACTTTCAACCAGCCGACGGTCAATTCGGTCGCGCTCAACCGCGTGATCGGCCAGGACCCCTCGAAGATCCTCGGGGCGCTCAACGCCAACGGCAAGGTGTTCCTGGTCAATCCCAACGGGATCGTGATCGGCAAGGAAGGCGCGGTGCAGACCGGCGGTTTCGTCGCCTCGACCCTGGCAATCAAGGACGCGGACTTCCTCGCCGGCAATTACCGCTTCACCGGCACCGGCGGCACGATCGAGAACCAGGGCAGCCTGAAGGGCGCGGTAGTCGCGCTGATCGCCCCGAGCGTGCGCAACAACGGCGCGATCACCGGCGACACCGCGATGGCAGCTGGCAGCGACGTGCTGCTCGATTTCGACGGCGACGGGCTGCTCTCGGTCGAGGTCAAGGGCGCGACGCTCGCCACGCTGGTGGAGAACAAGGGGCTGATCGCGGCGAAGGGCGGGCTGGTGGTGCTCACTGCCAAGGGCGCATCGGACGCGATGAAGAGCGTAGTCAACAATAGCGGCATGATCGAGGCACAGACGATCGGCAGCAAGGGCGGGCGGATCTACCTGCTTGGTGACATGGCGAACGGTGCGGTCGAAGTCTCGGGCACGCTCGACGCGTCGGCGCCCGGCGGCGGCGATGGCGGCTTCGTCGAGACCTCGGCGGCGAAGGTCCACATTGCCGACGGGGCGCGGATCACCACCGCCGCGCCGCAAGGCAGGACCGGTACGCTGCTGATCGATCCGCACGACTATCGCGTCGCCGGGTTTGGCGACAATGAAGACATCACCGGCACCGGCCTGACCGCGCTGCTGCTGTCGAACAATGTGACGATTGAAAGCTCGGCGGGCGCGGCGAGCGGCGGCGGCGACATCACACTGGCCGACGACGTCAACGCCTATGTCAACACGCTGACGCTTACCGCGGCGCGCGACATCCTGATCAAGGCCGAGCTCAACCTGCTCGGCACCAGCACGCTGGTGATGAACACTGGCACCGCCAATGGCGGCGAGCCCGGCGTCGCCGGCGGCACGGTGAAGGTGAACATCGCCGGCGACCTGAGCGGCTTTACCGGGCGGGTGAGCTTCGACCGGGCAGGGGCGGGGCTGCTGACGATCAACGGCGTCGCCTATACGGTGATCGACAACATCGCCGACCTCCAGGCCATCGCGACCGACGCGAACGCGCGCTACGCGCTGGGCGCCGACATCGATGCGAGCGCGACGTCGGGATGGAACGCCGGCAAGGGATTCGCGCCGATCGCCAATTTCCAAGGCGTGCTCGACGGGCTCGGACATGCGGTCGACGGGCTGGTGATCGCACGGCCGACGGAGATCGAGGTCGGCCTGTTCGGCCAGATGCTCGGCACGGCGCGGAACCTCAACGTCAGCAACGCCAATATCCGCGGCGGCTACGATAGCGGCGTATTTGCCGGCTATATCGGCGGATTGACTCACAATGTCCTGGTCAGCGGTCAGGTGCGCGGCGGCACGGAGGTGGGCGGGCTGGCCGGCTACGCGATCAGCCAAGTCGAGACCACATCGCCGATGCTCTACGATGTGCACTCGTCGGTCACGGTAACGTCTACCGCCGACCGCGCCGGTGGGCTCATCGGCTTCCTCAACCAGGCGGGCATGCAGAACGTGTCCGCGAGCGGAAGCGTCACCGGCTACAATTATGTGGGCGGGCTCGTCGGATGGGCGGAGACGGGGACCTTGCTCCCGCTGATCCAGGATGCGCACGCATCGGGAAATGTGAGCGGGCGATGGTATGTGGGCGGGCTGATCGCCAGCCTGGACGGCTATCGCCTCGATAATGTGAGCGCTTCGGGCGCCGTGACCAATCTGGCCTATTCGGGGTCCGAGACGGTCATATCGGGCTTTGGCGGGCTGATCGGCCGCGCCCGCAGCACGCAGATCAGCGGCGCCGTCGCCAGCGGAAGCGTGACGATAACCGGGAACCGAGACATCGATGCGGTGGGCGGGTTGATCGGCTATACCAATAACAGCACGATCTCCGATGCTTCCGCGACGGGCGCGGTCTCGGTGACGACGCAGAGCAGCCTGTCGATATCGCATGTCGGCGGGCTGATCGGGTTCGCCGACCTGTCCGGCGCATCGGCCGCGCCGACCAGCCTCGCGAATGTCCAGGCGCTCGGCAATGTCGATGTCAGCGCGGGCAAGGACGCCAGCTATGTCGGCGGGCTGGTCGGCCAGGCCAATGCAGGCCTGGTGACGCAGGCGAGCGCGATCGGGCATGTCAGCGTCGCCAGCCTGGGCAACACCGAGTATCTGGGCGGGCTGATCGGCGAGATCAGCGACGGATCGGTCTCGGATGCGCAGGCGAGCGGCGCGGTATCAGGCAGCTCGACGAGCGGCGGCACCGGGCGGACGCGCTATTTCGGCGGGCTGATTGGCTCGAGCACCGACTCCAGCCTCACCGACGTCAGCGCCTCGGGCAATGTGACGCTCACCGCCGACCACAATGGCAACGCCGACACGGGCGATGTGGGAGGATTGCTCGGCACGGGCAACACCGTCCAGATCGTTCGCGGCACCGCCAGCGGCGACGTCACCGCCAATGCCGGTCGATTGGGCGGGCTGGTCGGCAGCCTCTATTCCGACCTGCTCGAGGTGACGGTCAGCAATGTGAGTGCGTCGGGCGACGTGATCTCGACCGGGAGTGTGTCGGGCAGCTCGCAGCAAATCGGCGGGCTGATCGGCGTAGTCGCGGACAACGGAAGCACGATGTATTCTGCGCGGCGCGTGTCGATCGATCACGCGACCGCCACCGGCTCGACGGTCAGCGGCATCGTCTTTGTCGGCGGGTTGGTCGGCAGGTTCGGGGGAGTCGCAATCACCTCGTCGAGCGCCACCGCCAACGTGACCGCCGCGCGCTCCGGTGGTGGTGGCCTCCTCGGCGTACTCGATGCGGGCGATATCAGCGATGTGTGGGCGAGCGGAAACGTATCCGGGGGCAGCGTGGGCAATCTGGGCGGCCTGATCGGCCTCGCCTATTTCGGCGGGAAGGTCGACCGAGCCTTTGCAACCGGAGACGTCACCAGCCCGGGAACGCAGATTGGCGGCCTGATCGGCTACAATGAAGTCGACCTCCACGACGTCTTCGCCACCGGCAATGTCACGGGAAGCGCAACCGTGGGTGGGCTGGCCGGCTACAGCGACGGCTCGATCTACCGCGCCTATGCCGATGGCGCAGTAACCAGCGGCGATGCCACGACGACCGGCGGGCTGGTCGGCCGGTTGCTGAACGGCGCAACGGTTACCGCCAGCTTCTACGACAGTCAGACCAGCGGCCAGAGCGACACCGGCAAGGGCACCGGCCTGACCAGCGCGCAGATGGCGGATCCCTTCACCTTCATCGATGCCGGATGGGACTTCGCGAATATATGGGGCACGCCGAAGGCCGGCGGCGCGCCGCTGCTGCGCGAATTCGCCGGCGTGCCGCTCTACGACTATTATGTCCGCATCGCCGGCAGCCTGTCGCGCAGCTATGGCGACGCCAACCCGGCGCTTTCGGCCCTGACGCTGAGCGGGGTCGGCACGGGCAATCTGCTCCTCGGTTGGGGCAGTGCTGCGGGCGCCACCGCCAATGCCGGCACCTATGGCTGGTTCACGCCGAACCTGCTGAGCTACGGCTACGCGGTCGGCAATGCCACCGACTACTACATTGCCTATGGCAGCGGCGGTCTGACGGTCACGCCGCGCGTGATTGCGCTCAGCGGCGCACGCACCTACGACAGGACCACCGATCTCGCCGCGTCGATCTTCACGCTCGGCAATCTCGCCAATGGCGAAACGCTGACCCTGACCGGCATCGGGCAACTCGCTGACAAGAGCGCGGGCAATGGTCGCAGCGTATCGCTCGGCTCGCTCGCGCTAGGCAACGGCACCGGCCTTGCATCCAACTACACGCTCGCGGGCGGCACGCATGTCGCGGACATCGCGCGGGTTCTGATCACGCTTTCCGGTGTCACGGCGTCGAGCCGCGTCTATGACGGCACGCTCACCGCTACGCTCGACACCTCCGCGGTGTCGATGGCCGGGGTGCTGGCGGGCGACGCGGTCGGCTTCGGTTCGGCGACGGGCGCGTTCTTCGACAAGAATGTCGGCACCGCCAAGACCGTGGTGATCAGCGGCGGCGTGCTCACCGGCGCCGACGCGGCCAACTATGCCTTCGCGCCCCAGAGCGGCGCGACCGCCGACATCACGCCAGCGACGATCAGCGCGATCACCGGCATCGGCGGCGGCGCGAAGATGTACGACACGCGCACCGATACCGACCTGGACTATTCGGGCGCGACCTTCGTCGGCATGGTTGCCGGCGACCAGCTCGAGGTCGCCAGCGGCACCGGTGCATTCGACGACAAGAATGCCGGCACCAACAAGCTGGTCCATGTGACCGGGCTGAGCCTGGGCGGCGTGGATGCGGGCAACTACATCCTCGCCGACACGACCGCGACGGCGCTCGGCGAGATCAGCAAGGCGCCGCTGACCAGCGTCGCCATCGCCGCCACGCGCGCCTATGACGGCACGACCACGGCGTCGCTCGACCTGTCGAGCGCGACCTTCGACCAGATGTTCGCCGGCGACGACCTTACCCTTGCATCGGGCAGCGGAGCCTATGCGGACGCCAAGGCGGGCACCGGCAAGATCGTCACCGTCACCGGCATGACGCTGGGGGGTGCCGATGCGGGCAACTACTATCTCGTCTCGCCCGATACGTCGGTGGTCGGCACGATCACGCGCGCGCTACTGACGCTGTCGGGCTTCGCCGCGGCGAACAAGGTCTATGACGGCGGTGTCACGGCGAACGTCGCCAGCGCCGGAACGCTCACTGGGGTGGTCGGCAGCGACAGCGTAGGCTTCAGCTACGGCAGTGCCAGCTTCGACGACAAGAATGCCGCAACCGGCAAGACCGTGACGCTGGGCGGCATCGCGCTCACAGGCACCGATGCGGGCAACTACATGATCGCGGCAACGGCAACCGCCGCGGCGGACATCACGCCGAAGACGATCACGCCGGCCTCCGCGCTGCGCGTCGATACCAAGACCTATGACGGCACGACCACCGCGACGCTCGATCTCGGGGTCGACCTGAACGGCGTGCTGGGCGGCGATATCGTCGGCCTGGTCTCCTACACCGCGGATTTCGCTGACAAGAATGCCGGCGCGGGCAAGACCGTCAACGTCACGGGCCTCGCCCTGGGCGGTGCGGATGGCGCCAACTATGTCCTGGCCTCGACCAGCGTGACGCTTACCGGCGAGATCACCAAGGCGATGCTCACGCTTTCGGGCGTCACGGTCGCCGACAAGGTCTATGACGGCACCACCGATGCGACTGTAACCTCCTGGGGAACGCTGGACGGGATCGTCGGCTTCGACGACGTGTCGATCGACGGCGGTGCCCTGGCCTTTGCCGATAAGAATGCCGGCACGGGCAAGGCCATTGCGTTCACCGGCTCGCTGATCGGCAGCGAGGCGGGGAATTACGAACTCAGCGTGGCGCCGATCACCGCATCGATATCGCGGGCGACGATCAGCGCGATCACCGGGATCACCGGCATCGGCAAGACCTATGACGGGACCACCATTGCCGCATTCGATGCGTCGCATGCCGGCTTCACCGGCATGATCGCGGGCGATGCGCTGAGCGTCGGCAGCGGCTCTGGCTTCTTCACCGACAAGAATGCCGGAACCGGAAAGACCCTTTATGTCTTCGGCCTGACGCTGGGCGGCGCCGATGCGGCCAATTACCGGCTCGTCTCGACCAATGCGGTGACTAGCGCCGACATCGGCCGTGCGACGATCGCCGCGGTCACCGGCATCACCGCTGCGGGCAAGACCTATGACGGCACCACCGGCGCCGCGCTCGATACCGCGCATGCGGGCTTCACGGGCATGATCGCGGGCGACGCGCTTACCGTCGCCAGCGCCTCGGGCAGCTTTGCCGACAAGAATGCCGGCACGGGCAAGACGGTGAACATCTCCGGCCTGGCGCTAGGCGGCGCGGATGCGGGCAATTATGTGCTGGCCTCGACCAGCGCCACCGCCAGCGCCGATATCGCTCGTGCGACGATCACCGCGATCACCGGCATCACCGCCGCGGGCAAGACCTATGACGGCACCACCGGCGCCGCGCTCGATACCGCGCATGCAGGCTTCACCGGCATGATCGCTGGCGATGTGCTGGCGGTGGCCAGCGCATCGGGCAGCTTCGCCGACAAGAATGCCGGCACCGGCAAGACGGTGAACATCTCCGGCCTGGCGCTGGGCGGTGCGGACGCGGGCAACTATGTGCTGGCCTCGACCGGAGCGACCGCAAGCGCCGATATCGCTCGTGCGACGATCGCCGCGGTCACCGGCATCACCGCCGCCGGCAAGACCTATGACGGCACGACCGGCGCCGCGCTCGATACGACGCATGCGGGGTTCACCGGGATGGTCGCAGGTGATCTGCTGACGGTGGCAAGCGCGTCGGGCAGCTTTGCCGACAAGAATGCCGGCACGGGCAAGACCGTGATGATCACCGGAATCGGCCTTGGTGGCAGCGATGCGGGCAATTACGTGCTGGCCTCGACCGGTGCGACGGCCAGCGCCGATATCGCCCGCGCGACGATCACCAGCGTCGCCGGCATCACGGCTGCCGGCAAGACCTATGACGGCACCACCAGCGCCGCGCTCGATACCGCGCATGCCGGATTCAATGGGATGATCGCGGGCGACGCGCTTACCGTCGCCAGCGCATCGGGCAGCTTCGCCGACAAGAATGCCGGCACGGGCAAGACGGTGAACATCTCCGGCCTGGCGCTGGGCGGTGCGGATGCCGGCAATTATGTGCTGGCCTCGACCAGCGCCACGGCCAGCGCCGACATCGGCCGTGCGACGATCGCCGCAGTCACCGGCATCACCGCTGCGGGCAAGACCTATGACGGCACCACCGGCGCCGCACTCGACACCGCGCATGCCGGATTCAATGGGATGATCGCAGGCGATGTGCTTACCGTCGCCAGCGCATCGGGCAGCTTCGCTGACAAGAATGCCGGCACCGGCAAGACGGTGAACATTTCCGGTCTGGCGCTGGGCGGTGCGGATGCCGGCAATTATGTGCTGACATCGACCAGTGCCACCGCAAGCGCGGACATCGCCCGTGCGACGATCGGCGCAGTGACCGGCATCACTGCCGCCGGCAAGACATATGACGGTGGGACGAGCGTTGTGCTCGATACGGTGCATGCCGGCTTCACCGGCATGATCGCTGGCGATGTGCTGGCGGTTACGGGCGCGACCGGCGCCTTCGCCGACAAGAATGCCGGCACCGGCAAGACGGTGAACATCTCCGGCTTGGCGCTCGGCGGTGCGGACGCGGGGAATTACGTGCTGGCCTCGACCAGCGCCACCGCGAGCGCCGACATCGCCCGCGCGATCATCACAGGACTGGGCGGCATCGTCGCCGCGGACAAGACCTATGACGGTACGGTGGCGGCGGTGCTCGACCTCTCGGGTGCGACCTTCACCGGCGCGGTCGCGGGCGATGCGCTGACACTTTCGGCCAGTGGCAGCTTCGCGGACAAGAATGCCGGTGCCGGCAAGGTGGTCACCGTCACCGGGCTCGCGCTCGGCGGTGCCGATGCGGGCAATTACGACCTGGTGCTCGGCAGTGCGACCGTCCAGGCAAGCATCGCGCGGGCGACGATCACCGGCGTCACCGGCATCACCGCGCGCGACAAGACCTATGACGGCACGACGAACGCCCAGCTAGATACCGCCGGCGCGGCATTTGCCGGGATGATCGCAGGCGATGTGCTCACCGTCTCGGCCAGCGGCAGCTTCGCCGACAAGAACGCCGGCGCCGGCAAGCTGGTGAACATCTCCGGCCTGGCGCTGGGCGGCGCCGATGCGGGCAATTATGTACTGGCCTCGACCAGCGCGACCGCCAGCGCCGACATCGCGCGGGCGACGATCACCGGCGTCACCGGTATCACCGCCCGCGACAAGACCTATGACGGCACGACGCGCGCGCAGCTCGATACCGGCGGCGCGCTGTTCGCGGGGATGATCGCGGGCGATACGCTCACGGTCTCGGCCAGCGGCGGCTTCGCCGACAAGAATGCCGGCACGAACAAGCTTGTGACGATCACCGGCCTGGCGCTCGGCGGCGCCGATGCCAACAACTATGTGCTGGCGGCCAGCAGCGCTGCAGCCTCCGCGACCATCACGCCGGCGCTGCTCGGCGTCTCCGGCATCCAGGCGGCGAACAAGGTCTATGACGGCACCACCGGTGCCACGCTGGACCTTTCGGGTGCGGTGCTCAGCGGCGTGATCGCGGGCGACACCGTCATGCTCGCCGGCGCGACCGGCAGCTTCGCCGACAAGAATGCCGGCGCCGGCAAGACCGTCGGCATCGGCGGGATCATGCTCGGCGGCGCGGATGCGGGCAATTATGTCCTGGCCTCGACCAGCGCGACCGCCAGTGCCGACATCGCCCGCGCGACGATCGCGGCGGTCACCGGCATCATCGCCAATGACAAGACCTATGATGGCGGCACCGCGGCGACGCTCGACCTGTCCGGCGCGCATCTCGGCGGCGCGGTCGCGGGCGACGATCTCGGGATATCGGCCACGGGCAGCTTCGCGGACAAGAATGCCGGCGCGAGCAAGACGGTGGCGATCGGGCTGGCGCTCACCGGCGCCGATGCCAGCAACTATGTCCTCGCCTCTGCCGATGCGGTGGCCAGCGCGACGATCCGCCAGGCGACCATCAGCGCCGTCACCGGGATCGTGGCGCTCGGCAAGACCTATGACGGCACGACCGCGGCGACGCTCGATCTCACGGGCGCGCGCTTCACCGATGCGATCGCGGGGGACCGGTTGGTGCTCGCCTCGGCCAGCGGCACGTTCGCCGACAGGAATGCCGGCAGCGCCAAGCTGGTGAACATCGGCGGGCTAAGCCTGGGCGGCGCGGATGCGGGCAATTATGTTCTCGCATCGACCGGGGCGACCGCCCGCGCCGACATCGCCCGCGCAGTGGTGACGCTCAGCAGGATTAGTGCTGCGAGCAAGACCTATGATGGCACCACCGCCGCGACACTCGACGTCTCGCAGGCCCGGTTCGCCGGGCTGATCGCGGGCGACTCGCTGAGCGTCGCGTTGGCGACAGGCAGCTTTGCCGACAAGAATGCCGGACAGGGCAAGACGGTAACGATCGCCGGCATCGGCCTGGGCGGCGCGGACGCGGGCAATTACGTGCTGGCCGGCATCGCGACTGCGACGGCGAACATCGACGTGGCGGTGATCGGCTCGATCGGCGGGATCACCGGCATCGACAAGGCGTATGACGGCAACGCGGATGCGCGGATCGATGCCAGCCATGCGGTGTTCAACGGCATGGTCGCGGGCGACCAGCTCAGCGTCGCGGCGGGCGCGGGCATGTTCGCCGATGCGCTGCCAGGCACGAACAAGATGATCGCGATTTCCGGCCTGGCACTCGGGGGAGCGGACGCGCGCAACTACCGGTTGGCGAGCAGCACCGCGACCGCCAGCGCCGACATTGTCTGGCGCGTCCTCGCACCGATGTACCCCGATCAGGCGAGCAAGATGCAGCTCGAGGGATTCGACGGTCCAAGCGCGTTCCTCTTGGACGATCCGGAGCTGATCCAAGACCTGACCCAAATCGGAAGGGAGGTTGGAGCACAAACTGGGCCAGCACGCTGAGAGCTTGGTGATCTTCAACCGGTCAAGAGGCATTGTGGCGTCGGCACGGCGTGCATCGCCTTGCGTCCGTCCGCTCGCAGTCGGATGGGAGCAAAGACGCGGACTTGAGGCGCTGTTCGACTATCTCAACGACAGAGATTGCGAGTTCGCAATCATAGGCAGACCGGCATCAAACTGCTCAACGAATGACCCGGATCAGGTCGGAACCGGGGGTCGCCGGTCTGACCAGAGTAGAAGGACGTTCGCGCGATCTTTTCCGCGGCCAATCAGGGCCAAGGAGATTGATCATGGGATACTCAAAATACGACCCTGCCATGCAGGCGCGCCCGGCTTGGAATGCCGGAAAAATAGTCGGCACCAAACGGCCTCTAACGCAGAAGCAGATTTGGGCGGTTCGCTTCTTCCTTGAGCGCGAAGGACGGCTTCGCGATCGAGCGCTGTTCGACCTCGCGATCGATAGCAAGTTGCGCGGTTGCGATCTGGTCAAAATCAAAATCGGTGATCTGGTGTCGGGCGCTGAGATCAGGACACGCGCGATCGTCATCCAGCAGAAGACCGGCCGCCCCGTCCAATTCGAACTTACCGCGGATGTTCGGGCGAGCCTTCTGGCATGGCTGGAACGCCGAGGCGGCACGACTGACGACTATGCATTTCCAAGCCGCGTCGACCACGCCGGCCATCTGAGCACGAGGCAATACGCTCGGCTGGTAGATGAATGGGTCACCGCAATCGGACTCAGGCGCGCCGAATATGGCACCCATTCGATGCGCCGAACGAAGGCCGCGATGATCTACAAAGCCACAGGCAATATCCGGGCGATTCAGATTTTGCTCGGTCACACCAAGATTGAAAACACGGTCAGGTACCTTGGTGTTGATATCGAAGATGCCCTGCTCTTGGCTGAAAGAACAGAAATCTGACTTTGGAGCGGCCTGTCCGCTAGTTGATAGGCCGCTCTCAAAAGGGACAGGAATGCGCCCGAGAGCGGTCGTCCAGCCCGTGCGCAGACAATCTCGAAAGCGGCCGATTAGTTAGCTTGCCAGACGCGGAAACATCCGCCGCGAAGCGTCAGCACTCCCGCCTCCTTGGTTCTCGATCGTTTCCGACGCGCTCACTTCGTAGAGAAGCGCGCTGTGATCCAGCTTGTCATCTTCTCGAGCGCAGCTGGCGCCACGGTCTCCTCAATCGTCGCATATTCGCCAACGCCGCCCGTTTTTGCCGTTTGAAACATGTGATTCAGACCCGGCAACTCGACGATCGTCGCATCCCTGTTGTCCTTGAGCGCGGCTCGGATCGCAGCAAGGTTTTCCTTCGGCGGTACCTGCCGGTCGAGGCTTCCGCCCATCGCGAGCACAGGCACCGTGATCGCGCGTAGATTGAAAGCCGGATCGTAGGTGAAGAAATAGCGGAACCAGGGCGTCGCGATCTGCGAGACCACCATCTGCGGGTCGATATTGGCCGGGACGCCGATCGCCTTCATCGCGTCCGGGGTCAGCACGGCGAGCGCGGCGGCACGCCCCGCGTCGAATGTCGCGCCATTCTTGAATGCCTTGAACAGGGCCGCCCAGACCGGGGCAGCACGGTCGATCTCGGCCTCGCTTTGCCCCATGCCCGCGCTGATCATCCGGCGCTGCGAGACCATGAGCTGGTCAAGTGCGGTACCGGGGCCGGCCATCATGATCAGGAACGCGACCTGCTTGTTGGAAGCCATCGCGATCGGGCCGATCATCCCGCCCTCGCTATGTCCGATGAAGCCGATTGCGTCGGAACGGATATCCGCCCGTGCCCTGAGGTAGGCGAAGGCTGCATTCGCGTCGGTCGCGAAATCCGCCGAGGTCGCGTTGGCGACGTCGCCGGTCGACTTGCCCGTGCCGCGATCGTCGACACGCAGCACGGCGATTCCGCGACGCGAGAGATAGTCGGCAATCACCCAGAACGGTTTATGCCCCAGGATCGTCTCGTCGCGGTTCTGCTGTCCCGATCCGGTGATCATGATCGCGGTCGGGAAGGGGCCCTTGCCCGCCGGCACCGTCAGCGTGCCGGCGAGATGGACGCCCGGCTCCTGCCCGTTGTCGAATGCGACTTCTTCCGCGCGGTAGGGAAAGGGCGGTTGTGGCGTCTGCGGGCGCTTCGGCCCGGCATTGACGGCAGCCTCGCTCTGGCGGGCGAAATCGATCTGCGCGAGCGGTCGGTTGGGAACGGTCCAGCTGCCGACGAGATGCTGGCGATCGTCAGACAAGACGCCGTCGAACTCGGCGCCGACGAGTGCGACCTTGAAGCGAATCTTGCTGCCGTCGCGCGAGAAGCCCTCGACACCCACGCCATAGACGAGTTGGTCGGGCGAATCGAACGAGACCAGCGTACCGCGCTCATTGGTCACCACCCTGAGGACGAGGTGGAGATCGACGCCGTTGCGGTTGACCTTGCCGGTCCACGCGCCGTCCAGCCCCGAGATAACCGGTCTTGCCGGGGGCAGGCCCCGTGTCAGCTTGAGCGGCAGTTCGGTCCCTTGCGTAAAGACGCCGTCCCAAGCCTGCTCGCCCGCGACCCAATGCCCCTTGAACGAGGCGCCGATCCTAGGGATGTCAAGCGACAGCTGGTCGCCTTCCACCTTTACGGCCGTCTCGGGGATCTTGCCCGAGGCCTGGTCGGGGCTCTCCAATGTGCCGGTCAGCGAGCCGTCGGGAGCGCGAGCGATCGAGACGATCAGCGTCAGCGCCCCGCGCGGGGTCTCGAGCATCCCGTGCCAGTCGCCGACTGCGTCCGGGGTCGGTTGGGCAAAGGCCGTGGGGGTCATCGCGACGGCGGCGAAACAGCATATCGCAAAGACGAGCGATCGGAGGAGCATGCGCATCGGGAAAACTCCCTGGGAAATGGAAAATCGCATTCTGAGGCGGTGCCGAGCCGGCGGATCGCGGACGTCTTGAAAGGCCGACTTGCGGGCAGCCAGGCTCAGGCGGTCTTCGTCTTCGCCTTGGTCGCCAGCCACAGGCTGTAGCCGAGCGAGACAAGAATCCCCGTCAGGACCGCGCCGGTCCCGAGGGTCAGCGCGAGCGGCATCGGCGCGAACGCAAACACCCCGGCATAGACAAGGCCGCTCAATACCATGGACCACCCGATGACCCGCTTGGCTGCCCGTGCGCAGGCGCTCGGGACGAACGCCTTCGGGATTCGATTGCCGTACCAAGCGATCCAGAGCCCGTTCATCGCGATCACCCGGACTTTCATGTCGTCGTCGATATAGCCCTGCCGGTGCGCGAAGGCGGCAACGAATGCCAAGGCGATCATCGCGGCGGCCCAGCCGACGGCGCCGGACAGTTCCTTTCGTGCTTCCTCTTTCATCTTTCCCACCCTTTTTCGTGCGTTTGTTCGGAGGCGCCCAGCCGAAGCGAGTTGGCGAAGCCCAGCAATGCGTCTTCGAGCACCGACAGCTTCAGGTGATAGAGCACCGACTTCCCGGCCTTTTCGGCGTGGACCAGATCCGCCTCCCTCAGCACGGCGAAATGCGCCGACATCGTCGGCTTGGAGACATCGAAATGATCACAGAGCGCACCCGCGCTCATCGGGCCCTTGCGCAAGAGTTGCAGCACGCGGCGCCGCGTCGGATCGGAAAGGGCCTTGAACACCGAACTCATAATTCGACAAATAGCTAATCATCTAATCGAGTCAAGCGCGGTGCGCGTTCATTTCCTAGGAAGAGATTTGGTGGGAGCGCAGATCCTCGTTTGAACGTCCAGCTTTGGGGGTCTCGCATCAGCTTAAAAGCCGACGAGTTCCCGCCTTCACGGTCTGCCACGCAGAAGCAGCTCGTCTAGAACCGGCCGACAAGACGCCAAGCGGCGCATGCTGACGCGATTTGGCGGGATCTGACGCAGGCAGGGTAGTACAGCAAGGCGACGGACCGTGAAATCAAGATCACGCCCGCGCATTTAGGAGTCGCGGGTGGAGAGCCCCGTGACCCCGACCAAGCTACTCATCGGCCAGATCATCGTGGTGTTCGCCATCGTGATCGGCGGCATCTGGTTCGCGACCCAATGGGCTGCTGAGGCCCTGGCTTATCAACCCGAGTTAGGCGCCCCCTGGTTCCACGCGTTCGGGCGGCCGATCTATCGGCCCTGGGCACTGTTCGCCTGGTGGTACCACTTCGATGCCTATGCCCCGGAGCTCTTCGACCGCGCCGGCGAGATTGCTGCTGCCAGCGGTTTCGTCGGCTGTGGTGCTGCCGTGTTCGGTTCGCTGTGGCGCGCGCGGCAGCGTCGCAACATCACCACCTATGGCTCGGCGCGCTGGGCGAGCTATGCCGAGGTGCGGCGCGCGGGTCTGCTCGATCCTTGCGGCGTATTCCTTGGTCGGACCGGGCCCGATTATCTGCGTCACGATGGCCCCGAGCATGTCATGGCCTTTGCTCCAACCCGGTCGGGCAAGGGTGTCGGCTTGGTCGTTCCGACCTTGCTCGGCTGGACCGGTTCCGCTGTCGTCCACGACATCAAGGGTGAGAACTGGCAGCTGACCGCCGGCTGGCGCGCACGCTTCTCGCATTGCCTGCTGTTCAATCCGACCGACGCCCGCTCTGCACGGTACAATCCGTTGCTTGAGGTTCGTCGGGGCACCGAGGAAGTGCGCGATGTCCAGAACATCGCGGATATCCTGGTCGATCCGGAAGGGGCACTGGAGCGTCGATCGCACTGGGAAAAGACCAGTCATTCGCTGCTGGTCGGCGCCATCCTCCATGTTCTGTACGCCGAGGAGGAGAAGACGCTCGCGCGCGTCGCGACCTTCCTCTCCGATCCGCAGCGGCCCTTCAAGGCGACGCTGCAACGGATGATGACCACCAATCATCTCGGCACGCCCGAGGCGCCGCGGGTCCATCCGGTGGTGGCGTCCGCGGCGCGGGAGGTGCTCAACAAGTCGGAGAATGAACGCTCGGGCGTGCTGTCGACCGCCATGTCGTTCCTCGGCCTCTACCGCGATCCGACCGTCGCCGAGGTCACCTCGCGGTCCGATTGGCGGATCGCGGACCTGGTCGAGGGCAAGTCACCGGTCTCCCTCTATTTGGTGGTGCCGCCCTCGGACATCAGCCGCACCAAGCCTCTGGTCCGCCTCGTCCTCAATCAGATCGGCCGTCGTCTGACCGAGCGCCTCCATGCCGAGAAGGCTGGTGGTCGGCACAAGCTGCTGATGATGCTGGACGAGTTTCCGGCGCTCGGCCGGCTCGACTTCTTCGAAACCAGCCTCGCCTTCATGGCCGGCTATGGCGTGCGCGCCTTCCTGATCGCGCAGAGCCTAAACCAGATCGAGAAGGCGTATGGCGAGCACAACTCGATCCTCGACAACTGCCATGTCCGCATTGCGTTTGCGACCAATGACGAGCGTACCGCCAAGCGGATTTCCGATGCACTCGGCACCGCCACCGAGCAGCGCGCGATGCGCAACTATGCCGGGCACCGCCTCGCACCCTGGCTCGCCCATGTTATGGTCAGCCGTCAGGAGACCGCCCGCGCGCTGCTGACGCCCGGCGAAGTCATGCAGCTGCCACCCAGCGACGAGTTGGTCCTGATCGCCGGCACGCCGCCGATCCGCGCAAAGAAGCTGCGCTATTTCGAAGACACGAGCTTCACTTCGCGCGTCCTGCCGCCACCGCTGCTGATGATCGGCGCCTATGCCGATCGCCCGCTTTCGCGCGCCGACGACTGGAACGGCGTCGTTCGCGGCGTTGATGCCCGCCTTGCAGGCGACGAGGAGACGGACGGGAACGCCGCGTCCGGCGGCCTCGAGCAGGCTCGGCATCCGGCACTCGAACCGGAAAAGCCGGTCGAGCCCGAGCCCGCCACCGCCGATCCGCTCGGACTTGGCGACGACGATAGCGATCCGGCCGGTGAAAAGCGTGCGATGTACCATGCCCAGACGCTCGGCGCCGCCCGCACCGTCTACGCGATCGACGCGGCCGGCGGCCGCGCGAACGACCTGCAGCTGGATCTGTGACCATGGTCGAGAAGATCCGCCACCAGCTCTTCCTTCCAAGGGACGTCAGCGGCAGGCTCGAAGCGCTCGCCGCCAAGCCGGGCGCTTCCAAGTCGGCTATCCTCGCCGATGCCGTCACCGCCTGGCTCGACCGGCGCGGTCGCTCCGAGCTGGAGGACCGGTTCGGACTTCGCCTCGACCGCTTGACCGCCGCCCTTGGCCGGATTGAACGGGACGGTCAGGTTCTGCTCGAGACGCTGGCGCTGTTCGTGCGCTACGAGCTCGCGATCCATGCGCCGCTTGCCGAGAATGATGCGGCGGGAAGGGCGATCGCGCGCGAGCGTTTCGACGCGTTCGTCGCCCAGGTGGGACGCCAGATCGCCGCTGGTCGCCGCACCATCGGGACTCCGGAGTCCGACCGATGACCGGCGCCGTTTCTGCCGATCGGCGCCGGGCAATGCTGCGTACGGCCATGGGCCCGGCGATCGCGGCCGCGATGGCCGACGCGCGCGTGATCGAGATCATGGTCAATCCCGATGGTGCGCTGCGCGTCGACATCCTGGGCGAGGGCAGGGTCGATACCGATGTCCGGCTCGATCCGGACCAGATCGAGCGGATCATCCGCCTGGTCGCGAGCCATGCGCGGGCTGAGGTTCATGGCGAGGCACCGATCGTGTCGGCCGAGCTGCCGCCACACATCGAAGGTCGGGCGGGCGAGCGGTTCGAGGGTATCCTGCCGCCGGTTGCGGTTGGCCCGTGCTTCTCGATCCGCAAGCCGGCGACGCGGCTCTACACGCTCGACGACTATGTCGGCGATGGGCTGATGAGCCAGGCCGCGGCTGACCGGCTGAAGGCGGCCGTCTTTCAGCGCTTCAACATCCTGGTCGCGGGCGGCACCAGCTCGGGGAAAACGACGCTGGCCAATGCGCTGCTGGCGGAGATGGCCTGGGTCGATGAGCGGGTCATCCTGATCGAGGACACGCGCGAGCTGCAAAGTCCGGCCCCGGATACGGTCGCGCTCCGCACCCGCCCCGGCGTCGTGACCATGGCCGACCTGGTCCGCTCGACCTTGAGGCTGCGGCCCGACCGTATCGTCGTCGGCGAGGTCCGCGGGCCCGAGGCGCTGGACATGCTCAAGGCCTGGAACACTGGCCACCCGGGCGGCATCGCGACCGTGCATGCCAACAGCGCGGCGTCCGCGCTCTTCCGCGTCGAGCAGCTTGTCCAGGAAGCCGTCGTCACCGTGCCCAGGCGGCTGATCGCCGAGGCAATCGACCTCATCGTCTACATCGCCGGCCGCGGTGTGGACCGCCGGATAGAAACCATCGCCCGCGTCGCCGGGCTCGATCCCGACGGCAATTACAGCCTCGTCGACCTCCTCAATCCTGCCGATCCCAAAGGAGAATGAACATGCGCGTTTCCCGTACTTCCGAGAGCCGGTCGCACTTCCTCGTCGGTGCCGCGCTCGGCCTTGCCCTCACCATCGCCAGCCAGGCGCAGGCGGCCGGCTCCGGCATGCCTTGGGAGCAGCCGCTCCAGCAGGTGCTGGAATCGGTCCAGGGTCCGGTCGCCAAGATCGTCGCGGTGATCATCATCATCGTCACCGGCCTGACGCTCGCGTTCGGCGAGACCGCGGGCGGCTTTCGCAAGCTGATCCAGATCATCTTCGGCCTGTCGATCGCCTTCGCCGCTTCCAGCTTCTTCCTGTCCTTCTTCTCGTTCGGCGGCGGAGCGCTGATCTCGTGATCGGGAGCGGCGGGCATATCGAAGGCTTCGAGGCGCCGATCCATTCCAGCCTCGGTTCGCCGATTCTGCTGGGCGGGGCGCCGCGTGCCATCGCGATCGTCAACGGCACGGTCGCCGCTGCGGTGGGCCTCGGCCTCCAGCAATGGATCGCCGGCATCCTCCTTTGGGCGGTGGGGCACAGCCTCGCCGTCTTCGCTGCCCGCCGCGACCCGGACTTCGCCGCCGTGCTGGTCCGCCATCTTCGCCAGAAAGGGCATTTCGCGTGCTGAAGGATTTCACATGTTGAATCTGGCCGAATATCGCAGCCGCGCAGACCGGCTTGCCGATCATCTTCCCTGGGCGGCGCTCGTCGCGCCCGGCATCGTCCTCAACAAGGACGGCAGCTTCCAGCGCACGCTATCCTTTCGCGGCCCCGATCTCGAGTCTGCGACCGAAGCCGAGCTGATGTCGGCCTGCGCGCGGGCGAACAATGTCCTCAAGCGCTTCGGTACCGGTTGGGCGCTGTTCTTCGAGGCCGAGCGCCGCGAGGCGCTGGCCTATCCCGATAGCGAGTTCCCGGACGCCGCGTCCTGGCTGGTCGATCAGGAGCGGCGCGCAGCCTTCGTCGCCGAAGGCGCCCATTATGAAAGCCGCTACCACCTGACACTGGTGTGGCTTCCCGCGGCAGACAGCGCGGACACGGCCGGGCGCTCGCTGGTGGAGCGGCCAGAAGCGGAGAAGGGCAGGGACTGGCGTGCCGGCCTTGCCAGCTTCATCGCCGAGACCGACCGTGCGCTCGACCTCTTCTCCGGGTTCATGCCCGACATCCGCGCGCTCGACGATGCCGAGACGCTGACCTTTCTGCACGGCACGGTGTCCGGCCGGCATCACGTCGTCGCGGCACCCGAGACGCCGATTTATCTCGACGCGGTGCTGGCCGACACGCCCCTGGTCGGCGGGCTCGAGCCGATGCTCGGCGATCACCATGTCCGAACGCTGACGGTGCTTGGCTTCCCGAACATGAGCCGGCCCGGCATCCTCGACGCGCTCAACCATCAGGACTTCGCCTATCGCTGGGTCACGCGCTTCATCGCGCTCGACAAGAGCGATGCGACCAAGGTCCTGACCAAGCTCCGCCGCCAATGGTTCAACAAGCGCAAGTCGATCACTGCGCTGCTGCGCGAGGTGATCTACAACCAGCCGACCCAGCTGCTCGATAGCGACGCCGACAACAAGGTCGTCGATGCCGATCTCGCGCTTCAGGCGCTGGGCGGCGACCATGTCGCTTTCGGCTATCTGACCACGACGATCACCGTGTCCGATCGTGACCGGCAAGCGGTTAAGGACAAGGTCCGCCACGTCGAGCGGATCGTCAACGGCTTGGGCTTCACAACGATCCGCGAAGGCGTGAACGCGGTCGAGGCCTGGCTGTCATCTCTGCCGGGGCACGCCTACGCCAATGTCCGCCAGCCGCTGGTCCACACGCTTAACCTGGCGCACCTGATGCCGCTATCCAGCGTCTGGGCGGGCCCGGCGCGGAACGCACATCTGGATGGTCCGCCGCTGCTCCACGCGAGCACCGCCGGCTCGACGCCGTTCCGGCTTTCCACCCACGTCGGCGATGTCGGCCATATGATGGTCGTCGGCCCGACCGGTGCCGGCAAGTCCGTGCTGCTTGCGCTGATCGCGCTCCAGTTCCGGCGTTATGCCGGGGCTCAGGTATATATCTTCGACAAGGGGTTCTCGGCGCGCGCGGCCGTGCTTGCGATGGGCGGCGCGCATCATGCGCTCGGGCTCGGGGCCGATAGCGGTGAGACGCTGGCGTTCCAGCCGTTGCGGCGGATCGACGATCCAAGTGAGCGCAGCTGGGCGGCCGAGTGGATTGCGGCGCTACTCGAGCACGAGAAGGTCGAGGTCACGCCCGCGATCAAGGATGCGGTGTGGTCGGCGCTCGGCAGCCTTGGCTCGGCCCCGCCCGAAGAACGGACGCTTACCGGTCTCGCGCTGCTGCTTCAGTCCAATGCGCTGCGCGTCGCGCTCGGTGCCTATACGCTCGAAGGTCCTTACGGTCGGCTGCTCGACGCGGCCGAACAGGGCCTGGCCTTTGCCGATATCCAATGCTTCGAAACCGAGGCGCTGATGGGTCAGGCGGGCGTGGTCGCCCCGGTCCTCACCTATCTGTTCCACCGGCTCGAGGAGCGGTTCGATGGCCGGCCGACCTTGCTGGTCCTCGACGAGGCCTGGATCTTCCTCGACCATCCGCTGTTCGCGGCACGCATCCGCGAATGGTTGAAGGTGCTGCGCAAGAAGAATGTCGCGGTGCTCTTCGCAACGCAGAGCCTTGCCGATATTGCGTCCAGCACGATCGCACCCGCGATCGTCGAGAGCTGTCCGCAGCGCATCCTGCTGCCCAACGACCGCGCGATCGAGCCGCAGGGCCGCGAGGCCTATGCCCGGTTTGGCTTGAATGAGCGCCAGATCGAGCTGGTCAGCCGGGCGACCCCGAAACGCCAATATTACCTCCAGTCCGCGCGCGGAAACCGCCTGTTCGAGCTGGGCCTGGGACCGGTCGCCCTCACGCTGTGTGGCGCGTCCGACCCCGAATCTCAGAAGCGGATCGACGCGCTCCTCGCCGAGCACGGCTCGGCGGACTTCGCCGCCAATTTCCTGAGCGACGCCGGTCTCGACTGGGCGGCGGCGCTGCTCCGCGACTTTCCCGCCCAATCACAGGAGTAATCGAAGATGCGTACCCCTTCATCCGCCAGGAAGACGATCATCGCTTCGCTGCTCGGTTGCGGTGCCGCGGTGTCGCTCGGCATGGGTCTGCTCACCAGCATGCCGGCGCACGCGCAGATCACCGTGTTCGATCCCACCAACTACAGCCAGAATATCCTCACTGCGGCGCGGACTCTCCAGCAGATCAACAACCAGATCCAGTCGCTCCAGAACGAGGCGACGATGCTGCGCGGTCTTGAGTTCAACCTGGCGCGCACCGACTTTCCGGACTTCGCGGCACTGGTCTCGCGGATGCAGGAGATCGGCGCGCTGATCCAGCAGGCGCAGGGTATCACGTTTCGCGTTGGCCAGGTCGACCAGCAGTTCCGCCAGCTTTTCCCCGATTTCGACGCCAGGGTCGGCGCCAGCGGGATCGCCGCCCAGGCCAAGATCCAGCTCGACACCGCGATGGCGGGCTTCCGCCACACCATGAAAGTCCAGGCGGACGTCGCCGAGAATATCGAAGCCGATGCGGTCACGCTGCAGAAGCTTTCCGAGAAGAGCCAGAACGCGGTCGGCGGTCTCCAGGCCGCCCAGGCGACCAACCAGCTGCTTGCGCTCGCCGCCAAGCAGCAGCTCCAGATCCAGCAGCTGCTCGCCGCCCAGTTCCGCGCCGATGCGACCGATGCCGCGCGCCGTGCGCAGGCCGAGATCGACGGGCGCGCGGCAACCAAGAAGTTCCTCGGGTCCGGCTCGGCCTACACGCCCCGGTAGGCCGTGCCCGCATGACGGCGGCGCCGGTTTCCCGCCGCCGTCGCCGCGGGGCGTGGCGGTGCTCCCCCTGCCACGCCCCGCGGCACCCGTTCCTCCATCTCGAAGGCGCAGCCCGTGCACGACCTCAACGTCATCGATCGCTTCCTGGACACCTTCACCCGCTACATCGACAGCGGGTTCGGGCTGCTCGGGCCGGACGTGGGCTTCCTGACCACGACCCTGATCGGCATCGACATCACGCTGGCCGGGCTGTTCTGGGCGCTGGGCGGCGAGGACAATGTCCTCGGACGTTTTCTCAAGAAGATCCTCTATATCGGCGCGTTCGCCTTCATCCTGAACAGCTTCTCGACGCTGTCCGACATCATCTTTCGGTCTTTCGCACAGGCTGGGCTCACTGCCGGCGGCGGGACCTTCTCGGCGAGCGACCTGCTCAAGCCCGGGCGGCTCGCCGGAATCGGCTTTTCCGCGGCGCATCCGTTGCTCGAACAGATGTCCGATCTGATGGGGTTCATCAGCTTCTTCGAGAATTTCGTGACGATCGCAGTCCTGCTGTTCAGCTGGGCGATCGTCATCGTAACCTTCTTCATCCTTGCGGTGCAGATGTTCGTGACGATCGTCGAGTTCAAGCTGACCTCGCTGGCCGGCTTCATCCTCGTGCCGTTTGCGCTCTGGAACCGCACCAGCTTCCTCGCCGAGCGTGTCCTCGGCAATGTCGTGTCGTCCGGCATCAAGGTGATGGTGCTCGCGGTCATCATCGGCATCGGCTCGAACTTCTTCACCGATTTCACCGACGCGCTCCAGGGTCAGGAGCCCGACATCAACCAGGCGGTCAGCCTGATGCTGGCTTCGCTCACGCTATTCGGCCTCGGCATTTTCGGTCCCGGCATCGCCTCTGGCCTCGTCTCCGGCGCGCCGCAGCTCGGTGCCGGCGCCGCGCTCGGCACGGTCGCCGGCACCGCCGGCATGACGATGCTCGCGGGCGGCGCGACCATGAGTGCCGCGCGCGCGATCGGCGGCGGCGCGCTTGGCGCGGTCCGCGCGGGGACGGCAATGGGGTCTGCCGCATCGACCGCCTACTCGCTGGGCAAGGAAACCGCCTCGAACCCGAGCGTCGGCGCCGGGCTGGGCGGCGTCGCGCAGGCGGCCGGCAATGCCATGCGGGATCGCGCATCGAGTGCGCTCGGCTTGGGCGAGGCTGCGAGCAGCGGCCGGACCGCCGCATGGAACGCGCTCAATCGTTCCGGTCAGGGCAGTTCCTCCGCGCCGGAACAGCAAGGCGAAAATGCGCCGGCCTGGGCGCGGGCCATGCGTGCCGAACAGTCCGGTCGCCACCACCGGCAAGTCGCTGCCCATGCCCTGCAGCAGGGCGATCGCGGCGGCGCATCCGCCACTCCCGACATCAAGGAAAGGGACGACTGATGGTCTTCAAGCGAAGCGTTCAGCGCTATGGACGCACCCCCGAGCCCGAGACGCCGTATCAGCGCGCCGGCCAACTATGGGACGAGCGGATCGGCTCCGCCCGCGTCCAGGCACGCAATTGGCGGCTCATGGCGTTCGGCTGCCTCACCCTCGCGACCGGTCTGTCCGGCGGTCTCGTCTGGCAGTCGATGCAGAGCCGGGTGACGCCCTATGTCGTCGAGGTCGATCGCCTGGGCGAGGCGAGGGCGGTGATGCCGGCTGAGGCCGCGTTCCAGCCCACCGACCCGCAGATCGCTTGGCATCTGGCGCGGTTCATCACCGATGTGCGCTCCATCTCGCTCGATCCGGTGCTGATGCGCCGCGGCTGGCTCGAGGCCTATGACTTCGCGACGCGGCGCGGCGCGCAGTTCCTCGGCGACTATGCGCGATCGGCAGACCCGTTCGCCCAGGTCGGCGAGAAGACGGTCTCTGTGCAGGTGACGAGCGTCGTCCGTGCGTCCGACCGATCCTTTCAGGTGAAGTGGTCAGAGGCCGCATTTGCCCGGGGTTCGCAGACCGGCACCTCGCGCTGGACGGCGATCGTCACCGTGGTCCGGACGCCGCCCGCCAACGCCGATACGCTCCGGAAAAACCCGCTCGGCATCTATGTCGACGCGATCGACTGGAGCCGCGAGCTCGATCCCGCGCCCCCTGCCGCGGCCGCTTCCGCAGCGCCGCCGGCCAATGTTCCGCTCGGATCGCCGCTCGATCCAGGCCTGGCCAACCCCACCCAGCCCCAAAGGGAGATCCAGCCATGAAGTGCTTCCTCACCGCGTCGGCAATTGCGCTGAGCATTGGCGTTGCCAGTGCGCAGTCCACGCCGCCTCCGCCTGTCGCAACGACCGCTGCCCCGACGAAGAGTACTCAAGCGCGCGAACATCGGCCGCGTCATCGCAAGCCGATCGTCGCTCCGGAGGTTGCGCGGGTAGCAATTGCCAATCGCGCCGCGACGCAGGTCCCGCAAGCCACGGGGTTCCTCAACGCCGTCCAGGTCTACGCCTATAGTGAGGGCGCGATCTATCAGGCCTTCACCGCGCCGGGCGTCGTGACCGACATCGTGTTGCAGCCGGGCGAAAACCTCGTGTCGGTCGCGGCAGGCGATACGGTCCGCTGGGTCATCGGCGACACTAGCAGCGGGAGCGGCGCGGACAAGCGGACACATGTCCTGGTAAAGCCCTTCTCGGCCGGCCTAGCCACGAACCTCGTCATCGCCACCGATCGTCGTAGCTACCACGTTCAGCTCAACGCGACCTCCCGGACGGCGATGGCTGCCCTGTCCTGGACCTATCCGGCCGATGCGCTCATCGCCCTGCGTCGGACCGCCGCGGCGGCCGAGGTGGCTGCGCCCGTGGCGCAGGGTCTGACGGTGGAAGACCTACGGTTCAACTATGTCGTCAGCGGCGACCGTGTCGCCTGGCGGCCGACCCGTGCCTTCGACGACGGGCGGCAGACCTTTGTGGAGTTCCCGGCGGCCCTGGCGGTCGGCGAAGCGCCGCCATTGTTCGTCATTGGGGCAACCGGCCAGGCTGAACTCGTCAACTACCGCGTCCGCGGCCGCTTCTATGTCGTCGACCGCATCTTCGAGACCGCCGAACTCCGCCTCGGCACGAAGAAGCAGCAGGTCGTCCGGATCACGCGATCCGTCGGGACCGAGCGCAAGGGGAGGGCATCGTGACCGAAGCCGCTCCCACACCATCGCGCAAGCTCGACCCTGAATCGCTGGTGATCCGCGGGAAGCCGCGGCGGGCGATCCGCTTCCGGCGGGGCGTGATCATCGGCGTTGCTGCCTTCGGCTCCGCGAGCCTGATGACAATCGCCTGGGTCGCGCTCAAGCCGCAGGTGTTCCAGCACGTCGCCAGCCAGGAAGAGCTGTCGCAACCGAACGCGCGCCCGGCGAGCGACGCCTTGAACGGCGTACCGGCGACCTATGGCGATGCGCCGAAACTGGGTCCGCCACTGCCCGGCGATCTCGGCCGGCCGATCCTCGAGCATCGGCGTGCCATGGCGGTCGAGGGCACCTCGGGAACAGGTTTCGATACCGCGGCGCAAGCGGTCCAGGCCGAACGCGAGCGCCTGGCATCGGAACGTAAGGCGGCCCTCCAATCCGGCATCCTCGTATCCGGAAGAGCGGGCGCGACGGTGGGGCCAGCCCAATCACAAGGCGAAGCCGGGTTGGCTGCCGCCGCAGCGCCCCCGTCGGCGGGCACAGCGAAACTGGCAATCGACCCCGCAGCCGACCCAAACGCCCAGCAGCGAAAGACCGATTTCGTCGGTACGCTCGATACGGCTGGCGACCTCAACCCGCACCAGCTGACCGCGGCGCCGTCTCCCTATCTGCTCTCCGCCGGCAGCGTCATCCCGGCCAGCCTCATCACGGGCCTGCGCTCGGACTTGCCGGGCCTGGTGACGGCGCAAGTGACCGAGCGGGTGTACGATAGTCCCACCGGGCATATCCTGCTGATCCCGCAAGGCGCCCGCCTGGTGGGGAGTTACGACAGTGTGGTGGCCTTCGGCCAGAAGCGCGCGCTGATCGTCTGGCAGCGCATCATGCTTCCCGACGGGAGCTCGCTGCGGATCGACAATGTCCCGGCGACGGATGCCTCTGGCTATGCCGGTCTGCAGGACAAAGTCGATTTTCACACATGGACGCTGCTCAAGGGCGTCGTCTTGTCGACCCTGCTCGGCGTGAGCTCCGAACTCGCGTTCACCGGCGACGGCGATCTGGTTGAGGCGATGCGCCGCTCCACCCAGGACAATGTCTCGCGCGCCGGCGACCAGATCACCCAGCGCAATCTCGACATCCAGCCGACGATCACGATACGGCCCGGCGCCCAGGTGCGGCTGATCGTTCACAAGGATCTGGTGCTCGCGCCCTGGCGCGACGGGAGTCGGTGACATGGCCGATCTAAAGCTGGCGAAATTGCCCGATCGCACGCCGATCAAGCTCGCGATTACGGTGACGCCCGACCTGCATCAGGCCCTGGCCGAATATGCGGCGCTCTATTCCGAGACCTACGGCCGTGACGAGCCGGTTGCCGAGCTGGTCCCGGCCATGCTCACCGCGTTTCTCGACAGCGACCGTGAATTCGCCAAGCGGCGACGGGCGCCTTCGGCAGGAAACTGACATGGCGCGGAGGAAGGAAACTCGTCGGCATTGGACGGATCCCGGCCCGATTGAAAACCCCGCCGGTGGGCGTTGTCCTGGTGTCCGAATGCGGTATTCGCGCGCGCTCATCGAGCAGACGATCAAGGTTTGGCAGCCCTATTACCGGACGCCGCTGAGTGAGCAGGATGCCCATGAGATCATCGAGAATATGACGATGTTTGCGGGGGCCCTGATAGGCCTCGGTGGGATGGTGCGCTCGCGCGCCGAAACCTTATCCGAACCGGATTAGTCTCGCCCTTGACGTCTTGCCAATTGCGTCTCCGCGGCCAGACTGGAGAGCGGTCGGCTGTGCCCCCATGCGTGTGCGGCTGGCGATCCTGTCAGCGAGTATGGGTCCATGAAGCGAACTAAATCGAACCGCCGGCAACCGGTGCAGAAGTCAAAGCGTGCCGTCCTATACGCGCGCGTGTCATCGAAGGAACAGGAGCGCGAGGGCTTCTCGGTTGAGTCCCAGATCAAGCTGCTCAGGGCGTATGCGGAGGAGCAAGGCTATAAAATCGTCCGCGAGTACGTCGACGTCGAAACTGCGAAGGCAAGCGGGCGGACCTATTTCGGCGAGATGATTGCATATCTGCGAAGCCATCCGGCGACGGATACCGTCCTCGTCGAAAAGACCGATCGCCTTTACCGCAACCTTCGTGACTGGGTGACGATCGACGATCTCGATCTCAGCATCCACTTCGTGAAGGAGAACATCGTCCTCGCGCCAGAGTCGCGCTCTTCCGAGAAGTTCTTGCACGGCATCAAGGTGCTGATGGCGAAGAACTATATCGACAACCTCTCCGAAGAGGTCCGCAAGGGGATGCTGGAAAAGGCTGAGCAAGGGATTTGGCCGTCGGTGGCGCCGACGGGTTATCGCAACGTCCTCGGCCCGAATGGCAAGCGAGTGATTGAGGTTGAACCCGACACGGGACCGCGCGTGACCCGGCTCTTCGAGTGGTATTCTACCGGCTTGTACTCGCTCAAGCAGGCGGCGGCTCGCGCCCGGGCGGATGGAATGACCTTCCGTGGCAGCGCCAAGCCGATCAGCACCAGCAGCGTCCACAAGATCCTGCGCTCACGCATCTACACTGGCGAGTTCGAATGGATAGGAAAGCGCTATCAGGGCTCGCACGAGCCTTTGGTGTCGATCGAAACCTGGGAACGCGTCCAAGGCGTCCTTGATGGCCGCCACACCGCCCGTGTTCGCGGCATCGAGAAGGACTTTCTCTTCACCGGCATGATCCGATGCGGCCACTGTGGCTGTGCGCTCGTCGGCGACATCAAGAAAGAGAAGTACATTTACTACCGCTGCAGCCACGGGAAGGGGAAGTGTCCTGAGCCGTATGTGCGGGAGGAGGTACTGCTCGAGCAGTTCGGCGACATGCTGGACCGCGTCACTCTATCGTCCGAGATGTTCGAATGGCTCAGGGCCGCGCTCCGGGAGAGCTTCGCGCACGTGCACAAGGAACATGATGACGCGGTCTCACGCCTCCAGACGGAGCGGGAGCGCCTGCGTGAACGCCTGAAGCAGATCTACATCGACAACCTCGACGGCCGTATCGAGGATGAGGTCTATAATGCGCTCACGGTGCAGTTTAGGGATCAGGAACGGAAGGTCGCGAAGGAGCTGGAGAGGCGGCACGACGCCGATTTGAGCTACTTCGACGATGGAATCGCCCTTCTGTCGGTCGCGCGGGATTCGAAGCAGAGGTTCCTAGCGGCCGATTTAGCGGCGAAAAAACACGTGCTTTCGGCAGTACTTTCGAACTGCTCGTTTCGTGATCGACAGCTGTCGGCTGAGTACCGAAAACCCTTTGATATTCTTGTAGAAAAATCGCCGGGTGGCGATGCCGCGGGCAAGCGGACGCGGCGGAAAAAAGGAGAGAGTCCGCAGTGGCAGGGGCGCTCGGATTCGAACCGAGGGCCTTCGGTTTTGGAGACCGACGCTCTAACCAGCTGAGCTACGCCCCTGTGCGGTGGGTGGCTCTAGCGGGGACTGGCAGCCGGGGCAAGCCAGTTCCGCCAGCCTTTTTTCACGCCGCGGCGCTCGCCCCGTCGCGCGGCCGCATCGCCAGCGCGCGGGCTTCCTGCACGGGGAGGGGGCGGCCGAAATAATAGCCCTGCACCTTGGTGCAGCCGAGCTGCTGGACCATGTGGTGCTCCTCCTCGGTCTCGACGCCCTCGGCGGTCGTCGCCATGCCCAGGCTGTCGGCGAGCGCGACCACGGCGCGGATGATCGCGATCGCCTCCTTGGTGCCCTTGGAGGCGCCCTGGACGAAGCTGCGGTCGATCTTGATCGTGCTGAACCTGGTGTGCGCCAGATAGCCGAGCGAGGAATAGCCGGTGCCGAAATCGTCGAGGCTCAGCTTCACGCCGAGCTCGAGCACCTTCTCGAGCACCTGGATCGCCTGGGTGCCCTCGCGCATGAACACGCTCTCGGTCACTTCCAGCTCGAGCCGCTCGGCCGGCATGCCCGATTGCGCCAGCGCTTCCACCACCATGGTGACAAAGGCCGGCGAGTGGAGCTGCTCGGGGCTGACGTTCACCGCCACGCGGATCTGCGAATCCCATTTCGCCGCTTCGGCGCAGGCGGTGCGCAGCACCCATTCGCCGATCGCCGGGATCAGGCGCGCGTCTTCCGCGAGCGGCACGAACTTGGCGGGGGAGACGACGCCGAACTCGGGATGCGTCCAGCGCAGCAGCGCCTCGAAGCCCATCAGCCCGCCGGTGCCGGCATTGACCACCGGCTGGTAGTTCAGGTGCATCTCGCCATTGTCGACCGCGCTGCGCAGCGCGATCTCGAGCACGCGGCGCTCCTCCGCGGCCATGTGGAGCTGCGGCTCGTAGCTGTGATAGGCGCCGCCGCCGGCATCCTTGGAGCGATAGAGCGCCAGGTCGGCCGAGCGGATCAGCATCTCGGCGGTGCGGCCGTCGCGCGGGCCCACGGCGAGGCCGACCGAGGCGCCGATGAACAGCGTGTTCTGGTCGATCTCATAGGGGCGCGAGACCGTGTCGATGATCGCCTGGGCCAGCCGCTCGATCGCCGCGGTATCGGTCGCGTCGCGCACCACCACGGCGAACTCGTCGCCGCCCAGGCGGCCGACCATCTCGTTCTCGCTCATCAGCTGCTTGAGCCGCTCGGAGACGCGCATCAGCAACCGGTCGCCGACCGGATGGCCCAGCGTGTCGTTCACGGCCTTGAAGCGATCGAGGTCGATCATCATGAAGGCGCAGCGCGAGCTCCATTTGTCCGCCTCGGCCATCGCCCGCGCCAGCGTCTCGTTGAGCAGCAGGCGGTTGGGAAGGCCGGTCAGCGTGTCGAAGCGCGCCATCTTGCTGATCTGGTCGGCGGACTTGCGCGCCTCAGTGACGTCCGAGCCGACGCCGCGGAAGCCGATAAAGGCGCCGCCCTCGTCATAGCGTGGGCTGGCGGACATTTCCCACCAGCGCTCCTCGCCATTGACGAATACCGGCAACAGCAGATCGTGGAACGCGTCGCGAGTCTTCAGTTTCTCGGCGAGGTCGCGCAGCCCGGCGGCGAAATTGCCGTCTTCCCAGGCGGGGCCCGCCAGAACCTGGAGGAAGGGCATGCCATTGATCGCCTTGGGATCGACGCCGAGCGATTTGGAGAAGCGCGGATTGGCACGCGCCACGCGGCGCTGCGCGTCGATTTCCCACAGCCAGTCGGCCTCGCCCTCGCGCTCGGTCTCGCGCAGGAGCAGGCTCAGCGTCTCGTCGCGGTCGGCAATGGCGATCTCGCCGGCGCGGATCACCACCAGCGCCTTGCCGCGGGCGAAGGTCGCCATCACCAGCAGCACGGTGAACAGCGCCGCGGCGGCGGCGAGCATCGGCGAGGCGATGGTGGAAAGGGTGAAGACCAGCGCGCCGCCGACGATCGTCACGAAGCTGATCGTGGCGAGCGGCAGCGCGGCCATCGCCACGGCGCTGGCGGTCATCAGCAGCGAGATCACGATCCACAGGCCGAGCGCGGCATTGGCATCGACCGCGTGGCCGAAGGCGAGCGGCGGCACCGACCAGACGGCACCGAGGGCGACTCCGTCGAGCAGCGTGCCGCGTACGTCGCGCAGAGTCGCGGTGACGGCTTCGCGGTGGCGCTTGGCAAGGCGACGAAAGGCGACGGCGGCGGCGACAGCCGCGACGATCGCGCTCCAGCTCGCCAGCTGCCAGATCGGCACCCGCGGGGCGAGGATCATCGTGACGAGCGAGGCGCCGATGACGTTGGCGGCGAGCATGAACAGCGCGAGCTGGCTGCCGGCGTGCAGCTGGGCGGCGCGAATCGGGCCCCAGTCCGTCGCGTCGGCGGGATCGCGCAGGCCAAGCAGCGCTCGCGCATCGATGCGCGGCCGGGCGAACTGTGAGGAAGTCTGATGGGCCACGGTTCTAGATATCTTCCCGACGGTTGATGATTGATTGACACCTGATGCGAAGGCAGCAGCGACAGGCAGCGCTGCTGCCCCGCGAATATTAAAAGATAAATTGTACGAGAGAGTCGAGTTTGCCCAGCGCAATGCTGAGTGCGACACAGATGATCAGTGTCTTGGTGCTCGACGAACTGCGCTCGATCAGCGCAAGAAATTCCCGGAAGTCTTCAAACATGACGAACCCTCCCAAAGAAATGAATTCATAGGGTAGGGCTGTAGCGCCTGGCTAACGGCACCGCCTACCCACGCTAGTTGAGCGTTGAGCATCAGGTCACCATTGTCCAGTTGCGTCGGCGATATCGCACCGACGTCCTTCACACGGACCAGCCGGAAATGCGGCACATTGTCCGTAACGCGGAGTATGTCGCATTTTGGCACATTAAGCAACTTCTTTAACCGAATTGGTGCTTGATAAGAACTGTTCCAATTCCGGCACTTGCGGAAACCGGGCCAATCTCCCTGCCGGGATATTCGCGACGGGGCGCGCATCCGGCACTTCGAGTCGGCCTGAGCCCCGGGGCGCCGAAGTCGCAAAAAAACGGCCGGCAAAGGCCGGCCGTTTTCCAGGTCTGCGGGAGAAAGAGCCTTAGGCGGCGAGCGCGTAGGGCTTGATCTCGCCGTTCAGATAGAGGTTGCGGGCCTTGGCGCGCGAAAGCTTGCCCGAGCTGGTGCGCGGCAGCGTGCGCGGCGGCACGAGCTCGATCACGCAGTTCATGCCGGTCACCGAGCGGACGCGCTCGCGGATCTCGTCGCGCAGGCGCAGGCGCTCGGCCTCGTCCGAGGTGCGGCACTGGACCAGCACCGCCGGCGTCTCCTCGCCGCCCGGGGTGGTGATCGCGAAGGCGGCAACGTCGCCCTGCTTGAACGCCGGCAGCTGCTCCACGGCCCATTCGATATCCTGGGGCCAGTGGTTCTTGCCGTTGATGATGATCATGTCCTTGGCGCGGCCGACGATGTAGATATAGCCGTCCGACATGTAGCCCATGTCGCCGGTATCCAGCCAGCCGTCCTTCAGGCAGGCGTCGGTCGCTTCAGGATCGCGGAAATAGCCGACCATGACCGACGGGCCCTTGCACCAGACCTTGCCGATCGCCTTGTCCGGAAGCGGCGTGCCGTCTTCCTCGCGGATCTCGATCGTCATGTCGCGCGCGGGGACGCCGCAATTGACGATCGCGCGGAAACGCTGGGGGCGGTCGCTGCGCGGGGTGTCGCCGCCCGAAAGCTGGGTTTCCTCGACCAGCTCGACCAGGATGCCTTCGCCCGGCGGCATGATCGAGACGGCGAGGGTGGCTTCCGCCAGGCCGTAGCTCGGCAGGAAGGCGCTGGCCTTGAATCCGGCATCGGCGAACGCGTCGACGAACGACTGCATCACGTCCGGGCGGATCATGTCGGCGCCGTTGCCGGCGACGCGCCAGCGGCTCAGGTCGAAGCGCTCGCTCGCCTTGGTCTGGCTCGACATGCGGCGCGCGCAGATGTCGTAGCCGAAGGTCGGCGAATAGCTGAGCGTCGTGCCCTTGTTGCGGCTGATGAGGTCGAGCCAGGCGAGCGGGCGCCGGGCGAAATCCTCGGTCTTGAGATAGTCGGTCGAAACCTGGTTGGCGACGACCGAGAGCAGGCAGCCGACCAGGCCCATGTCATGATACCAGGGCAGCCAGGAGACGCAGCGATCGCCGTCGCCCACCTTCATGCCGTGGCTGTGCGCCGCCAGGTTGTTGAGCAGCGCATGATGGGTGATCGCCACGCCATGCGGGAAGCGCGTCGAGCCGCTGGAATATTGCAGATAGGCGATGTCGTCGGTCTTCGACTCGGGCAGCGTGGTCTCCACCGCCGCGCGCTGGCCGAACTCGGACCAGTCGATGCCCGGCACGTCATTGGCGCGCGCCGCCTCGGCGCACATCGCGCCGATCTCGGGCGGGTAGATCAGCATCACGGGATCGCAGCTCTGCAGCTGGACGCTGAGCTGGTCGATATAGGACTGGGCGCCGCCGAAGCTCGTCGGCAGCGGCAGCGGCACCGGCCAGGCGCCGGCATAGATGCAGCCGAAGAACAGGCTCGCGAACTCGGTGCCCGTCTCGGCGATCAGCGCGATGCGGTCCTCGGGCTTCACGCCCGCGGCGATCAGGCGCTGGGCCTGCTTCAGCGCATCGTCACGCAGCTCCGCGAACGGATAGGGGCGCGACAGATTGCCGCGCGCATCGTGGAAATTGAGCCCGCGCTTGCCCTGGGAGGCATAGTCGAGCGCTTCGCCGAGCGTTTCGAAATCCGCAAGGCGGCGCGGCAGGCTGTCGTCGGTCGGCGTAGGCGCGAGCATTCCCGCTTCCTTTTCAGCCTCGAGCGATCCCGTAACGTCCAATACCATTCTTTATTCCGTGCCCCTGCGTGGTAGCCAACGTCGTGCCCCCACGACATATTTTGAGGCTAGCCTCTGCTACGCACTGTCGTTCAAAATCGGTTGCCAGTGTGGCACAATCATGGCGCATGACCGCCCCGAGACGCCCCCTGCCACCGCTGAATAGCGCCGATCTGGAGCGTTATGCGCTCCGCTATGTCGAACGTTACGCTACGACAAGGGCCAAACTGGCAGCCTATTTGTCCCGAAAACTGCGCGAACGCGGCTGGGGTGGGGAAAAATCGCCCGATCCCGAGGGCTTGGCCGAGCGGATGGCCGAGCTCGGCTATGTCAACGACCGGCTCTATGCCGAATCCAAGGCCGGGGCGATGGCGCGGCGCGGGCTGGGCGCGCGGCGGGTGCGCCAGGCGCTGCGCTTCGACGGGGTGGGAGAGGGCGATGCCGAGGCCGCGCTGGCCCCGGCGGTCGAGGCGGACGGAGTCGCCAGCGCGCTCGCCTTTGCCCGGCGCAGGCGGATCGGTCCCTATGGCCGCGAGGCGGTGGATCGGCCGGGCCAGGAGAAGCAGATGGCGGCGATGATCCGGGCCGGCCACAGCCCGTCCCTGGCCCGTGCGATCGTCCGCATGATGCCGGGGGATGACCCGGAAGCCACACTGGCCGGTGCTTGAAACGGGCCAGTCACAAAGGCAATTCCATTTATGGAAAATACCATGTTAATGTACGACTTCCGGGGGAACAGGAAATGCGTGCTGACCAACAGGTTGCGCAGAACGACTATATAGACACGCCAAACTTGGACGAGGGGATTGGCGAGGATCGGACGGACGAAGGTCAGGTCTTTGCCGGTGTCGTGAAATGGTTCGACGTAACGCGTGGCTTTGGCTTTCTCGTCGCAGATGACGTCGCCGTGGGCGACATTCTAATCCACTTCACCGTGCTTCAGGATCATGGCCGAAGGTCGCTGCCGGAAGGCGCGCGGGTCGAATGCACGGCAGTCAGGCGCCAGCGGGGGCTGCAGGCGCGCGAGATCATCTCGATCGACCTCAGCCAGGCGGTCGAGGTGCCCAAGCGGCCCGCCGAGCGCATCGACCGGCTGCGGATGATCGATTCCGCCGGGCCGTTCGAGCCGGTGACGGTGAAATGGTTCAATCGCCTCAAGGGCTATGGATTCCTGGTGCGCGACTCCGACTCGGCGGATATATTCGTCCATATGGAGACCTTGCGCCGCGCCGAGATCGAGGAGGTCGAGCCCGGCCAGCCGCTCAGCGCGCGCATCGTCGATGGCGAAAAGGGGCCGCTTGCAGTGGCGGTCGAAAGGACCAGCTGAAACGATGAAGTGCCTATTCGGGTTGGCTGCGGCGCTTGCCGCCGCGCTGTCGTTCGTCTCCGGCCCCGGCCTGGCGATGCCCCTGGCGGCGCAGGTCGCGCCTCGGCTGGCGGTGACGATCGAGAGTGCGAACGGCGCGCACCGCTTCCAGGTCGAGGTTGCCCGCACCGCCGAGCAGCAGGAGCGCGGCTTGATGTTCCGCACCAACATCCCGGCGGACGGCGGCATGCTGTTCGCGCCCTATCCGGCCGATGGCCCGCCGCGCGAGGCGAGTTTCTGGATGAAGAACACGCCGAGCCCGCTCGACATCCTGTTCATCCGCGGCGACGGCACGATCGCCCGCATCGCCGAGAATGCGGTGCCCTTCTCCGAGGATACGCTCAAGTCGGGCGAGCCGGTGGCGGCGGTGCTCGAGGTCAATGCCGGCGTTTCGGCCCGGCTCGGCATCAAGGCCGGCGACAAGGTGCGCTGGGACAAGCGGTGAGGCCAGTCGCGGCAACGCGGTACCTTATTGCCTAGCCCGGCGCTCCCGGCTAATCCGCGGCCATGGGTCTCAATCTCAATCCCTTCACCTGGTGGAACGGCGCCACCTTCGGCACCTGGATGGGCCTGCGCGGCAAGACCCGCGTCGGCGAGGACGATCTGGGCAACGTCTATTACGAGGGCGGGCAAGACCCCAACGGCATCACCCGCCGCTGGGTGATCTACAGCGGCTCCAACGACGCGAGCCGCGTGCCGCCCGAATGGTTCAGCTGGCTCCACCACCAGATCGATTCGGTGCCCGACCAGGCGCTGCCGGCGCCCAAGGCCTGGGAAATCCCGGCCGAACCGAACCTCACCGGCTCGCAGCTCGCCTATCGGCCGAGCGGCGCGCTCGAGAAGGGCGGTCACCGCGCCCGCGCCACCGGCGACTACGAGGCCTGGACCCCCGGGGCATGACGCCACGCGCCGCCGGAGCCGTTGCGGCGGGCATGCTGCTCGCCCTCGGCGCATGCTCGGGCGGCGGCAGCGGCAGTGCCGGCGGCAACAAGGCGGCGTCTGACGAGATCGTCACCACCGGCGACTCGGGCAACCAGGCATCGGACGTGATCACCGTCGACCGCGACGGCAAGGCGATCGAGGATGCCGGCGCGACGCCGATGAACCAGCGCGTCGCCGTGCTCGGCCTGCTCAACAAGCGCAATGGCGAGGCGCACGAGTTCAAGCTCAAGCCCGGCCAGGCAGTGCGGATCGGCGACGTGGTCGTCCGGCTCAAGGCCTGCGACAAGACCGCGCCCTGGGAGCCCGACCAGCTCACCGGCGCCTTCGTCCAGGTCGATGTGCTCGAGCTCGACAAGAAATGGCACCGCGTCCATTCGGGCTGGCTGTTCGCAGAGCGCCCGGCGCTCAACGTCGTCCAGCACCCGATCTACGATGTGTGGCCCAAGAGCTGCGCGATGACCTTCCGGGACAGCGGGCCGGACACGGTGCCGGCGCCCGCCGCCGGCGGCTCGGGCGCCGGATCGGGCAATGCGTCGAGCGCGAAGAAGTCGCCGTCGACCGAAGGCACGCCGAGCGCAAGCCCGGCCGAGGTCTCGCCCAGCGCGCCGCCCAGCAACGCGACATAGTCGTCGCGGGGGATCTCGATCGCGCCCAGCGTGGTCAGGTGTTCGGTGATGAACTGGCAATCGAGCAGCGTGAACCCGCCGGCCTGCAGCCGCGCGACCAGATGCGCGAACGCGACCTTCGAGGCGTTGGGCACGCGGGTCACCATCGACTCGCCGAAGAACGCCCGGCCGAGCGCCAGCCCGTAGAGGCCGCCGGCGAGCCGGTCGCCGTCCCAGCACTCGACCGAATGGGCGAAGCCGCGGCGGTGCAGCTCGAGAAAGACCCGCTCGATCGGGCCGTTGATCCAGGTATCGGGCCGGTCCTCGGCGCTTTCGGCGCAGAGCTCGATGATCTCCTCGAACGCGGCATCGACGGTGAGGCGGAAGCGGCCGGCGCGGATCAGCTTGCGCAGCGAATGCGAGAAGTGGAAGCCGTCCAGCGGCAGCACGCCGCGCTGCTTGGGCTCGACCCAATAGACGCTCGCCGCGTCGCGGTGATCGGCCATCGGGAACACGCCCATCGCATAGGCGCGCAGCACCAGGTCGGGATCGAGTTCCTGCTGGGGCGGCTGGGCCCGGCTCAATGCTTCTTGCCTGCCAGGCGGCGCTCGATCGCCTGCCAGAGCTCGGCGAACGCCTGGGCGCCGGGCGTGCGCGGCGCATAGCTGCCCACCGCGGCGCGGTGCACGCTCATCGCCTCGACGATGCTGGCCATCGGGATCACCGGCCAATCGGGATGCGCGGCGACGGCTTCGGCATGCAGCTTGCGCCGGCGATCGACCATCGAGTGGACCGGCATCAGCGGCACCTTGCCGCCCTTGCGGGCCAGATGCGCCGAGACTTCCTCGAAGGCGCGGGTGGAGAGCGGCGAGGGGATCACCGGCACGACGATCAGGTCCGCGGCGCGCATCACCTGCTCGCTGGTCTCGGTGAGGCCCGGCGGGCAATCGAGCAGCATCCGGTCATAGGCCTTGTCGAGCTCGCCGAGCAGCTTGGCGAGCCGCTTCTTCTTGTCGAGCTCGTGGAAGACCAGGTCGAGGCCGCGCAACGACGCGTCGGCGCCGATCAGGTCGAGCCGCTCGACCCCGGTGTGCTGGATCAGCTTGGCCGGTGCGACGTCCTTGGTGAAGATCGCCTGGGCCTGGTCCCGCGTCTTGCCGTGCGGCTCGACCAGGAAGGTCGAGGCGGCCTGCGGGTCGAGGTCCCAGAGCAGGGTGCGGCGGGACGAGAGCGTGGCCGAGGCCCAGGCGAGGTTCACCGCCAGCGTCGTTTTGCCGACGCCGCCCTTGAGGCTGTAGATTGCGACCGTAGCCACCTGGATTCGCTCCCTTCCGCGATCAGCCTCGCATGAAAAAGGGCCGGCGGGAATGCCCGCCGGCCCTTGTTGAAACTCGATGTGCCGCGATCAGCCGTGGCAGTCGCGCGCGCCCTTGCCCGGGATCTCGATCGTGGCGTTCTTGGCGGTGCCGGTGATCTTGTAGCCGCCGTCGGCGACGAAGGGCTGGCCGGCTTCCGGCGCCTTGAGCATGGTGCCCGGGCCGTCCTTGGTCTGCTTGACCAGGACCTGCTTGCCGCCCTTGTAGAAGTCGGCGAACACGATGCTGTTGTCCTTGCAGCGCATCGACACCGAGGTCTCGATCGACGGCGGCAGCTCGACCTTGGGGGCGTTCTTGAGCGCTTCGGCCTGGGGGTCCGGCGCGGTCGAGGTCACTTCCTCGGGCTTGTTGTTGCAGGCTGCGAGCGAGAGGAGCACAGCGGCGGCGGCAAAAATGGGGGCTTTGTTCATAACGGGCGGGAGCTTTCGTTTACCGGGAAAGAATCGTCAAGCGATTCGTGTTATAGAGTTACATTCGCATGCTGCATCGCAGCATGGCACATGTTTTGTTGCGGATCGGTGACATCCACCGGTGTCACTCATGGAATTCGCTCATTTCCGGGATACGTCCGAACGCGATCTTGGTGCCGACGCGATCGATTCTGCCGCCATGCAGCGGACCCACGGACACGGCGTTGCGCCCGAACTTCTCGTTGATCCGGTCCATCGCGCGGCTGAGCGCCAGCGTGCGCGTCTCGCGGGCGAGCGGATCGTCGGGATCGAGCGCGGCGAACAGCGAGCCTTGCTCGCCCTCGACGCCCTCGATCTCGCACAGCGTGACGCCGACCATGCGCAGGCGGAAACCGCCGGGCCGGCCGCGCCCCGCCTCGGCCAGGCGCGGGAAGAGCTGGTCGAGCGCGTGGAGCACGACGAAGCTGTCCTGCGTGGCGGGCAGCTTGATCGACGCGCGCCAGCCTGACTTGTCGTCCTCGAACTTGCCGTGGAGCACCAGCAACCGGGCGCGATAGCCCTTGCGGCGCAACCGGCTGGCCGCCTTGAGCGCGAGCCGCCGCGCAGTGAGGCGGGTGGGCTCGAGCCCGCGCTTCGAGGGCGAGAGCACATGGCTGTGCCCGATCGTGCGGCTCTGCGTCGGCTTGTCGGGCAGCTCGACGCCGTGGAGCAGATACCAGAGCCGATCGCCATTGACGCCGCCCCAGGCGTTGCCGGCATCGCGCGGTCGCCGCGCGCAATATTGGCGAATGTCGAGGATGCCGTCTTGCGCCAGCCGCTTCTCCATCTTGGCGCCGATGCCGGAGATGTCGCGCAGCCTGAGCCCGAACAGGCATTCGGGAAGCTTCTCCGCGCCGAGCACGACGAGCCCGTCGGGCTTCTGCATGTCCGACGCCAGCTTGGCGAGCAGGCGATTGGGCGCGATGCCGACCGAACTGGTCAGGCAGGACCCGATATTCGCGCGGATGCCCGCCTTGATCCGGTGGGCGAGGGCGATTGCCGCCTCGGTGCCGTTCTCGTTGTCGAGCAGGCGGCACGCGACCTCGTCGATCGAGCAGACATGCGTGACGGGCACGTGCTTCCAGATCTCCGCGACGATCGCCTCGTGGAACGCGACATAGTGCTCGTGCCGTGCGGGGGTGATCAGCAGCTCCCGGCACAGACGCTTGGCTTCCCAGACCGGCGTGCCGGTGGAGATGCCGTATTTCTTGGCCTCGACCGACGCGGCGATGGCGACGGTGGTGTCGCTGTCCACCGGCGCGACGATCACCGGGCGGCCGCGCAGCGCCGGGTTCAGCTGCTGTTCGACGCTGGCGAAATAGGAATTGAGGTCGAGATAGAGCCAGCGCAGCGGCCGGGGCGGAAAGGCGAGGATCGGGGCCGGAAAGTCACAAAGGCCATGACATTCACGCGCGCGAGCCTCGGCGGCGCGCTCCGCCGGATGCGACGGGGCCGCCGCGGCGGGCAATGGGGAGGCAAGGCGACTCGCATCGGGCATCGGGCGGAACAATACAGGAACGATCACGTGTAGGACAGCCGGAATGGGTCGGGAAATGTTTCTGGCGCTTGACCGTTATGGTGCGGTCCGCGCAGGCTCGCGGCGGGAGGATGGTTAATGCGCGCACTCGCCATTGCCGCGTTGCTCGTGCTTTCGGGCTGCGGATCGAAGGAAAAGGCCAAGGAGCAAGAAACAGCCACGCCGGGCCCGACCGGCCCGCACCTGGGCGAAGTGCCGCTCGACCAGCCGCTGCGCGCCACGGACAACGCGCTGACCTGGTCGCTCGAAGTGGCACCGGGATCGATCACCTGGACGCGCTTCGCCGGCCATGCGGCGGAAGGCAGCGTCACGCAGTTCTACCCGGTCTCGCCCAAGGTCGACGACGACAAGGCGGTGTGGACCACCAAGGACACGGCCGGCGCCGCGGTGACGATCACCTTCACCAACGCGCATTGCGTGGAGGGCGGCGACCCGACGATCGAGCGCCCGCTCACCGCCCAGCTGCAGGTGGGCGACAAGGTCTTTCACGGCTGTGCGGGCGCGCGGCCGGCGGACGGGCTGAACACCCAGCCGCTGACGGGCCAGGGGAATGTGGCCGGCAATGCGGGCGATGACGCGGTGGAGAATAGCGTAACGAACGGTCGCTGAGCCGTTAGCCTTTTCCCCGGCGAACGCCGGGGGCCAGACTTGGAGTCTGAAGTTGGAGCTGCGCGGTTATGTCTACATCATGGCGAGTGGGCGCAACGGAACGCTCAATCTCGGTGCGACCAGTGATCTTCCCAGGCGCGCATGGGAACACCGCAATGGCGTCGTCCAAGGCTTCACCAAGAAATATGGCTGCAAGCTGCTCGTCTGGTATCATGCTTTCGAGAGCCTTGAATCCGCGCGGCTGCGTGAAGCAGATGAAGACCTGGAAGCGCCTCTGGAAACTGCGTGAGATCGAGGCGATGAATCCCGATTGGGACGATCTCTACGATCGGATTGCGCTGCCCTAGATCTCAAGTCTGGGCCCCGGCCTTCGCCGGGGAAAAGGAGGGCGGGCGCCTGGGAAGCAGGAAACCGCGGCCCGGCCTCCGGGGGAAAGGCCGGGCCGCGGCGGCCGGCGGCGCCCTAGCTCGCCGCCGGAAGGGGACGAAGCGGCTAGAGCGCCCGGTCTTCTTCGCGGCGCGCCACCGAAGCGGTGCGGGTCTGGGTGTCCGCGAGGTCGACCAGGCGCAGGAACTCGCTGCGCCACCAGGCCTGCTGGCTGAAGCCCCATTGCGCGCCGGCCAGGCGCTTGACGTCGGCATATCCCCATTCGCCGAGCAGGTCGTCGCCGCGCAGCTTCTGCGCGAAGCCGGCCACGGCCACCGCGAAGGCGAGGTCGCCCCTCGGCATCGCGGCGCCGCGCATCAGGCTGGCCTCGACCGGCTGGGTGATCAGCCGCGAGGCACCGCCTTCGGGCAGCTTGTAGCGCAGCCGGACCTGCGCGAGCTCGCCCTTGCCGGCGCCTTCGCCTGCGCTTTCGGGCTGGCGATTGGCGGCGAAATGGCGATCGGGCAGCCAGCCCTTCGCGCCGGCGGGGACGATCTCGTAGATCGCGGTCACCTGGTGCCCGGCGCCGATATCGCCGGCATCCACCTTGTCGTTCTGGAAGTCCTGCTCCTGGAGCGCGCGGTTCTCATAGCCGATCAGGCGATACTGGCTGACCTCGGCGGGGTTGAACTCGACCTGGACCTTCACGTCCTTGGCGATGGTGAACAGGGTCGAGCTCAGCTCGCTGTCGAGCACCTTCCGCGCCTCGTCGATCCCGTCGATATAGGCATAGTTGCCGTTCCCCTTGTCGGCGATCGCCTCCATCATTGCGTCGTTGAGATTGCCCTGGCCGAAGCCGAGCGTGGTGAGGGTGATCCCGTCGTCGCGTTCCTTCTCGATCAACTGCTCGAGCTGCGCCTGGTCGGTGATGCCGACATTGAAGTCGCCATCGGTGGCGAGGATCACGCGGTTGATCCCGTCCGCGCTGAAATTCTTGCGGGCCAGTTCATAGGCGAGCTCGATGCCTTCGCCGCCCGCGGTCGAACCGCCGGCGCTGAGATCATCGAGCGCGGCGCGGACCTCCTCGGGGCGCGAGGTCGGATCGAGGACGACGCCGGCGGCGCCGGAATAGACGACGATCGAGACGTGATCGCCGGCGCGCATATTGTCCGCGACCAGCCCGAGTGCGCGCTTGACCAGCGGCAGCTTGTCGGGGGCGTCCATCGATCCCGAGACATCGACGAGGAAGACGAGATTGGCCGGCGGTCGCTGGGTGCGGCCCAGGTCATAGCCGCGCAGGCCGATGCGGAGCAGCCGCGTCTCCGGATTCCACGGCGTCTGCGCAACGTCGGTGGTGATGCTGAACGGCGCGCCGCGTGTCTCCGGGGCGGGGTAGTCATAGCGGAAATAATTGACCAGCTCCTCGGCGCGGACGGCGTCCCTGGGCGGCATCTGCCCCTGCGTCAGGAAGCGGCGGACATTGGCATAGGATGCGGTGTCGACATCGACCGCGAAGGTGGAGACCGGCGCCTGTGCGACCGCGCGGATCGGCGAGATGTCGTTCTTGGCATAGCGCTCGGCGCCGGGATCGACGGCCGCGGTATCGGCGGCCTCGGCCATTTCCTGCGGGCCCGACGGGTAGCTGGCGGATGTGCCCTCGCGGCTGTTGCAGCCGGCGAGGAGGAGCGCGGGAAGTGCTACGGAAATCAATAGCTTGGCACGCATGCATTCTCTCCTGCCCAAATCTCGCCATAAATGTGGCATGATTGTGGCGGAGTCGGCAAGCGCAAAATTCACAGCGTTTTGATAGGATTATTCGAGCAGCGGCTTGAGCGCCTCCCAATGCGGCAGCTTCTTCTCGAAGCCGATCGTGTGCAGCGGACTTGACGAGGGCAGGGCGATGACGGCGTAGCGCTGGGCTGCCGCGCCGAGCTGCTTCGTGCCGGTCCGGAAGGCGGTGCCGCCGTTGAAGGCGAGCGCGCGCAGCTCGGGCAGGGTGCAGGCGAGCGCGACGATGTCATGCTGCTCGACGTCGCGCAGCGCCGCATCGGTGCTGCCCGTGCGCCGGGCACTGGCGACCACGTCCCACAGCCCGATATACGCGTCGCGCAGGGCCGCCAGGCGATCGGGATAGGCGAGCGCAGTCAGGTCGCGGCCGGCGGCGGGGGAGATCAGCCGCCAGAACTGGTTCTGCGGATGCGCGTAATAGCGCTGCTCCGCCAGCGAGCGTTCGCCGGGGAGCGAGCCGAGGACGAGCAGGCGCGTGCTGGCATCGACGACGGGCGGGAAGCTGTGCTTGCGCGGATCCATGCTGCGGGGTTAGCCTCTCGCCATGGCAGGCACCATCACCCACTATCGCGACTTCTGGCCCTTCTACCTGCGCGAGCATGCGAAGCCGTGGACGCGCGGGATGCACTATGTCGGCACCGTGCTGACCTTGTGGTTCCTGATGCTGGCGCTGGGCGGGGCGGGACTGTGGTGGCTCGTGGGTATCCCGCTGGCGGGCTACGGCTTTGCCTGGGCCGCGCATTTCGGCGTGGAGCACAACCGGCCGGCGACCTTCACCTATCCGCTCTGGTCGCTGGTCTCCGACTATCGCATGTTCTTCCTGTGGTTTGCCGGCAAGCTCGACGCGCATCTGGAGCGCGCCGGCGTGGCCGCCTAGCCATCGGCGAGCACGGTGCCGCCCAGCCGCGCGAGCGCCGCGGCGAGCGGGCTGGCGGGGTAGGGCATCGGTTCGGAGAGGAAGATCAGGTCGGCGGCGCCATCGTGCTCGGCGGCGAGCGCGGCGATCGGCTCGGCGATCTCGAAGGTCAGGCTGGTCGAGGGATGGGCGGCGATCTCCGCCTGCCAGCGCGCGTGGCGGATGCCCGCGGTCCACAGCGACACGCCGTGCCCCTCGACCGCGACGAAGCCCAGTTCGCGCGCCCTGGCGGCGGCGCGCAGCAGGCGGCCGCCATCGGCGCAGTCGAGGTCCAGCATGCGGACCGCGCGGTGGCCATGGTTGCGGAATTCGGCGAGCGCCCGGGCGATGCGTGCGTCGCACGGGCCGTGGCGCGATCCGCCCGGTTCGGTGACGCGGCGCAGCAAGCCGCCGAGCGAGAAATGCGTGGCGAGCATGGTCTCTTCCTTCAATGGCTGAGGATGGAGCGCAGCGGATCGGTGGCGAGCACCATTCGCGATCCGGGAAAGGCGCGGCACTCGCTCAGGGCGAAGCGGATCGCCGCCTCGCGCGAGCGGAACAGGCCTTCGAGCAGGCCATCCGCCTCCTGGACGACCCAGTGGCCGTCGCTGTCCCGGCCGACGCGCAGGATGTGTTCGCAACGCTGGTCCATATGCACTCCTTGGGTAACCGGAGCGCGAGATAGGGGCGCGGGCCGTTAAGCTTCGAGACGAATTTCGGCGCGCGGCATAAGCGTTCCGTAAAGCCGCGAAGCCCGGCTTCTGCATGCCCTGCCAGCGCTTGCTTGCGGCGGGCGGCAAAGCGCTCCATCTAGCGGCCATGCATGCGACATCCGACACGCTGGCGCTCATCGGCAACACGCCGCTGGTGCGCCTCAAGGGGCCGAGCGAGGCCACGGGCTGCGAGATCTACGGCAAGTGCGAGTTCGCCAATCCGGGGGCCTCGGTGAAGGACCGGGCCGCGCTCTACATCGTCAACGACGCCGAGGCGCGCGGGCTGATCCAGCCGGGCGGCACGATCGTCGAGGGAACGGCGGGCAATACCGGCATCGGCCTGGCGCTGGTCGCCAATGCCAAGGGCTACAAGACGATCATCGTCATGCCCGAGACGCAGAGCCGCGAGAAGATGGACACGCTGCGCGCGCTCGGCGCCGAGCTCGTGCTGGTGCCGGCGGCGCCCTATTCGAACCCCGGCCATTTCGTCCACACCTCGAGGCGGATCGCCGAGGAGACGCCCAACGCGATCTGGGCCAACCAGTTCGACAACACCGCCAACCGCAAGGCGCACATCCTGGGCACCGCCGAGGAGATCTGGGCGCAGATGGACGGGCGGATCGACGGCTTCACCTGCGCGGCGGGCACCGGCGGCACGATCGCCGGGGTCGGCATGGGGCTGAAGGCGAAGGACGAGAATGTCTGCATCGCGCTCAGCGATCCGCACGGCGCCTCGCTCTACAGCTGGTACGAGTGCGGCGAGCTCAAGGCCGAGGGCAGCTCGGTCGCCGAGGGCATCGGCCAGGGGCGGATTACCGGCAACCTCGAGGGCGCGCCGATCGACGCGCAGTTCCGCATCTCCGACGAGGAGGGGCTGGAATGGGTCGAGCGGCTGCTCAAGGAGGAGGGGCTGTGCCTCGGGCTCTCCTCGGGCATCAACGTGGCCGGCGCGGTGCGGCTGGCGAAGGCGCTGGGGCCGGGCAAGCGCGTCGCGACGATCCTGTGCGATACCGGATTCCGTTACCTTTCAACGCTGTACAATGGCGAGTGGCTCGCGGCCAAGGGCCTGCCCGTCCCGGAGTGGCTCGCACGCGGGTGAACGATCCGTCTCGACAGCGGCTCACTTCGGCGTTACATTTATGCAACAGATATGAGTGTGGGATCGCCTGATACCGCCCAGACGATGCAGCGTGTCTACGTTGGTCTGACGGGCCTGGCCGTGGTGACGGTGCTGATCGTGCTGGCAAGCGCGGTCATCGCTTGGCGCACGCGCGACGTGGCGATCTCGGCGATCGGCGGCGCCAACCAGACCGTGGTCGCCAACATGACCACGATGGGCAACAGCCTGGGCGAGAAGACCAAGGAAGAGCCACTCGCCGAGCTCGGCGTCGCGCCGAGCGCTTCCACCACCGAGAAGGTCGACGCCGCGGCGATCGCGCGCCAGCAGGCGGCGCAGCAGAACGGCGAGACGCGCTAGCGTTTCCCCTGTCGGCGCAAATGCGCGCCGAGCGTCCTTCCCACCATTTCGATCCGGCAGAACGGGGCCGCCCGCCATCCACAATTTCTTGCTCGGGACCGCGCAAGACGGCTTGAGTTCCTAACGAAAATGGTAAACGCGCGCCGGTTTTCGCGGCGACTCGCCGGATTTCTGCGGTTTTCTGCAGCCGCGCCGCTGGCTGCGCCCGAGCGCGCCTGCTAGGCATTTTCGAGGAAAAACGGGGAATTCGCGCCACTTGGCGTGGATTCCGGGGACGGCGCGGGATTGCGCCCCACTTTCAGGAATTACCCGTAATCGCTGCGGCATTTACCTAGGAGCTCGCTGAAACGAACCAAGAACAAATGCCGATTCTAAGAAAAACACGCGCCAAAAATGGCGCTGAGTGGGGCTAAATCCCGCTCTATCCCCAATTCTCCCGTTGTATCCCGGGCCACTTGTGGTAAAACGGGATGCTTAAGAGGGGGCACACCCTTTTCACCGTCATTCGCAAGCGCCGGACCTGGCCGTGGGGGCTGATTCCGGAGACGGGAAAGCTGTGCCCGTTTGGGGTATTCGGGCGTGGCGGACAGGGAGCTCTTCGAGGGATTTGCGCTCCAGGCGGTGGACCAGAAGGGCCGCGTCGCCATCCCTGCCGACCTGCGCACCGCCGCCGAGCGCAATTCCGACATCCGCCAGATCGTCGTCGGCTTGCACCCGTTCGACCCTTGCCTCTCGGCCTATGACCTGAGCTGGTCGAAGGAGCGCTACGACCGCATCGACCGCAAGGAGCAGCTCGACGCCGATCGCGGCAACGAGGTGGACTATCGCGCCAAGCGCCGCGCCTTCGGCCAGGTCGAAAAGGCGCCGTACGACGATTCCGGCCGCTTCGTGATCCCGCCCTTCTTCCGCATGAAGGCCGGCATCCAGAAATGGGCGCTGTTCTACGGCAGCGGCGAGACCTTCGATATCTGGGCGCCCGAGCGCCTGATGAGCGATCCCGAGGCAGACCCCACGCTGCGCGAGATCTGTGCGTATCTGTGCCAGGCCAAGGGAGTCACGCTGTGAGCTCACGCGCCGCTCCCTTGGCCGAACTGCATATCCCCGTGCTGATGACCGAAGTGGTCGACGGCCTCGCCCCTGTGCCCGGCGAGCGCCATGTCGACTGCACCTTCGGCGCAGGCGGCTACACCAACGCCATCCTCGAGCGGGGTGCCGAGGTGGCCGCCTTCGATCGCGACCCCCGTGCGATCGAAGGCGGCCAAACTCTTGTCGCCCAGGCCGATGGCCGCCTGATCCTGATCGAGGCGCCGTTCAGCCAGCTCGAGCGCGAGCTCGAGGCGCGCGGGCTGGTGCCCGTCGACGGCGTGACGATGGACATCGGCGTCTCGTCGATGCAGCTCGACCAGGCCGAGCGCGGCTTCTCCTTCCAGCAGGAAGGGCCGCTCGACATGCGCATGGCCGGCGAGGGGATGACCGCGGCCGAATGGCTCAACGAAGCGGATGAGGGCGAGATCGCCGACATCCTCTATCAATATGGCGAGGAGCCGCGCTCGCGCCGGGTTGCCAGCGCGATCGTGCGCGCGCGCCCGCTCGTCACTACCACCGACCTCGCCAATGTCGTCCGCAAGGCGCTCGGCTACAAGCCGCACGACAAGAAGGACCCGTCGACCCGGACCTTCCAGGCGGTGCGCATCTTCATCAACCGCGAGCTCGACGAGCTGGCGGAAGGCCTGGCCGCGGCCGAGCGCGTGCTCAAGCCCGGTGGCCGGCTGGCGGTGGTGACCTTCCACAGCCTCGAAGACCGGCTGGTGAAGCGCTTCCTGCGCGAGCGCAGCGGCAGCGAGCCCGCCGGCTCGCGCCACCGCCCGGCCGTCGGCCCGCGTGCCGAGCCCAGTTTCGAACCTCCCGCCAAGGCCGTGAAGCCGGGCGACGACGAGGTTGCCCGTAATCCGCGTGCCCGCTCGGCCACGCTGCGCGTCGCGCGGCGGACTGCAGCGGCCCCGTGGTCCAGTGAAGGAGTTGCGTGAGATGTCGGTTCAGAGCTTCAAGGGACTGGGGTGGTTCCTCTGCGGCGTTATCGTGGCGCCGGCATGCTATATGGTGAACTCGCACGGCGCGGCCGAGCAGGCCAAGCTCAACGCGATGAAGGGCGCGATCCTGCAGGCGCAGAAGGATATCCGCGGCCTCGAGACCGAGTTCCAGACGCGCGCCAACCTCGCCCAGATCGAGCGCTGGAACGGCGAAGTGCTGGCGCTCGCCGCGCCCGCGCCCGGCCAGTATCTGGCGAGCGAGACGGCGCTGGCCAGCCTCGACCAGCCTGCCCAGGTCCAGACCGCGTCGCTGATCGTTCCGACCGGCGCGCCGGCGGCTCAGCCCGTCGCAGCAGTGGCGACGGCATCGGCCCAGCCGGTGCAGGCGGCGCCGGCAGCGCAGCCGGCTTCGGGCAAGAGCGTGGCGCAGCAGGACCGGGAATTGCACGACCTCATGCAGAAGGCTGACAAGCGAGTGGCGATGGTGGACAAGGGCGTGCTCAGCACCTCGACCATCGATGAGCTGAAGAAGCTCGCGCAGCGCGAGAAGCTGGCCCTCCGTTGATCGTCGTCGTCGCCCCGCCGGCCCGCAAGGGCCGTACGGGCGATGCCCGGCAGGCGCTTGTCGCCACCGCCCAGGTCCGCCTGATGATCCTGTCGATCCTGTTCGGGTTCGGCATGCTGCTGGTGATCGGCAAGCTGGCGTTCCTGGCGCTGTGGGCCGAGCCGGCGACCGCGCGCGACATCGCGACGACGCTGATCCCGCCGCGCGGCGACATCACCGATCGCCGCGGCGCGCCGCTTGCGCGCTCGATCGACAGCTGGACGATCGCGATCCACCCCAACCAGGTGATCGGCGACAAGGCCGAGCTCGCCAGGCAGCTCGCCGCGCTGATCCCCGAGCAGAGCGCCGAGCGCTATTTCGCGCTGCTCAAATCGAACAGCGGCTTTGCCTTTCTCAAGCGCCGGGCGATGCCCGAGCTGGTCAATTCGGTGAACGCGCTCGGCCAGCCGGCGATCGAGTTCCAGCGCGAGAACGACCGGCTCTATCCGCAATCGACCCTGGCGGCGCATGTGCTCGGCTATACCGACAGCACCGGCCATGGCCGCTACGGCATGGAGCGCGTGCTCGACGGCCAGCTGCTCGATCCGGCGCGCCGCGGCCAGCCGGTGGCGCTCTCGCTCGACCTGCGCGTGCAGGCGGCGCTGGAGAATGAGCTGGGCACGGCGATGACGCAGCTCCAGGCGCGCGGCGCAGCGGGCGTGATCCTCGACGTGCAGACCGGCGAAGTCATCGCGATGACTTCGCTGCCCGCCTTCAATCCCAACGCGATCGACAGCCCGCCGCCGCGCAACAACGTGACGCAGAGCGTCTACGAGCTCGGATCGACCTTCAAGCCGATCGCCGTTGCTGCCGCGATCGATACCGGCACGATCACCTCGATGGCGCGCCGCTTCGATGCGACGGTGCCGCTCCAGGTCGGCCGCTTCAAGATCCACGACGATCCGGGCGACGAGCAGTTCCGCTGGCTCAACATCCCGGAAACATTGGTCTATTCCTCGAACATCGCCACCGCGCGGATCGCCGACGAGCTCGGCCCGGAGAAGATGCAGGACATCTTCCGCCGCTTCGGCTTCGACAAGAAGCCCGAGATCGAGCTGGATGCGAGCGCCCGGCCGCTGTGGCCGGCGAGCTGGGGCCGGCTGACGGTGATGACCACGGCCTATGGCCACGGCATCGCGGTGACGCCGCTGCACCTCGCCACTGCCTATGCCGCGCTGGTCAATGGCGGCATCCTGCGCCCGGCGACGCTGATGAAGGCCGATCCGGCGCACCCGGTGGCGGGCAGGCGTGTGCTCCAGCCCGCGACGAGCGACCGGATGCGTCAGCTGCTCCGCCTGATCGTGTTGAAGGGCACCGGCCGCAAGGGCGATGCGCCCGGCTTCCGGATCGCAGGCAAGACCGGCACCGCGGAGGCGGCTGCCGGGGGTGGTTACGACAAGAGTCGCAACGTTTCGACCTTCGCTGCGGCTTTCCCGATCGACGCGCCGCGCTATGTGATGGTCGCAATGCTCGATTCGCCCAAAGCCAATCCCGCCATCGGCGTCTACCGCACGACCGCCGCCTGGACGGTGGCGCCCGTGGTGGCGCGCGTGGTGACCCGCACCGGCTCGCTGCTCGGCGTGGTGCCCGATGCGGGACGCGATATTGACGAGCGCGAGCTGCTGCCGCTCATCTGGGCGGGGCCGGACGCCGAAAAGAAGGATCCCGAATGAAACTCGGTGCGCTGACGGGAGGCGGAGAGGACGCCGTCGTCACCGGATTTGCCATCGATCATCGCAAGGTGGCACCCGGCACGATCTTCGGCGCGTTCGAAGGCGCGCGCTTCAACGGCGAGGACTTCATCGCCGATGCGGTGAAATCGGGCGCGGTGGCGATCGTCGCGCGGCCGGGCGCCAAGGTGGAAGGCGCGGTCCATATCGCCGACGACAATCCGCGCGAGAAGTTCGCCCGCCTGGCGGCGCAGTTCTTCGCGCCGTTCCCTGCCACCGCGGTCGCGGTGACCGGGACCAACGGCAAGACCTCCACCGTCGAGATGACTCGCCAGCTCTGGCGGATGCGCGGCTTCCATGCCGCCTCGATCGGCACGCTGGGCGTGACCACCGCCGACGATACCGTCTCCACCGGGCTGACGACGCCCGACATCGTCACCTTCCTCTCCAATGTCGCCGGGCTGGCGCGCGAGGGCGTGAGCCATGTCGCATTCGAGGCGTCGTCGCACGGGCTGTCGCAATACCGCACCGAAGGGTTGCCGGTGAAGGCGGCGGCCTTCACCAACCTCAGCCGCGATCACCTGGACTATCATGGCGACATGGAGACCTATTTCCACGCCAAGATGCGCCTGTTCGCCGACGTGCTCGACATGGACGGCGGCACCGCGGTGGTGTGGGCGGACGATCCCAATGCGCCGCGGATCGAGGATCTGGCGCGGCAGCGGGGCAACAGGCTGGTCACGGTGGGCGAGCATGGCAGCACGCTGCGGCTGGTCGACCGCGCGCCGACGCTGCTCGGCCAGGGGCTGACGATCGAGCATGACGGCACCACCACCAAGGTGAACCTGCCGCTGATCGGCGCCTATCAGGCCGCCAATGCGCTCGTCGCCGCGGGGCTGGTGATCGCGACCGGCGGCGATGTCGCGCAGACCCTCTCCGACCTGAGCCGGCTCCAGCCGGTGCGCGGACGGCTCGAGCGCGCCGTGATCACCAGGGTCGGCGCGCCGGTCTATGTCGATTATGCGCACACCCCCGATGCGCTCGATGCGGCGATCGCTGCGCTGAAGCCGCATACCAGCGGGCGGCTGATCCTCGTCTTCGGCGCCGGCGGCGACCGCGACACCGGCAAGCGCGCCCCGATGGGGCAGGCGGCGACCGCGGGCGCGGACGTGGTGATCGTCACCGACGACAATCCGCGCTCCGAGGATGCCGCGGCGATCCGCGCGCAGGTGCTCGAAGGCGCGCCGGGCGCGATCGAGATCGGCGGGCGTCGTGAGGCGATCAAGGCGGCGATCGACATGGCCGAGAGCCAGGACATCGTGCTGATCGCCGGCAAGGGGCATGAGCAGGGCCAGATCGTCGGCGACATGGTGCTGCCCTTCGACGACGTGACCGTGGCGCGGGAGAGCGTGGCGTGAGGCTCTGGACTTCCGACGAGATCGCCGAGGCGACCGGCGGGACGGCTTCGGCGGACTTCGAAGTCTCGGGCGTCGCCTTCGATTCGCGCGAAGTGGGGCAGGGCGACCTGTTCCTCGCGCTGAAGGGCGAGACCACCGACGGGCACAAGTTCCTCGACCAGACCTTCGCGCAGGGCGCGGCAGGCGCGGTCGTCTCGGTGGCGACCGACTATCCGCACGTGACCGTCGCCGATACGACCGCGGCGCTCGATGCGCTGGGCGCGGCCAGCCGCGCGCGGATGCAGGGCAAGGTCATCGGGGTCACCGGCTCGGTCGGCAAGACCGGCACCAAGGAAGCTTTGTTCGCGGCGCTCGACCGCAATGCGCCGGGCGAGGCGCATCGCTCGGTCAAGAGCTACAACAACCATACCGGCGTGCCGCTGAGCCTGGCGCGGATGCCGCGGAACGCGCGGTTCGGCGTGTTCGAGATGGGTATGAACCATGCGGGCGAGCTGGCGGCGCTGACCCGGCTGGTGCGGCCCCACGTGGCAATCGTCACCACGATCGCGCCGGCGCATATGGGCTTCTTCGCCGATGAAGCCGCGATCGCAGACGCCAAGGGCGAGATCTTCCAGGGGCTCGAGCCGGGCGGCACTGCGGTGATCCCCTTCGACAGCTCGCACCGCGACCGGCTGATCGCGGCGGCGACGCCCTATGCGGCGAAGATCGTCACCTTCGGGCTTCAGGAGGGTGCCGACTACCGCGCCGTCGAGACGATGCGCACCCGCACCGGCGGCACTTTCGTCACCGCGCGCTTCGGGCAGCGCGAGCTGAGCTTCACCCTGTCGCAGCCGGGCGCGCACTGGGTCTCCAACGCGATGGCGATCCTCGCTGCGGTGGACGCGGTGGGCGCCGATCTCGAGCTCGCGGGGCTGGCGCTGGCCGAGCTGGGCGGGATTGCCGGGCGCGGCGCGCGGCTGATGGTGCCGGTGGGCGGCGGCGAGGCGCTGGTGATCGACGAGAGCTACAACGCCAACCCCGCCTCGATGCGCGCGACGCTCGAGGTGCTCGCGCACGAAAAGGGCCGCAAGCTCGCGGTTCTCGGCGAAATGCGCGAACTGGGCGACCATTCCGCCGCGTTTCACGCCGAATTGTCCGGCCCGATCGAGGCCGCAGGAGTGGATTATGCCATTCTAGTCGGCGAAGCGATGCAGCCGCTCGCACAGGCGCTTGAGGGTGTCGTCGATTTCGTCCATGTGCCCGACGCGGCGACCGCGCAGGGCAGGCTTGAAGACATGCTGCAGGCGGGCGACGCGGTTCTCATAAAAGGGTCGAACGGCGTGCGTCTGGGTACGGTGGTCGCGGCGTTGGCGGAAAGGGCACCTGCCTGATGTTGTACTGGATCGCGGAGACGCTGGGCTTTCCGGGCCTCTTCAATCTCTTCCGCTACCTCTCGTTCCGCACCGGTGGCGCGGTGGCGACGGCGCTGCTGATCGGGCTGCTGATCGGCCCGAAGTTCATCGGCTGGCTGCGCGTCCGCCAGGGCAAGGGGCAGCCGATCCGCGACGACGGCCCGCAGAGCCACCTCGCCAAGCGCGGCACGCCGACGATGGGCGGGCTGATGATCCTGACCAGCCTGATGCTCGCGCTGCTGCTGTGGATGGACCTGCGCAACCCCTATGTGTGGGCGTGCATGTTCGTCACCTTCGGCTTCGGCATGATCGGTTTCCTCGACGATTACGACAAGGTGCGGAAGCAGAAGACCGCGGGCGTATCGGGCAAGGTCCGGCTGATCGGCGAGTTCGCGATCGCCGGCATCGCCGCGGCGATCATCTGCTCGCAGAACGGCACGCAGCTCTATGTGCCGTTCTTCAGCGGTTTCCACCCCAATATCAGCTATTTCTACATCGCCTTCGCCGCCTTCGTGATCGTCGCGTTCGGCAACGCGGTGAACCTGACCGACGGGCTCGACGGGCTGGCGACGATGCCGGTAGTGATCGCCAGCATGGCATTCATGCTGATCGCCTATCTGGCCGGCAACAAGATCTACGCGGTGTATCTCGGCATCCCGCACGTGCCCGGCGCTGGCGACCTGGCGATCTTCTGCGGCGCGATGGTGGGGGCGGGGCTCGCCTTCCTGTGGTTCAACGCGCCCCCGGCGGCGGTGTTCATGGGCGATACCGGCAGCCTGGCGCTCGGTGGCGCGCTCGGCACGATCGCGGTGACGACGCACCACGAGCTGGTGCTCGGCATCATCGGCGGCCTGTTCGTGATGGAGGCGCTGAGCGTCATCATCCAGGTCTTCTTCTTCAAGCGTACCGGCAAGCGCGTTTTCCGGATGGCGCCGATCCACCACCATTTCGAGCAGCTCGGCTGGTCGGAGCCGACCGTCGTGATCCGCTTCTGGATCATTGCCTTCGTGCTGGCGCTCGCCGGCCTGGCGACGCTCAAGCTGCGGTGATCACGAGCACGACCTGGCGCGGCAAACGCTATGCAGTGCTCGGGCTGGCGCGCTCGGGGCTGGCGACGGTCGACGCGCTCGTCGCGAGCGGGGCCCAGGTCGTGGCCTGGGACTCGAATGAAGCGGCGCGGTCCAAGGTGCAGGGTGCGGAGTTGGGCGATCCTGTCGAGATCGACCTGACCGGCTTTGCGGCCGTCGTCGTCTCCCCCGGCGTACCGCTCAACACGCATCCGATCGCCGCAAAGGCTGCTGAGGCGGGCGTGCCCATCATCGGCGATATCGAGCTGTTCGCCGAGGCCCGTGCCGAGATGCCCGCGCACCGTGTGGTCGGCATCACCGGCACCAACGGCAAGTCGACCACCACCGCCCTCATCCACCACATCATCGAGACCGCCGGCATTCCCGCGCGGCTCGGCGGCAATATCGGGTTGCCGATCCTGGGGCAGGACCCGCTGCCCGAAAGCGGCGTCTATGTGCTGGAGCTCAGCAGCTACCAGATCGACCTGACCCACAGCCTCGACTGCGACGTCGCGGTGCTGCTCAATATCACCCCCGACCATCTCGATCGCTATGCCGGGTTCGAGGCCTATGCGGCATCGAAGGCGCGGCTGTTCGCGATGCAGTCGCGCGGCCATGCCGCGGTGATCGGTATCGGCGACGCGCCTTCGGCCGCCATTGCCCGTGAAGTGGCGGTTTCGGGTCGCAGCGAGGACCTGACCAAGATCGCCCCCGGCGTGTGCATGGACCAGTCGCGCTGGCCGGCGCTGCAGGGGCCGCACAACGCGCAGAACGCGCTCGCCGCGATTGCCGCCTGCGAGGCGCTCGGCATTTCCCAGGCCGCGATCGACAAGGGGCTGGAGAGCTTCCCCGGCCTGCCGCACCGCATGGAGCGGGTGAAGACGCGCAACGGCGTATTGTTCGTCAACGACAGCAAGGCGACCAATGCGGACTCCACCGCGCCGGCGCTCTCGGCCTATCCGAAGATCCACTGGATCCTCGGCGGCAAGGCCAAGACCAATGACCTCGATGCCTGCCGGCCGGGGTTCGGCCATGTGGTGAAGGCCTATACGATCGGCGAGGCGGGCGAGATGTTCGCGGCGCTGCTCGAGGGCGAGATGCCGGTCGAACGCTCGGGCACGCTCGACGCCGCGGTGAAATCCGCCGCCGCACAGGCCCAGCCGGGCGAAGTCGTGCTGCTCTCGCCGGCCTGCGCCTCGTTCGACCAGTTCAAGGATTACGAAGCGCGCGGCCAGGCCTTTCGCGACGCGGTGGAGGCGTTGGGATGAGTGACGCCGTGCCGCAGGAAGCGGTGCCTGAGGCCCGCCGCCGCGGCCAGCCCCAACTCGGCCGCGCGAGCAAGACGCGCGCCGGCATGTGGTTCTGGGAAGTCGATCGCGTGCTGCTCACGCTGGCGATGCTGCTGATCGCGATCGGCCTGGTCGCCGTCGCGGCGGCTTCGCCCGCCACCGCGCGCCGCTATTCGGACGCCAGCCACATCATGCCGGCGATGCACTATTTCTGGCGCCAGCTGATCTGGGTCTGCGTCTCGGTGCCGGTGCTGATCGGCGTATCGATGCTGCCGGTCACGCTCGCGCGTCGCCTGGCGCTCATCGGCGCGGCGGTGTTCCTCGTTTGCCTGGCGCTGGTGCCGATCATCGGTCACGAAGTGAACGGCGCCAAGCGCTGGATCGGCCCCGAATTCGCGGCCTTCCAGCCTTCCGAGTTCCTCAAGCCGGTCTTCATCGTCGCGACCGCCTGGATGCTGAGCTTCCGCGCCAAGGATCCGCAGCTGCCGGTGCTGTTCGTCACCGGCGGACTGACGGCGCTGGTCGGCGTGCTGCTGATGCTCCAGCCCGATTTCGGCCAGACGATCGTGTTCGCCAGCGTGTGGATCATCCTGCTGATGATCTCGGGCATCTCGCCCGCCGCGATCGCGGGGCTGTTCGGTACCGCGGTGGCCGGCGTCGTCGCGGCCTATCTGTTCTATGGCACCGCGCGCACGCGGATCGACAACTTCCTGTTCCCGACCAAGGATGCCGCGCTTTCCGATCGCTACCAGCTCGAAATGGCGCATGACACGCTCACCTCGGGCGGGCTGTTCGGGCGCGGGCCGGGCAATGGCATGATGAAGTTCAGGCTGCCGGAAGGGCATACCGACTATATCTTCTCGGTGATCGGCGAGGAGTTCGGGCTGATCGCCTGCGCGGTGATCGCGCTGCTCTATTTCGCCATCGTCATCCGCGTGCTGATGAAGCTGCTCGACGAGGAAGACGCGTTCCGCCTGCTCGCGGCCGCCGGCCTGGCGGCGCAGTTCGGCGTGCAGTCGCTGATCAACATGGCGGTGAACACCGGCATCGCCCCGTCCAAGGGCATGACCTTGCCCTTCATTTCCTATGGCGGATCGTCGATGATCGCGCTGGCGATCGGCTATGGGTTGCTGCTCGCCTTCACGCGGCGAAACCCGTATCTGAAGCGCTCGCCCTATACCGGCCGCTGGAGCACCAACGCATGAGTCAGTCCCGAAGCTATGTCCTCGCAGCCGGCGGCACCGGCGGGCATATGGTGCCCGCGGCCGCATTGGCGGCGGAGCTGGCCGAACGGGGCCATCATGTCGCGCTGGTGAGCGACGATCGCGGCGTGCGCTTCCCCGGGCTGTTCGACGGGGTCGAGACGCATGTGCTGCCCGCGGGGCGCCTCGGTGGCGGGCCGCTCGGCTATCTCCGTGCGGCGGGCAAGATCATGGCCGGCCGCTCGATGGCGCTGCGGCTCTACAAGGAATTGCAGCCCTCGGCGGTGATCGGCTTTGGCGGCTATCCCGCGCTGCCGGCGCTGCTCGCGGCGTTCCGCGCTGGCGTGCCGACGATCATCCACGAGCAGAACGCCGTGCTCGGCCGCGTGAACCGTTTCGTCGCCGGCCGCGTCGATGCGATCGCGACCTCCTATGACCAGGTCGACCGGCTCAAGCCGGGCTGGCAGGCCAAGACGCATCTCGTCGGCAATCCGGTGCGCGAGGCGGTGCTGGCGCTGCGCAACCGGCCCTATCCGCTGCTTGAGGAGGACGGCATCTTCCGCGTCCTCGTCACCGGCGGCAGCCAGGGCGCGACCGTGCTCAGTCAGGTGGTGCCGGACGGGCTCGCGCTGCTCCCGGTCCATTTCCGCCGCCGGCTGCAGGTAACGCACCAGGCCCGTGTCGAGGATATCGAGACGGTCCGCGCCAAGTACCAGAACCACGGCATCCCGGCGGACGTCTCGACCTACATCACCGACATGGCCGACACGCTCGCCTGGTCGCACATCGTGATCGCGCGCGCTGGCGCCTCGACGATCGCCGAGCTGACCGCGGCGGGCCGCCCGGCGATCCTGGTGCCGCTGCCGAGCGCCACCGACGATCACCAGACCGCCAATGCCCGCGAGATGACCGCGGCGGGCGGCGCACGGACGATCTCGCAAAAGGGCTTCACCGCCGCCGAGCTCGCCAAGCAGATCCAGAAGCTCGGGCTCGAGCCCCAGGGGCTTGAGAATGCCGCGGCGCGCGCGCGCAGCGTGGGCCGCCCCAACGCCACGCGCGATCTTGCCGATCTCGTCGAATCCATCGATGCGCCGGAGGCCCCGATCAAGGGCGCGCGCATCTCCATGCAAGGAAGGCCAGCGTACGCATGAAGGGTGTCGCAACCGACATCGGTACCATCCATTTCGTCGGCATCGGCGGCATCGGCATGTCCGGCATCGCCGAGGTGATGCATAATCTCGGCTATGTCGTGCAGGGATCGGACGTGGCCGAGGGCTATGTCGTGCAGGGGCTGCGCAGCCGCGGCATTCCGGTGACGATTGGCCATGATGCCGAGAACCTGGGCGACGCGGCGGTGGTGGTGGTCTCCACTGCGATCGTGCGCACCAATCCCGAGGTGGAAGCCGCCTATGTGCGCCGCATCCCCGTGGTGCGCCGTGCCGAGATGCTCGCCGAGCTGATGCGGCTGAAGTCGACGATCGCGGTGGCCGGCACGCATGGCAAGACCACGACGACCTCGATGGTCGCCGCGCTGCTCGATGCAGGCGGGGTCGATCCCACCGTGATCAACGGCGGCATCATCAACCAGTACGGCTCGAACGCGCGTCTCGGCGACAGCGAGTGGATGGTGGTCGAGGCCGACGAGAGCGACGGCAGTTTCCTGCGGCTCGACGGCACCTATGCGATCGTGACCAACATCGATCCCGAGCATCTCGACCATTACGGCTCGTTCGACCGGGCGAAGGACGCCTATGTCGAGTTCGTCGAGAATGTGCCCTTCTACGGCGCGGCGTTGCTCTGCCTCGACCATCCCGAGGTGCAGGCGATCATCCCGCGCGTCCGCGACCGGCGGATCGTGACCTATGGCTTCGCGGCGTCGGCGGACGTGCGTGGCGTCAATGTCGTGCCGCATCATGGCGGCAACCGCTTCGAGGCGATCATCCGCCACCGCGACGGCTCGACCCGCTCGATCGAGGGGATCGAGCTGCCGATGCCGGGCCGCCACAACGTTCAGAACGCGCTCGCCGCGATCGGCGTGGCATTGGAGCTCGGCATCCCCGACGCGACGATCCAGCAGGGCTTCGCCAAGTTCGGCGGGGTCAAGCGGCGCTTCACCAAGGTGGGCGAGACCGACGGCGTGACGATCATCGACGATTACGGCCACCACCCGGTCGAGATCCGCGCGGTGCTGGCCGCCGCCCGCGAGAGCGCCGAGGGCAGGGTGATCGCCGTCGTCCAGCCGCACCGCTTCACGCGCCTCAAGAACCTGATGGACGAGTTCGCCCAAGCCTTCAACGACGCCGACATGGTCTATGTCACCCCGGTCTATGCCGCGGGCGAGCTGCCGCTCGAAGGCGTGAGCGCCGAGGCGCTGGTCGAGAATGTCCAGCGGCGCGGGCACCGCGCGGTGGCAGCGGTCGAGAGCGAGGACATGCTGGTGCAGGCGCTGGCAGGCGTGGTGCAGCCCAGGGACATGGTCATCTGCCTCGGCGCCGGCGACATCACCAAATGGGCCGCGAACCTGGCGGGCGCGATCGAAGAGGCGCGGGAGACGGCGGCGTGAGCCCAGTCTGCACCGCGCTTCCTCCCCTGCGCGGCACGGTCGAGCATCAGGGCAGCCTGGCCGACTTCATCTGGTTCCGCACCGGCGGCCCGGCCGAATGGCTGGTGCGCCCCGACGATGTGGAAAGCCTTGCGGCGTTCCTGGCCGGCCTCGCCCCCGAGGTGCCGGTCCTGCCGGTGGGTGTCGGCTCGAACCTGATCGTGCGCGACGGCGGCGTGCCGGGCGTGGTGGTGCGGCTGCCCAAGGCGATGGCCAAGGTTTCGATCGAGCCCGGCAACCGGGTTCGCGCGGGCGGGGCCGCGATGGGGATCACCGTGGCGAGTGCTGCGCGCGATGCGGGCATTGCCGGGCTCGAGTTCCTGCGCGGGATTCCGGGGACGGTCGGCGGCGCGGTGCGGATGAACGCCGGCGCCTATGGCCGCGACACCAGCGATATTCTGGTCGAGCTGACCCTCGTGACTCGAAACGGGACGGTCGAGACCTGGCCGGCGGCCAAACTCGGCTACACCTATCGCCATTCCGAGCTGCCCGCAGGGGCGGTGGTGGTCGAGGCGCTGTTCGAGGGCACGCCCGGCGACAAGGCGGTGATCGGCGCCGAGATGGATCGGATCGCCGCGGAACGCGAGGCTTCGCAACCGCTTAGGTCGCGTACCGGCGGCTCGACCTTCAAGAACCCGCAAGGGCATAGTGCCTGGAAGCTGGTCGACGACGCGGGCTGTCGTGGCCTGACCCGGGGCGATGCGCAGGTCAGCGAAAAACACTGCAATTTCCTGCTCAACCTTGGCAATGCTTCCTCGGCCGACATCGAGGCGCTGGGCGAGGAAGTCCGCGCCAAGGTGAAGGCGCAATCCGGCATCGAGCTGGAGTGGGAAATCCAGCGTGTCGGCATGTTTGCCGACGACGCCGACCAAGACGCTATTGGGGTGGATAAGTGAGCAAGTTGCACGTTGCCGTACTGATGGGGGGCTGGTCGGCCGAGCGCGAGGTCTCGCTGATGTCCGGGGCAGGCATAGCGGACGCGCTCGAGCAACTCGGTCACCAGGTAACGCGGATCGACATGGACCGCGATGTCGCCTCCAGGATCGCCGAGGCAAGGCCCGATGTGGTGTTCAACGCGCTGCACGGCACCCCCGGCGAGGACGGCACGGTGCAGGGCATGCTCGACCTGATGGGCGTGAAGTACACGCACTCCGGACTGGTTACGTCGGTAATCGCGATCGACAAGCAGCTGACCAAGCAGGCGCTCGTGCCCCATGGCATCCCGATGCCGGGCGGACGCATGGTCAGGACGGACGAGTTGCACCAGGCCGATCCGCTGCCGCGGCCCTATGTGCTCAAGCCGGTCAATGAAGGCTCGTCTGTGGGCGTCGCCATCGTCACCAAGGAAGGCAATTACGGCAACCCGATCGCCGCCGAGGCGGTGGGGCCGTGGCAGGAGTTCGACGAGCTGCTCGCCGAGCCGTTCATCCGCGGGCGCGAGTTGACGACCGCGGTGCTGGCCGGCGAAGCGCTGGGCGTGACCGAATTGAAGCCCAAGAGCGGCTTCTACGACTATGACGCCAAATATACCGACGGTCTCACCGAGCATGTCTGCCCGGCCGAGATTCCCGACGATATCGCCGATGCCTGCAAGCGCATCGCGCTCGAGGCGCACCGGCTGCTCGGCTGCAAGGGTACCTCGCGCTCGGACTTCCGCTGGGACGACAATCTGGGCGTCGAAGGGCTGTTCCTGCTCGAAGTGAACACCCAGCCCGGCATGACGCCGCTCAGCCTGGTGCCCGAGCAGGCAAAGCATCTCGGCATCTCCTATCCCGAGCTGTGCCAGCGCATCGTCGACGAGGCGATGGCCGGATGAGCCGCGCACCGACACGGCGCACGGCGACGCGGCGCGGGGGCAAGCCGGCGCCCAAGCGCAAGCAGCAGGCGCGCCGGAAGCAGCCCGGGCTGATGGACCAGGCGCTCGCCGCGCTGCCGTTCAGCCAGGCAACGCTCACCCGCATGGCGACCTGGGGCATTGTCGGCATGTTCGGGATCGGGCTGATCACCGTCGCGACCTGGTTCGGCGTGCCGCAGATCATCGGCACCGGCGCCGCCCAGGCGGTGGGCGAGGCGGGGCTGCGCGTCGACACGATCCAGATCAACGGCCTCAAGCGGATGGACCGCATGACCGTGTACCAGCAGGTGCTCGACCAGAATTCGCGCGCGATGCCGCTGGTCAATCTGGGGGACGTCCGCACGCGGCTGCTCGCCTATCCCTGGATCAAGGACGCCCGCGTCTCGCGCCGCCTGCCTGACAAGCTGCTGATCGACATCGTCGAGCGCGAACCCGCGGCGATCTGGCAGAACCATGGCCAGCTGATGCTGATCGACCCGAGCGGCGTGCCGCTCGAGCCGGTCTCGCGCGAGGCGATGCCCGATCTGCCGCTGATCGTCGGCGACGGCGCCAATTCGCAGGAGCCGGCGCGCCGCGACCTGATGGACAGCGCGCCCGCGCTCAAGCCGCTGGTCCGTGCCGCCACGTGGGTCGGCAATCGTCGCTGGGACATTACCTTCGATACCGGCGAGAAGCTCCAGCTGCCCGAGGGCGACAAGGAAGCCAAGGACGCGCTGAAGACCTTTGCCGAGAAGGATGGCGCCTATCGCCTGCTTGGCCGCGGCAATCTGGGGTTCGACATGCGTGACCCCGATAACCTGGTTGTCCGCAGGCCCGCCGCGATCGGCGCGCCGGCTGCTACGGGATTATGATGAACACCGTAGTTGCCATGAGAGGAAAATACTGATTCATAAGCTGAATCAGGAAGTGGGCGTTTTTTGAAGTGAGGGGCTTATGGCGAAGGCTGCACCGGAAGGACTGATCACCGCGCTGGACGTGGGCTCGTCCAAGGTCTCGGCGCTGATCGCGCAGAAGGCGGATGACGGAACGCTGGTGGTGCTCGGCACCGGCCAGCGCGAGAGCCGTGGCGTCAAGCGCGGCTATGTCGCCGACATGCACGCCACCGAGCTGGCGATCCGCGAGGCGGTCGAGCAGGCGGAGCGCATCGCCGGGCAGAATATCGAGGACGTCTGGGTGAGCTTCTCCGCCGGCGGCCTGATCTCCGACATCGTCCGGCTGGAATCGGACCTGGGCGGCCACCGCATCGAGCAGAACGACGTCGACGAGCTGCTCAAGGCCGGTCGCGACGCTATCGATCCGCAGGGCAAGATGGTGCTCCACGCCCAGCCGACGCGCTACACGGTCGACGGCCTGGCCGGCGTGCGGCGCCCGTTGGGGCTGCATGCCGAGCGGCTGGGCGTCGACATCCATGTCGTCGCGACCGACGGTGCGCCGGTGCGCAACCTCGATCACTGCGTCCGCTCGGCGCATCTCGAGGTCCGCTCGATCATCGCCGCCCCGGTGGCGACGGGCCTCGCCTGCCTGACCGACGAGGAGCGCGAGCTCGGCGTCGCACTGATCGAGATCGGCGCGGGCGTGACCAACGTCTCGGTCTTCTCGCAGGGCGTGCTCTCGGGCCTCGCCTCGATCGCGATGGGCTCGGCCGACATCACCGACGACATCGCCTCGTCCTTCGGCACCGCGCGTGCCTGGGCCGAGCGTACCAAGTGCTTCCACGGCTCGGCGAACCTCAGCCCGCGCGACAATCACGAGATGATCGAAGTGGTGCCCGCGATCCCCGACGAGGGCAGCGAAGGCCCGCGCATCACCAAGGCGCAGCTCAATGCGATCATCCGCAAGCGGCTCGAGCGGCTGATGGGCGAGATCCAGAAGGAGCTGAAGAAGCTCTCGTTCGAGGATCCGGCCGGCCGCCAGATCGTCCTTACCGGCGGCGGCGCCGAGCTGAAGGGCGTGGCGGACTATGCCCAGCAATTCCTCGGCAGCGCGGTGCGCGTCGGCCGGCCCAAGGGGCTGGTGGCGCTTCCCGAGGCGCATGCCGGCCCGGCCTTCGCCACTTTGGCGGGCCTGGCGCGCTTCGCAGCATCCGATCCGATCGACCTGCGCGCGCTCGAGCCGAACCACCAGATGGTGACCCGGACGAGCCCGGGAGCCCTTATGCAGCGGCTAATCGCGGCGTTCCGGGCGAATTATTAGAAGAAATGCGTTGGTAACTTCGCGTTCCCTCTAGAGTCGCCCCCGGCGTTCGTGCAGAACGGGGCCAAATTACGCGCCTGTGACAGCCACGCAGGCGCAGGGAGAACAAGGCGATGAGTATCGATTTCCTTCCGCCCGACGTGGACGAGCTGACCCCGAAGATCACCGTGGTCGGTGTGGGCGGCGCGGGCGGCAACGCCATCGCGAACATGATCCGCGCCGACGTGCAGGGTGTCGACTTCGTCGTCGCCAACACCGACGCGCAGGCACTCAAGCAGTCGAGCGCGGGGCATCGCATCCAGCTCGGCGCGAAGATCACCCAGGGCCTGGGTGCCGGCAGCCGGCCCGAGATCGGTCGCGCCGCCGCCGAAGAGACGATCGACAGCGTCCAGAAGGCGCTCGAGGGCGCCCACATGGTGTTCATCGCCGCCGGCATGGGCGGCGGCACCGGCACGGGTGCGGCGCCGGTGATCGCCAAGGCCGCGCGCGACCTGGGCATTCTGACCGTGGGCGTCGTCACCAAGCCGTTCGCCTTCGAGGGCAAGCGCCGTGCGGCGTCGGCGGAAGCCGGCATCAACGAGCTGCAGAAATATGTCGATACGCTGATCGTCATCCCGAACCAGAACCTCTTCCTGATCGCCAACGCGAACACGACCTTCAAGGAAGCATTCGAGATGGCCGACGAGGTGCTGCAGCAGGGCGTACGCGGCATCACCGACCTGATGGTCATGCCGGGCCTCATCAACCTCGACTTCGCCGACGTCCGTTCGGTGATGCAGGAGATGGGCAAGGCGATGATGGGCACCGGCGAGGCGGACGGCGACGACCGCGCGCTGATCGCGGCGCAGAAGGCGATCGCCAACCCGCTGCTCGACGGCGTGAGCATGAACGGCGCCAAGGGCGTGATCGTCTCGATCACCGGCGGCGAGGACATGCGCCTGCTCGAGGTCGACGAAGCCGCGAACCATATCCGCGAGCTGGTCGATCCGGATGCGAACATCATCTGGGGCTCGGCGTTCAATCCGGAGCTCGAGGGCAAGATCCGCGTCTCGGTCGTCGCGACCGGCATCGATGCCGATGCGCAGCCGGTCGCCGCGCCGCGCGCCGCCGAGCAGCCGCGCGTCTTCTCCTTCTCGACGCCGCGCCGCACCGCCGCCGATCCGGCACCGGCCAGCGCGCCGGAGCCCGCTGCCGAGGAAGCGCCGCTGGAGCCGCCGGTTCCCGCAGCCTATGAGCCGGTGGCCGAAGCCGATCCCATGCCGCTCTCGCCGCCGGTTCCGGAAGCCTATGAGCCCGAGCCCGAGCCGGCCCAGGCAGCGCCGGTCCAGTCGAACTGGGTCGATGACGGCAAGGACAGCGACGAGGACGAGCTCGTCCTCGGTGCCGACAGCCTGGTTCCCGAAGCGCCGCAGCCGGTCGCCGAAGAGCCCACGCCCGCACCGGCCTCGCGCCGCCGCTGGCTGACCGGCGGGGACGACGAGGAAGCCTCGCCGCTGGCCGAGAAGCCGGCGAAGAAGAGCGGCGGCACGCTGTTCGAGCGCATGGCGATGGCATCGCGCGGCGCAGCCAAGGCCGAGGATGAAGAGGACAAGGACCCGCTCGACATCCCGCGCTTCCTGCGCAGCCAGAACAACCAGTAAGTCATTCGTCGCCGGCGGGGCTCGTTTCGGCGAGCCTTGCCGGCGTCGTCATTGTCGGTTCAGCGCAACGATGCGCAGGTTGGCGGGGACATGAACCGGATACGCTTTATCGGCGCCGCTGCGCTCGCCCTGGTCGCAGCCCAGGCTGCCCCCGCCCTTGCCCAGAGCGAAGTCGTCGCCCAGGCCAATCCCGATGCGGACCGGCTGGCGAACGATATTCGCGCGCTCGCCAGCGATCCGCGCGACGTGCGCATGCTGCTCGATGCGGGGATGACCAGCGCACGGCTGGGCGATACTTCCGCTGCGCTTGCCTTTTTCCAGCGTGCCGAGGCGATAGCGCCGGGCGATCCGCGCATCTCCGCCGGGCGCGGCATGGCGCTGGTGCGGCTCGAGCGGCCGGGCGAGGCGCTGCACCTGTTCCAGACGGCTGAGGCGCGCGGCGTGGATGTGCGCGACTATGCCAGCGACCGCGGCTTCGCCTATGACCTGCTCGGCCAGCCGGCGCTGGCGCAGCGTGACTACAAGCTGGCGCTGAGCGGCGGCGACCGCGACGACGAGACGGTGCGCCGCTACGCGCTGTCGCTCGGCATCGCCGGTGACCGCGAGGAGGCGATGCGCGTGCTCGAGCCGCTGCTTCGCCGCAGCGACCGTGCCGCATGGCGCGCGCGCGCGTTCATCCTCGCGATGAACGGCGATACCGCGGGGGCGGAGAAGATCGCCGCGAGCATGATGCCGGGCACGATGGGGCAGGCACTCTCGCCCTTCTTCCGTCGCCTCGCCGGCCTTGGCCCCGCCGATCGCGCCTTCGCCGTGCATTTCGGCGAGCTTTCGCCGACCCAGGCGCGGCTCGCCGATGCGCGGCTGGCGCCCGAGCTGCCGCGATATGTGCCGGCGCCGCCCAGGCCGGTGCAGCTTGCCGCCGCCCAGCCAGTCGCGGCCCCGATGGCAACCGCGGGCAAGGACCGCCGCTCGCGCAAGGATCGCGAGCGCGACCAGAAGCTCGCCATGGCCGCCGCGGTCCGCCCTGCGCCGGCGCCTGCGCCCGAGCCCGACGACAATCTCCCGCCGCCGCCGCGCTTCGTGCTGCCGCCCACGCCGATCGTGCAGCCGATCCCGGCGCCGAAGCGCGACGAGGAGCCGGTCGAGGTCGCCGAGCGGCCGGCACCCGCGCCGGTTCGCCCCGCACCCGTTCGCCCTGTGCCGGTGCGGCCGACCCCGACGCCCGCGCCCGTGCATGCCGTCGCGATGCCGTCGCGGCCTGCGCCCGAGCCGGCCCAGCCGGTCGTGCTCGCGCGCAGCGAGCCGGTGGTGCAGCCGGTGCGCCCGGCGCCGCGGCCCGAGCCTGCGCCAGCCAAGGTCGGGCAGGAGGATTCGGCGCTCGCCGCGATCGTCGGCGGGATCACCATTCCCGCGGAGGAGCTCGCCACCGTCACGGCGCCGCCGCCCGAGGAGCCCGTTGCCGCGCCTGCGCCGGTACGCGTCGCCGAGGCCAAGCCGGTTCCGGCCAAGCCCAAGCCCGAGCCTGCCGCAGCCAAGCCCGATCCCAAGAAGCCGGACCCCAAGGCCAAGCTCGATCCGAAGGCGAAGCCCGATCCGAAGGCCAAGGCCGACCCCAAGGCCAAGCCGGATGCCGAGGATGGCAAGAAGGGCAAGCTCGATCCCAAGGCGAAGAAGCCCGATCCCAAGAAGCCCGACCCGGCCAAGGCCGATCTGGCGCGCGTCTGGGTGCAGGTGGCGGGTGGTGCCAACGAGGACTCGCTCGCCAAGGCCTGGAAGGCGGTGGTCGCCAAGGCGCCGGCTGCGCTGAAGGGCAAAGCCGCCTGGACGACGCCGCTGCGCGCCACCAACCGCGTGCTCACCGGCCCGTTCAAGACGAGCGCGGAGGCGCAGGCCTTCGTCAACACGCTGGGCAAGGCGGGCGTGTCTGGCTTCGTCTTCACCAGTGAGGCCGGGCAGAAGGTGACCAAGCTGGCGCCATAGAGAAGGGGCTGATAGGAGCCGCCCGGTGAAAGCGATTTCTCCCTGGGCCTCTACCCCCGAAACCAGCCGTGGCCGCCTCCATCCCGAGCCCGGCGGCACCGCCCGGGGGCCGCGCGACGCCTTCCAGCGCGACCGCGACCGGATCATCCACTCGATCAGCTTCCGGCGGCTGCGCCACAAGACCCAGGTGTTCATGGCGCCCGACGGCGACCATTTCCGCGTGCGGCTCACCCACAGCCTCGAGGTCGCGCAGATCGGCCGCGCGATCGCGCGCACGCTCGGGCTCAACGAGGACCTGACCGAGGCGCTCTGCCTGGCGCACGATATCGGCCATCCGCCCTTCGGCCATGCCGGCGAGAAGGCGCTGGGCGAGGCGCTGGCGGCGCAGGGCGGGTTCGATCACAACGGCAACACGCTGCGCACGCTGACCACGATCGAGCGGCCCTATCCGGCCTGGGACGGGCTCAACCTCAGCTGGGAGATGCTCGAGGGCCTGGCCAAGCACAATGGCCCGATCGCGCATCCCGAATGGGCGCTGGCCGAGGCGGACCGGCAATTCCCGCTCGAGCTGGAAAGCTGGGCCTCGCTCGAGGCGCAGGTCGCCGCGATTGCCGACGACATCGCCTATGACAATCACGACATCGACGACGGCTTGCGCGCGGGGCTGCTCCAGCTCGACCAGCTGTTCGAGCTGCCGATGGTCGCCGATGGCTGGCGCGAGGTGGAGGCCAAGTTCCCCGGCTGCGAGCGCCGCCGGCTGATCAGCGAGCTGATCCGCGCCCAGATCGGCGCGATGGTCAACGACCTGATCGACGCGACGGGCAAGCGCATCGCCGAAAGCGGCGTCGAGACGGTGGCGGACGTGCGTGCAGCCGGCCGGGTGCTGGCGCATTTCTCCGACGGGATGCGCGAGGCGGAACGCGGGCTCAAGCGCTTCATGTACGCCAATCTCTACCACCATCCGAGCCAGCTCGCCGCGGCCGATGCGGCGCACACGGTGGTGGCGGGGCTGTTCGCGGCCTATCGCGCCGATCCGAAGCTGATGCCCGAGGAATGGAGCGCCGCACTGCCCGAGGCGGAGCCTGCACGCAGCCGCCACATCGCCGATTTCATCGCGGGCATGACCGATCGCTACGCCATTGCGCGCTACCGCGAGCTGATCGGCAGGATCGAGTTGCCCGAAGGCTTCTGAACGCGAGAAAGGCCGGAGCTGGGCCCCGACCTTCCACAAATCGCTGGAAACGATCCTTAGCGCGTGGCGACCTGCGTCAGCGCCTTGCCCTTGGGAGCGCGGAACGAGACGCGCGTGTCGTTCACATACCCGTCGACCCAGCCATTCTTGACCGACAGGCGGAAGTCGCCGCCGTTACCGGTGCGGCCCTGGAGGACCTGGACACCATTCTTCTGCGTCACCGTATAGGTATAGGTCACGCCTTCATGGGTGAAGGTGCGGTCACCGGCGAACGCGGCCGGCGCAGTGAAGGTCAGGACTGCGGCAGCAGCCGCGAAAAGGAATTTCGTCACGATCTTTCTCCTTGTTGATAAAGAGCCAGATCGGCATCCAATTTGTTATGTTCTTGCGGACCCTTTTGTTGCGACGCAGCAAAATCGGCAACCGCAAAGGCCGGGCAGGGCGATTGCACAAAACGCAAGCGGCGAGCCGAGCCAATGTTTCGACGGATCGAAAACGTGGCAAACTTCTGCGACAGTTTGTGCGTAGTCAGGAAATATTGTCACAGGGGATGTCGCAATGACGGACGCGAGTATCGCTCTCAATCGCTTCGGGCTCGGCGCCAGGCCGGGCGAGGATCCCGGCAGCGATCCCCGCAAATGGCTGGCCGCCCAGATCGAGAGCTTCGATCCTCGGCCCGAGGCGATCGCGTCGCAGGTGCCCAGCACCCAGGTGGCGCGCGATCTGGCCGATTTCTACGAGCAGCAGCGGCTGCTCCGCCAGGCTGCGGGCCCCAAGGCCCAGCAGGGCGCGGTTCCGTCCAGGCCGGCAGTAGCCCAGCCGCCGATGGCGGGTGGCGCGGCGATGCAGGACATGCAGTCCGCGGCTCCTGCGATGCAGCCGGGCACGATGCAGGGCGGCTCCATGCAGGACGGCATGAGCGCGCAGCCCGCCGGGGCGCGCATCCAGGCCAAGCCAGGGGCCGCCGGCAAGCCGCTCTATGAAGGCGAGGATGCCGCGATGCTGGCCCGGCGCGAGGCGCGGCGGGTGCAGCAGCAGATCTATGTCGGCATGGTCTCGGCGCGCGCGCTCACCGCGATCAACTCGCCGACGCCGTTCGCCGAGCGGCTCACGCATTTCTGGGCGAACCATTTCGCCGTCTCGGCCGACAAGCTCGAGCTGGTCGGCATGTGCGGCACGCTCGAGTTCGAGGCGATCCGCCCGCACGTGATGGGCAAGTTCGGCGACATGCTCAACGCCGTCGAGCGGCACCCCTCGATGCTGCTCTATCTCGATCAGGCGGTGTCGATCGGGCCGAACAGCCCCGCCGGCCAGATCGCGGCACGCCGGCAGGCGAAGAACCGCTCGGGCCTCAACGAGAATCTCGCGCGTGAGATCATGGAGCTCCACACGCTCGGCGTGCGCAGCGTCTACACCCAGGCGGACGTGACCGAGTTCGCCCGCGCGATGACCGGCTTCACCATTGCCGGGATCGGCCGCGGTGCCGGCGCGCGCTATGCCGGCACCGCCGAGGGCGAGCCCGGCACCTTCGTCTTCGCCGACCGGCTGCACGAGCCGGGCACGCGCACGATCCTGGGCAAGCAGTGGAGCCAGCAGGGCGAGGCGCAGGCTGCCGCGGTGCTCAACTTCTTCGCCACCCATCCGGCGACCGCGCACCATATCGCCACCAAGCTCGCCCGCCATTTCGCCGCGGACGATCCGCCCCCCGCGCTGGTTGCCAAGCTCGAAAAGGCGTTCCTCTCCTCAGGTGGCGACTTGCCGACCGTCTACCGCGCGCTGATCAATGCGCCCGAATGCTGGGCGCCCCAGCCGGCCAAGTTCAAGTCGCCCTGGGAATGGTCGATCTCTGCGATGCGCGCGCTCGGCACCAAGCAGGTCCAGGCGAACGCGGTGAACGGGCTGATGGGCCAGCTCGGCCAGCCGACCTGGAAGCCAGGCTCGCCGGCGGGCTGGGACGACGTCGCCGGCGCCTGGGCCGGCCCCGATGCGGTGATGCGCCGGGTCGAGGCGGCCGAGCGGATGGCGCAGCGCGCCAAGGACACGATCGACGCCCGCCAGCGCGCCGCCGAGCTGTTCCCCGGCGCGCTCAGCCCCGCCACCGCCCAGTCGATCGCCCGCGCCGAAAGCCCGGGCCAGGGCCTTGCCCTGATGCTCGTCTCGCCCGAATTCATGCGGAGGTAAGCCCGATGACCGCACTTTCCCGTCGCAATTTCGTGGGGCTCGGCGCTTCCGCCGTCCTCGCCACCGCCTTCGGTTCGCGCATCGCCTTTGCCCGCGCGGCGACCGAGCGACGCTTCGTCTTCATCATCCAGCGCGGCGCCGCCGACGGCCTGCATACCGTCGCCCCGGTGGGCGATCCGGCCTATGTCAGCCAGCGCGGCCAGCTGGCCGAGGATTTCGCCGCCGCGCCCAAGCTCAACGACATGTTCGCGCTGCACCCGGCGATGAAGAACATCCACGGGCTCTATGGCGCCAAGCAGGCGCTGTTCCTCCACGCCGTCGCCTCGCCCTATCGCGACCGCTCGCATTTCGACGGGCAGAACGTGCTCGAGACCGGCGGAACCTCGGCCTACCAGCTCAAGGACGGCTGGCTGAACCGCCTGCTCAGCATGCTGCCGGCCGACGACAAGGCGATCGCGCTTGCCGCGACCATCCCGATGGCGCTGCGCGGCGGGGTCGAGGTGGCGAGCTATGCGCCGTCGTCGCTGCCCGACGCATCGGACGACCTGCTGATGCGCGTCAGCCAGATGTACCAGGGCGACCAGCAGCTGCACGGCATCTGGGAACAGGCGACCGCCACCCGCATGCTCACCGGCGATCTCGTCTCCGACAATGGCAAAAACGCCGCCGATACCGGCGCGCTCGCGGCCAAGATGCTCTCTGCGGCGAACGGCTCGCGCATCGCGATGATCGAAACCGGCGGCTGGGATACGCATGCCGGGCAGAAGGGGCGGCTGGCCGGCCAGCTCAACGGACTCGATAAGATGGTCGGCGAGCTGCAGAAGGGGCTCGGGCCGCTGTGGAACAACACGGTGGTGCTCGTCGCTACCGAGTTCGGTCGTACGGTGAAGATCAACGGCACCCAGGGCACCGATCACGGCACCGGCTCGTGCGCGATGCTGATGGGCGGCGCGGTCAATGGCGGCAAGGTGCTCGCCGACTGGCCGGGGCTGGCCGATGCCGCACTCTACGAGAATCGCGATCTCAAGCCCACCACCGGGCTCGACACGCTGATCGGCTCGGCGGTCGCCAGCCATTTCGACCTCAACCCGCTGACGACCACCAAGAAGCTGTTCCCTGACGTGCAGGCGGCGCGGCCGCTTCAGGACCTGGTGCACGCCTGATAGGCTTGGACCCCAATCCCCCCGGCGCGATCGCCGGGGGGACCCCCGCTAGGGCGTGGATCAGTACAGGCGTCCAGCGCCGACCAGAATGCGATCGGACAAGACCTGCTGGAGCAAAGCGGCGCTCACGGGACGAGGCAGCGATCGGGCGACGAAAACCTAATATCAATTAGCGTCCGAGATTAATAACCCAGAGACAGGCCCGGCGCCTTGGTCTAGGTTAAGCTTACCATCGGTCAGATATTTGGCCGCCGATGGCTGAGAGATGCGATGCGCTCCCGTCAGAACCGGAGCGGAATTTGACACTCTCTGCGCTCTCGCCGATGCTGGAAAAGCTTCAATTGTGGCTTCCGCTCGACGAGCAGGACCAAGAGGCGGTATGCGCGCTTCCGCACACGCTGCGTACCTTGCGCGCCCACGAATATATTGTGCGCGAAGGCGATCGGCCCACCCATTGCTGCCTGTTGCTGTCGGGCTATGCGATCCGCCACAAGATCGCCGGCAGCGGCGATCGCCAGATATTCTCGGTCCATATGAAGGGCGATGTGGTCGATCTCCACAACTCGATCCTCCGGCGCTCCGATCACAATATCCAGGCGCTGACCACAGCCGAGGTCGCGATGATCCCGAACGGTGCGATCAAGCAGATCGCCGCCGAGCTGCCGATGGTCGGGCAAGCGATGTGGTACGAGACCCTGGTCGACGCGGCGATCTTCCGTGAATGGACGCTCAATGTCGGCCGCCGCGATGCGCGCGCCCGGACCGCGCATCTGCTCTGCGAGTTCAGCGTGCGGCTCACGGTCGCGGGCCTGGGCACCGACCGCGACTTCATCCTGCCGATGACGCAGGAGCAACTGGCCGATGCGCTGGCGCTGACCAGCATCCACATCAACCGGACGCTGAAGGGACTGGAGCAGGACGGGCTGATCGAGCGGACCAAGCGCGAGATCCGGATCATCGACTTCGAGCAGCTTTCGCGGATCGGCGATTTCAATGCCGGTTATCTGCACCTCGATCGCATTCCGCGCAGCGTGCAGTAACGCCTTGATAAGACGCGTTCCCGCGCAAACCAGGCTTTAACGTTCACCTTGCTATGTGCGCCTTGTCGCATATCGAGGATGGAAGCTGCCCACGTCTCCGCCATCGCAAAAGCCGCTGCGCACCGCGCTTGCCGCGCTCGGCAAGTGCCTGATCGCGCTCGCGGTGTTCGCCGGCATCTTCGGCGGCTGGATGTGGATGAAGGCGCGCGAGCCGCTGCCCGGCGCCTCGGCGCGCGAAGGCGCCTGCGTGCTGTGGTTCGTCGGCAGCTCGTCGATGAGCCGCTGGAACACGCTGCAGAACGACCTGCGCCCCTGGATCGCGCAGAACCGTGGCATCGGCGGCGCGACCATGGCCGAGATCAACCTGCATTTCGAGCATGACCAGGCCAAGCACAGGCCACAGGCGATCATCTATTATGCCGGCGACAATGATCTCGCCTTTGGCCGCACGGTCGACGAGACGATCGCGGACCTGCGCGACTTCCTGCGGATCAAGACGCAGCTCTTCGGCCAGACGCCGGTGTTCCTCATCTCGCTCAAGCCGAGCCCGACGCGCTGGGACCACCGCGCCCAGCAGGTGCAGTTCAACGCCGCCGCCCGCGCGATCGCCGATGCCCAGAGCGACGTTGCCTATGTCGACACGGTGCCGCTGCTGCTCGAGCAGGGGAAGCCGGGGCCGTTCTTCAACGAGGACGGGCTGCACCTCAACGACGAGGGCTATCGCCGCTGGAAGATCGCGCTGCGCCACGCGATGAGCGAGGCGATGCCGATCAACGTGCTCAAGAAGTGCGACCCGGGGATGCTCCAGCCCACCGCTTGATTCTTACCGCGGTTTAAACCATTTCGGTTCGATAGCGGAACAACTGCTTAAGTATTTTAACCTAGGTCACGTCGCATCGAACTGCATGTTTGGTTGCGTGAGGGGGCGTAGGTGCAAGGCGAGCGGATTGCCGGCCTGGACAATTGGCGTGCACTGCTGATGCTCGCGGGCATTTTCCTGCATGCCACCAGCGTGCAGGACATCCAGCTGCCGCTGTTCGTGCTGATCGCCAAGATGTCCGCCAATTTCCGCATGGGCACGTTCTTCGCGGTGGCCGGGCTGCTCAGCCTCTATGCGGTCCGCAAGCGCGGTGCCGATGCGTGGCTGGCGCGGCGGCTTTTCCAGATCGGCGTGCCGACGATCTTCGGACTGTTCTTCCTGAGCCCGCTAATGAGCGCGATCTTCGCCTGGCACAAACTCGGGCTGGCGATGCCCGGGATCGCCGAGCTCGGCTGGTGGCATTTCTGGTTCCTGGTCGACCTGCTCGTCTATGCCCCGCTCACCTGGTGGCTCTACCGCACCGACCAGACGCATGGCCTGTTCGTCCGTATCGATCGCTGGGCGGAGCGGCAGCGGCCCTCGCCGACGCTGATCATCCTCGCGCTGGGCGTGCTGTCGAGCCTCAACGTGCTGCTGGTCGGCCGGCTGGCGGCGATGGCGGGGCCGCTCGGCGATCCCGTCTGGGCGCTGCACCAGGTGGTGGGCTATGTGCCGCTCTATGGCTTTGGCGTGATGCTTGCCGGATCGCCTGCGCTGTTCCGGCGGATGACCGCGCGCAGCGGGCCGGCGTTCAACGTGCTGATCCTCGTCCTCGTGCTGTGCTCGGCATCGCGGCTGCTGCCGGGCAATGGCGCAGGCCTGTTCGACACGCCGGCGAGCCCGCTCAACGTGGTGACCGCCTGCCTGTGCCCGCCCGCGGTGACGGTGCTGATCCTGCGCTCGGCGATGGCGATGCGCGAGACGCCGGTGCTGTTCCGGCGCATCGCCGACGGCGCCTTCACTATCTACATGGTGCACTTCCCGATCATCCTGCTGATCGACTTGCTCATCGATCCGCTGCGGCTCAATCCCTATGCCGGCTATGCGCTCACCGTGGGGCTGGCGGGGTGGCTCTCCTATCTGGTGCACCGCCTGGTGGTGCGCCGTTCGCCCTTCGCCGCGATGTTGCTCAACGGCATCCAGCCGGGCAAGGTGCGCGCAGTGGCGGCCGAATAGCGGCTTCCTATATTCAGCGCTGTGGCATCGCGCCGCCGCATCCGCTAAGGCGCCCGCTTCCTTCCTAGCTGGAACCCTGAATGACGCTCTACGCCCGTTTCGCCGCGCATCTGAACCTTGCCCTGGATGCGCTCGTCCTCGCCGGTGACCTGCCTGCGGGGCTGGAGCGACGCGCAGTCACGGTGGAGCCGCCGCGCGACGCATCGCACGGGGACCTGGCGACCAACGCCGCGATGGTGTTGGCGAAGCCCGCCGGCACCAACCCGCGCGCGCTCGCCGAGAAGATCGGCGCCGAGCTGGAGAAGCTGGACGAAGTCGCTTCGGTCTCGATCGCGGGCCCGGGCTTCATCAATCTGACGCTGACCGACGACACCTGGCGCGGCGAGCTGATGGCGATCCTCGATGCCGGCGACGACTATGGCCGCTCGACCGTGGGCGCCGGCACGACCGTCAACGTCGAATATGTCTCGGCCAATCCGACGGGGCCGATGCACATGGGCCATTGCCGCGGCGCGGTGGTGGGCGATGCGCTGGCGTCCTTGCTCGAATTCGCCGGGCACAAGGTGATCCGCGAATATTATGTCAACGATGCCGGCGGCCAGGTCGACGTGCTCGCCCGCTCGGCGCATCTGCGCTACCGCGAAGCGCTCGGCGAGACGATCGAGATCCCCACTGGTTTCTATCCGGGCGACTATCTGAAGCCCGTCGGCGAGAAGCTCGCTGCCGAGTTCGGCGACAAGTACGTCCATGCGCCGGATAGCGAGTGGCTGGTGCTGTTCCGCCAGATCGCGGTCGCCGCGATGATGGACCTGATCCGCGCCGACCTCGCGCTGCTCGGCATCCATCACGACCTGTTCTCGTCCGAGGCCGAGCTCCAGGCCGCGGGCAAGCCGGAGCAGGCCGAAGCCTGGCTGCGCGAGCGCGGCTTCGTCTATGACGGCGTGCTCGAGGCGCCGAAGGGCGAGACGCCCGAGGATTGGGAGCCGGTCGAGCTGCCGCTGTTCCGCTCGACGCAGTTCGGCGACGATCAGGATCGCCCGATCAAGAAGTCGAACGGCGCCTGGACCTATTTCGGCGCCGATCTCGCCTATCACTTCCAGAAGGCGCAATCGGCCGACGCGCTGATCGACATCTGGGGCGCGGACCATGCCGGCACGGTCAAGCGCATCGTCGCCGCGGTGCAGGCGCTGACCGGCGGCGAGACCAAGTTCGACGTCAAGCTGGTCCAGATGGTCCGGCTGATGCGTAACGGCGAGCTGGTGAAGATGGGCAAGCGCGCGGGCAATTTCGTCACGCTGGCGGATGTGGTGAACGAAGTCGGCAAGGACGTCGTCCGCTTCACCATGCTCACCCGCAAGGCCGATGCCCAGATGGACTTCGATTTCGCCAAGGTGGTCGAGGCATCGAAGGACAATCCGGTGTTCTACGTCCAGTATGCGCATGCCCGCGTCGCATCGCTCGGCCGGCGCACCGCGGAGGCCGGGATCGCGTGTGCCAATGTGGACCTGTCTCTGCTTGATACACAGGAGCTGCGGCTGGTGCAGGCCGCCGCGCAGTTCCCGCGCATCGTCGAGGCAGCTGCATCGGCGCGCGAGCCGCACCGAATTGCGTTCTATCTCTACGACTTGGCGGCTGAACTCCATTCGCTGTGGAATCTCGGCAAGGACGATGCGAGCCGTCGCTTCCTGATCGCGGATCAGGCTGGGTTAACCTGCGCGCGGCTTTATCTGGCGCGTGCTATCGGGCAGATTATCCGCAATGGCCTTCGCATCATGGGCGTAGAGGCCGTCCAGGAGATGTAAGCGAATGAATATGCGTGGGGGGGAGGCCGGCTTCGGAGACGATGATCGCCTTCCCTGGCTGGAGACGGTGGAGGAGGATTACCGCGAGGGTCCGTCCTTTGGCCGCATCCTGCTGCTGATCCTGCTGCTCCTCGCCGTGATCGGCGCGGGGGCGTTCGGCTATTACTGGTATCAGAAGCAGCAGAGCCTGGTCGGCAATGGCGAGCTGATCGCGGCGCCGGCGGGCGACTACAAGGTCAAGCCCGACGAGCCCGGCGGCATGAAGGTGGACGGCGAGGGCGACACCGTCTTCGCGACCAGCCAGGGCAATGCCGGCAATTCGAGCATCGACGTGGGTGCGCTTCCCGAAGCCCCGGTCGAGGGCAAGAAGGTTGCCGACAAGGGCGTGTCGCTGACCGGGGAGAAGGACGCCAAGGTCGCGATCCCGTCCGGCGCCAGCACGCCGGCGGCGCCGAAGAAGCTGCCGGCGATCGCCGCGCCTGCCGCACCGGCGGCGGGATCGGGCGCGCTGATCCAGCTCGGCGCCTTCCCCGACGAAGGTGGCGCCAATGCCGCCTGGGCACGGCTGTCGAAGCGCTTTTCCTATCTCGCGCCGCTCGGCAAGTCGGTCGAGCGCGGCGAGAAGGATGGCAAGGCGGTGTTCCGCCTGCGCGTGAACACCGGCTCGAACAGCCAGGCCCGCGAGCTGTGCGGCAAGCTCAAGGTCGCCGGCGAGAATTGCTACGTGGCGAATTGATCCCGGCCATGCCGCGGGTGCATGGCCGATAAAGGGGGAGGGGCTTATCCGGCGCCCTCCCTTTCGCTAAGACGCCCGCATGAAGCCAGTCATCTTCGGCGTATCCGGCCTGTCGCTCACGGCCGAGGAGCGCGATTTCTTCCGTGATGCCGATCCGCTCGGCTACATCCTGTTCAAGCGCAATTGCGAGAGCCGCGACCAGATGCGCGCGCTCACCGAGGAATTGCGCACGCTCTCCGGCCGCGCCGACCTGCCGATCCTGATCGACCAGGAAGGCGGCCGGGTCAGCCGGATGGTGCCGCCGGTGTGGCCGGCCTTTCCGGCGGGCGAGGTGTTCGGCAAGCTCTACGACATCGCGCCGATCTCCGCGATCGAGGCGGCGCGGGCCAATTACCACGCGCTCGGGATGATGCTCGCCGAAGTGGGCGTCACCGTCGACTGCGCGCCGTTGCTCGATGTGGTGACGCCCGAAGTCACCCAGGCGATCGGCGATCGCGCGTTCGGCAGCGAGCCGATGCGCGTCGCGGCGCTCGGCCAGGCCTGTGTCGAGGGCCTGCGCCGCGGCGGCGTCGTCGGCGTGGTCAAGCATATGCCGGGGCACGGCCGCGCGCTGGTCGACAGCCATCTTGAGCTGCCGCGCGTCAAGGTGGACGAGGCGGCTCTGGCACAGGACATCGCGCCCTTCCACGCGCTGAAAGACGCGCCGATGGGCATGACCTGCCACGTTGTGTTCGAGGCCTGGGACGCCGAGCGCCCCGCCACGCTCTCACCCAAGGTGATCCAGGAGATCATCCGCACCCGCATCGGGTTCGACGGGCTGCTGATGACCGACGACATCGACATGAAGGCGCTGTCGGGCACGCCAGGCGAGAAGGCGACCCAGGCGCTGGCTGCGGGCTGCGACGTGGTGCTCGATTGCTGGGCGCGGATGGACGAGATGATCGAGATCACCGGCCTGCTCCCCGATGCCACGCCCGAATGCGTCGAGCGGCTCGATCGCGCGATGGCAACGACCGGCGCCGACGAGCCCGAGGCGGACTTCGCCGAACTCGTGGCAAAACGGGACGCGCTGCTCGCTCAGCTCTGATTCATTTGGATTGGCGTAGCTTCGATTCTTCCTGCATCTTCACTCGCAGGGGAGCGAGCCAATGCGGCTTCGGGATTATGCGTGGCGCCGCGCCGGAAAGGGCGAGGCGGTCGAGTTCGTGGCGGTGCTGAACGGGCAGGTGCGCCCGTCGCCGCTCGACAGCAACACGGTGCAGCTCTGGTCTGCGCCGCTGCCCTTCTATGCCGATACCGAACTGGTCCGTATCGTCGACCAGAGCCGCGGTGCGCCCAATGCGCGGCTGGCGCTGTCGGCGGGCGGCCAGGCGGTGCTGCTCGATCACAGCAACGTGCCGATCTACCGGCACAATGCCCGGGTCGGCATGCGGATCTCCGCCGCGAACGCCGCCGCCTATGCCGCCTTCTTCTTCGATCATGTCGGCGGCGCGCATGGGCGCTTCCTGATCGTCGAATCGGCGCGCGAGCTTGCCTGGCAGCCCGATGCCGATCCCGCCGCGATCGCCTCCGCCGCGCTGGAGATTCGCCCGGTGACGTTGCGCGGGGTGGAAAAGGACGCGTTCCTGCTCAGCGCCACGGTGGTGTTCAAGACCGGGCTGTTCCACGGCGAGATCCGCGTCGCGCCCGATGGCCGGGTGGACATGCTGAGCGAGGCGGTGCTCGTCGATCGGCTGCCGGTCCGGCCCGATTGCACCAAGGCGACCGATCCCTTCCACGCCGCTTCCGAAGGCCAGCTCTATTGAGCCGGTGACTTCTGCCGCGCGGGCTGCTTAGATCGATCGATGGACGTCGAGACTGCGGACAGGTTGAAGATCGATATCGACGGCTGGGAAGGGCCGCTCGACCTGCTGCTGACGCTTGCGCGCACGCAGAAGGTCGACCTGCGCCAGATCTCGATCCTCCAGCTCGTCGAGCAATATCTCGGCTTCGTGAACGAGGCGCGCGAGCTGAAGCTCGAGCTTGCCGCCGATTATCTCGTGATGGCCGCCTGGCTGGCCTATCTCAAATCGGCGCTGCTGCTGCCGCGCAACCCCGAGGAGACGCCGAGCCCCGAGGAGCTGGCGCTGCGGCTGCAGCTGCGGCTCGAGCGGCTCAACGCGATGCGCGAGGCCGGCGCTCGGCTGATGGCGCGCGACCGCACCGGCCGCGATAATTTCTTCCGCGGCGCGCCCGAGGGCCTGCGCGTGCTGCGCAAGGCACGCTGGGAAGCGGAGATCTACGACCTGATTTCCGCCTATGGCAGGATCAGCGCGCGCACCCGGCCGGTGATGCACGTCGTCGCGCACCGCGACGTGATGACGCTGGAGGCGGCGATCGAGCGCGTTTCGAAGCTGATCGGCGCGCGGATCGACTGGAGCACGCTTCAGTCCTTCCTGCCCGAGGATGCCAGCGGCCCCTATGCCAAGTCGGCACTCGCCTCGTCCTTCGTCGCTGCGCTCGAGCTGGCCAAGCAGGGGCGGGTGGAACTCAAGCAGAAATCGGCCTTTGCGCCGCTCTATCTCAAGGCAATTGCATGACCCCTGAAGACGCCGCGTCGCGCGCGGTGGAGGCGGTGCTGTTCGCCTCCGAGACCCCGATGAACCTGGACGAGATCCGCGCCCATGTCGGCCCGGAGATGGACGTGCGGGCGGCGCTCGCCGCTCTCGAGGCGCTCTATGCCGGGCGCGGGATCGAGCTGGTCCGCCGCGGCGACCGCTGGCATTTCCAGACCGCCGCCGATCTCGCCCATCTGCTCCGCCGCGACCGCGAGGAGAGCCGCAAGCTCAGTCGCGCGGGCATCGAGACGCTGGCGATCATCGCCTATCACGAGCCGGTGACCCGCGCCGAGATCGAGGCGATCCGCGGCGTGCAGATCTCCAAGGGTACGATCGACGTGCTGATGGAAGCCGGCTGGGTGCGGCCCGCCGGGCGCCGCGAAGTGCCCGGGCGGCCGCTGATGTATGCCACCACCGGCGGCTTCCTCACCCATTTCGGCCTTGCCAGCCGCCGCGACTTGCCGGGCATCGACGATCTCAAGGCGGCCGGCCTGCTCGATCCGGTCGATCTCGCGATGGAAGCGCTGGGCGAGGGCGGCGACGAGCCGGAGCCGGCCGAAATCGAAACTGTCACGGACGACGAATAGGGGCTCCCGGCGCTTGGGCATTGCCGCAGGTGCGCGCGAAGCCTAGATACAGCCAGATTCGAGGAGATTTGTAATGGGTAGCATGAGCCTGGTGCACTGGCTGATCGTCGGTGTCTTCGTTATCCTCCTGTTCGGCGGCACGCGCTTCTCGAACATGATGGGTGACGTCGCCAAGGGCATCAAGCAGTTCAAGAAGGGCATGTCGGAGGACGACGACGACAAGCCGGCGCCGACCCGCATCGAGGGCAAGTCCACGCCCGAGCCGACGGTGCAGCGCGAGGCGGAACCCGCCCGCGAAGAGCAGCGCTGACCTTCCGCGCCCCCGGTGCTGAGCCGGGGTGCAGCTTCTGGCGATTGATCGATGCTTGATTTCAACGCGCCCGAATTCGTGGTCGTCGCCATCGTGGCGCTGATCGTGATCGGGCCCAAGGATCTGCCCAAGGCGATGCGCTTCCTGGGCAAGTGGTTCGGCAAGGCGCGCGCCGTCGCGCGCCAGTTCCGTTCCGGGTTCGACAATATGGTGCGCGAGGCCGAGCTGGCCGAGCTCGAGAAGCAATGGGCGGCGGAGAATGCCCGGATCATGTCCGAGCATCCGCCCGCGGCGCTTCCCGCCCCCGCGCCCGAAGCCGAGGTCTATCACGCCGGAGAGGATGCGCCGCCCGTGATGGTCGAGCAGCCGATGATCGCCGCTGAGACGCCGGGTGTCTCGGCGCCCAAGCCCAAGCGGGTTCGTAAGCCCGCCGCTGTCGCGCCGGTAGCCGAGACCGCTTCGGTTGAAGCCGCACCCAAGTCCAAGCCGCGGACGCGCAAGGCGCCCGCCGCCGATCCGGCCGAAGCTGCTGCCGCGGCCAAGCCGCGCGCACGCAAGCCGAAGGCGCAGCCGCCCGCCGAGGCAGCCGAATGAGGGACATCGACGACACCCAGCAGCCGCTGCTCGAGCATCTGATCGAGCTGCGCCGCCGCCTCCTCTACTGCGTCGCCGCGCTGGTGGTGGCCTTCCTCGCGTCCTTCTATTTCTCGAAGGAAATCTACGGGTTCCTGGTCCACCCGCTCGCCGCGGCGGGGCAGAACAAGATCTATTTCACCCAGATCTTCGGCGCGTTCTTCGTCCAGCTCAAGGTCGCCTTCTTCGCAGCGATGATGCTGTCCTTCCCGGTGATCGCGTCGCAGCTCTGGCAGTTCGTCGCGCCGGGGCTCTACAAGCAGGAGAAGAAGGCGCTGCTGCCGTTCCTGCTCGCCACGCCGGTGCTGTTCCTCGCGGGCTGCTCGCTGGCTTATTGGGTCGCGATCCCCACCGCCTTGCACTTCCTGCTCGGCTATCAGGGCAATCTCGGCGGCGGCGTCGAACAGCAGGCGCTGCCCGAGGCCGAGAAATATCTCGACTTCATCATGCAGTTCCTGTTCGCCTTCGGCATCACCTTCCTGCTGCCGGTGCTGCTGATGCTGCTCGAGCGCGCGGGCATCGTCACCTATGAGCAGCTGAAGAGCGTGTGGCGCTATGCGATCGTCGCTGCCTTCGCGGTCGCGGCGGTACTGACCCCGCCGGACGTCGGCTCGCAGCTGCTGCTGGCGATCCCGCTGATCGGGCTGTATTTCGTGTCGCTGGTGGCGATCTGGTTCACGCGCCGGCGGCGCAGTGCCCAGGACGAGGCGGAGACCAACGAGGTCGAGCCCGCCTGATACGGAAAGCCCCTCCCGCGCAGGGGAGGGGCCGTCCTTCGATAGCTAGAGGTTTACTTGGCGTCGTCGGCGGTCTTGGCGACCGTGTCGCCCGCCGAGGAAACGTCCTTGCCGGCGCCTTCGATCGTGTTGCAGGCCGCAACCAGCATTGCGCTCGCCAGGGCGACGCAGGTGATGATCTTACGCATCGTGTCTCTCCAAAAAATACCGGACCCCGAAGGGGAGTCGGAAGGACAATGCTCGGCCCCGCGCAAACGTTCCGTCTGCGTCCAAGTGGCTGGAGATGCTGGAGAAGATGGGGAGCCCCGAAAAAAGTGTAGGCCCGGAAGCGTCACCGGGGGGGGGAGGGTTGACGCTTCCGGGCCCATGTCTTGGATAGCGAGAGCGGGGGGGCAAAAGGTCACTATCCGAAGAGTAAAACGGACCATGCGGTCCGGGGTTCCACGCCGTTCGAATTTTTTTCGAACTTTTTTATCTGGGTTGTTGTGGCCCCTCAGGGCCGGCCGGTGATCGCGATCGCGGCCTCATAGGCGCCGGTGAGCGGATCGTGGTGCAGCTTGGTGCGCAGCTGCCGGGCGAGGCCGCCGATCACGCGGCCATAGCGGTTCTCGATCAGTTCCTCGAGCGCGGGACTCTCGACCAGCGCCGGCGACGTGACGCGCAGCAGCGCGCGGCTGTCATCATCGTCGATCAGCTTGATCGAGATGCGGATCTGCGCGGCCGGATTGCAGTTCATCGCCAGCTCGACGATCTCGGTGAGCAGGAAGGCGACCGCGATAGCGACATCCTGGTTGGCGAGCACCGGGGTGAGGTCCAGCGTAACGCCCATGCCCTGCGCGCGCTCGGGCGCGGTGGCGCGGATGTTCGCGGCGAGCTCGCCGATCACCGAGCGCAGGTCGAGCCCGCGATTTTCCTCGAGCTCGGCATAGTGGTGGCGATGCACCACCGCGAGCGCATCGACGCGGCGCTGGATCGAGGCATAGGCCTCGCTCGCCTCGGCGCTTTTGGCGCTGCGCGCGTGGAAATTGATCAGGCTGGCAATCACCTGCAGGTTGTTCTTCACGCGGTGATGGACTTCGCGGGTGAGCTTGGTCTGGCGCACCAGCCCCTCGGCCAGGTCCGCCTCATGCTCCTTCACCGTGCGGGTGATCTCGCGGAAGGTGTCGCCCAGCTCGCGGATTTCGGCGGCAGGCATGTCGCCGAAGCGCTTGATGTCGATCATCTCGCCGGGCTTGTAGGCGCCAACGCTGGCGCGCAGCCGCCGCAGCGGGCGGATCAGCAGGATGTCCACCACGAACCAGCTGATCCCGGCGGCCGCCAGCCACATCAGCACCAGCACCACCGTGTTGATGATCATCGGCGAGGTGATCGGCGCGCCGAGCATCGACATTTCGAACGCGACCCCGTCGAGCCCGAGATCGTCGGGAATGGTCTCGCGCCGGTCGAGCGGGCCGATGCCCTGGAGCTGGCGCAGCACCAGCCGGTCGCCATGGCCGACCAGCGCGGCGCCATATTGGGGAACGAAGCCGCTCGGCTGCACGATGCTGGCGAGCGAGGCGGTGGGATAGAAGGCAGTGGCGGTGCCGCCGGCCTTGCCGCCGATGCGCAGCGTCATCCCGTCATCGATAAGCGTGGTGCGCACCTGGCGCGGCTGGAGTACGGCCTTGCCGGCGATTGCGAAATTCTGGCCGCAGATCACCCGGCCATTGGCATCGGCGATGGCGAAGCGCGCGCCCGCCGCGGTGGCGAAAGTGCCGGCGAGGCGGGTGCAGGCGGGGGCGTCGTGCGGGTTCGCCTCCAGCGCCTCGAGCGCGCTCGACAGCTGGCCGACATGGTTGACGAGCAGGTCGCGCAGCACGCCCGAGCTTTCGCCCGCGGCGACCCGCAACCGCTCGCGCGCCTCGGTATCGGCGCTGCGCGTGCTCTGCAGCGTGGTGAACAGCGCGATCAGCGCGAGCGGCAACAAGCAGACGATCAGGTAGAGAAACACCTTGGCGCCGGTGGGCATAGCCCCCAGCGTCGCCGCCGGATGGAGCCTGGCGCGCGTTTCTTCTTCCTGAATGTCCATCAGCTAAGGACTAGTCGAGCTTCTTCAGCAGGTCGAGCAGGTCATCGGGCACAGCTTCGCTGACCGCTTCGTCATAGGCCTGACGCAGCGCTTCCCCGACATTGCGGCCGGGGCGACCGGTTTCCTTTCCGCCGTCTGACTTGGACGGTTTTTTCATTTTGTCATCCGCGGAACGCACTAATTCCCCCCTGCGCCATGGCGTCAGCCAGGGCTCGGACTAAAAGCGACGGCTTCCGGATGCAATGTCCGGAATTGAACGAAAGCCACCGGTCGCATCGGGCCGGCGGCTGTGCAGCTATACAACGCAGCATCTGCCATGAAACCAAACAGCGCGTCGTTTGTTCCACAGGCGATGCAATATCCGGGAGGGGCTCCTTCGGGTTGCATAAATGAAGATTTGCAAGCTTGGAACGGGGATGAAACAATCCGTTCCGCACTCGATTGGAGAATAGCACTACAATGTCGCTTGGACAGCAACTCGCGCCGCACCTTCCGCTGCTTCGCCGCTATGCGCGCGCGCTAACCGGCAGCCAGGCCGATGGCGACCGCTATGTGCGCGCGGCGCTCGAGGCGATCGTGGCGGCGCCCGACCAGTTCCCCCGCGATGTCGATCCCCGGCTCGGCCTGTATCGCACCTTCCAGGCGATCTGGCAGTCGACGCACCTCGAGGAAGAGGACGTCATCGAGGATACCACCAATGAAAACGAGGCGATCGCCCGCAAGCGGCTCGCGCGCCTCACCCCGCTGTCGCGCCAGGCGCTGCTGCTCACCACCGTGGAGGGCTTCAGCATCGAGGACGCCGGCTATCTTATCGAAGAGGATGCAGGACAGGTGCAGAAGCTGGTGCAGGAGGCCGTGGCCGAGATCGAGCGTCAGACGCGCACCCGCGTGATGATCATCGAGGACGAGCCGCTGATCGCGATGGACCTCGAGCAGATCGTCCGCGATCTCGGCCATGACGTCACCGGCGTCGCCGTCACCCGCGACGAGGCGGTTGCGCTCGCGATGGAGGATCGCCCGGGCCTGGTGCTCGCCGACATCCAGCTGGCCGATGACAGCTCGGGCATCGACGCGGTGAAGGACATCCTCGCCGAGTTTAGCGTGCCGGTGATCTTCATCACCGCCTTCCCCGAGCGGCTGCTCACCGGCGAGCGGCCGGAGCCGACCTTCCTGATCACCAAGCCGTTCCAGCGGGAAACCGTGAAGACGACGATCAGCCAGGCGCTGTTCTTCGACCAGGCGACCGTTCCGGCCTGATCGCCCCCGAAAAATCCGGCGCGGGTTCCATATGGTACGGACCCAAAACGGCTTTCGTGGGTTGATGGGATATGGCTGAGAACGATCCTACACCCCATATCGCCACGGAGGACGCCCGCGCCGGCGCCACCCCGCATATGACACGCTATGTGCTGGGCATCAGCCTGGTGCTGGTGATCATCGCCTTCGCCTTCATCCTGCTTCGTTAAGCAGGAGCGGCAAATATGCTGGCAATCGCGGCGGCTACGCCTATTTCTGGAAAAGGCCGTTTCACCACGGCCTTCGCAAGCAAGCGGGAACGAATGAGTCAGTCCGAACAGCCCGAGGACCAGGGGACCGAGGCGCCGCAGGAGCATGTCTCGCTCTCGGATCCTGAGTTCAAGAAGCAGTTGGCGATCGTCATCCCGCATCTGCGCGCCTTCGGGCGCTCGCTGTCGGGCAATCGCGATCTCGCCGACGATCTGGTGCAGGAAACCCTGCTCAAGGCATGGGCGGCGCGCAAGCGCTTCCAGGCCGGCACCAACATGCGCGCATGGACCTTCATCATCCTGCGCAATCTCTATCTGAGCCAGATGCGCCGTGCGCGCTTCAAGGGCGAGTGGGACGATCTGGTCGCCGACCGAATCCTCGCCGCGCCCGCGAGCCAGGACCGGCACGTCGAGCTTTCCGATATGCAGCGCGCGCTGCTCCATCTCCCCCAGCCGCAGCGCGAGGCGCTGATCCTGGTGGGTGCGGGTGGCTTTGCGTATGAGGAAGCCGCCGAGATCTGCCAGGTCGCGGTCGGCACGATCAAGAGCCGCGTCGCGCGCGGCCGCGTCGCGCTCGAGCATCTCCTGACCGAAGGCCAGCTGCCTTCGCGTCGCATCGAGTCCGGCACTGCCGAGGGCAAGACCGCGCTCGACACGATCATGGGCGAAGTCGAGGAACTCAGCCGCGATCGCGGCGGCGACTATCCGGCGAAATAAGCCGACGGAATCAAAAAAAAGGGCCGCGCTTCCGATCGGGAGCGCGGCCCTTTTTGTTGTCTGAGATCGGGGTTCAGTAGCCGTCGCGGTTGAGCTGGCGGAGCAGCGCATTCATGTCGTCAGGCAGCCCATTGTCGCGGCCGAAGGCATCGCGCAGCGCCAGGCCGATCGCATCGCTGGCGCGCGGCGGCTCGACCCGATATGCGGGCTGGCGGGCGTCCATGGCCGATGCTGAAGGCGACTGGTCCATATTGCTAGAACAATTCAGTTCTCATTTTGTTGCTTGACACTTGGCAACGCATTGTTTCGCAGGTGACTGATTCTTGGCTGATTCTTTTTCTTCCGCCGATCTTGCCGATGCCATCGCCCGGGCGCGGGCGCATGCGCCGTTCCTTGAAAACCTCCTGTCACGCGAGACCGAGCTCGTCGCCGATCTCGACTCGGCCCTGAAGAACCCACGTGCAGCCGCCCGCTCTTTCGCAGGCGAAATGAACGAAGGCGCTCGCCTGCGCATCGAGCGCCGGCGGCTCGCCATGCTCGTCGCGCTGGGCGATTTGTCGGGCCGCTTCGACCTGACCAAGGTTACCCATCTTCTCAGTGACTTCGCCGACGAAGCGTTGGACCGTGCGATCCGCGCGGCGATTGCCGAGCGCACGCCGGATGCCGAGCCGCGCGGCTTCGCGGCGATCGCGCTCGGCAAGCAGGGCAGCCGCGAGCTCAACTATTCGTCGGACATCGACCCGATCCTGCTGTTCGATCCCGAGACCTTGCCCTGCCGCCCGCGCGAGGACGTGCAGGAAGCCGCAGTGCGCATCGGCCGCCGCGTGGTCGAGCTGCTCCAGTCGCGCGACGCCGATGGCTATGTGCTGCGCGTCGACCTGCGCCTGCGGCCGTCGCCCGAGGCCACCCCGATCGTGCTGCCGGTCGATGCGGCGATCTCCTATTATGAGAGCCAGGCGCTGCCCTGGGAGCGCGCCGCCTTCATCCGCGCGCGCGCCTGCGCCGGCGACCTGTCGCTCGGCGGCTATTTCCTCGACGCGATTCGCCCGTTCGTGTGGCGCCGCGCGCTCGATTTCGGCACGATCGGCGAGATCCGCGACATCAGCCGCCGGATCCGCGACCATTATTCGCAGGCCCAGGCCTTCGGCCCGGGCTACGACCTGAAGCGGGGCAGGGGCGGCATCCGCGAAGTCGAGTTCTTCGCGCAGATCCACCAGCTCATCCATGGCGGCCGCGAGCCGGCGCTGCGGGCGCCCGCCACTCGCGACGCGCTCGCCGCGCTCGCCGAGGCTGGGCGGATCGGCGCCGACGAGGCGCGCGACCTGACGGACGCCTATCTCACGCTGCGCACGATCGAGCATCGCCTCCAGATGGTCGACGATCGCCAGACGCATGAGCTGCCCGAGAACCCGGCCTCGCTCGACAATGTCGCCCGGCTCCATGGCTTGGCCGATGGCGCGGCGCTCACGGCGCTTCTGCTTCCCCATGTGACGCGGGTCGGCACCATCTATGACAGCCTGGCCGGCGAGGAGGAGCAGCGCCTGCCCAGCGAGACGGCGCCGCTCGAGGCAAGGCTGAACGCCGCCGGCTATGAGCGCCCGGACGGCGCCGCGCGCATCGTCCAGGGCTGGCGCGGCGGCACCTATCCTGCGCTGCGCACCCCGGCAGCGCGCGAGGCGCTCGAATCGGTGCTGCCCGGCCTGATCGATGCCTTTTCGCGCGCGCCCGACACGGTGCATGCGATCACCCGCTTCGACGCGATGCTCTCGCGGTTGCCGAGCGCGATCAACTTCTTCCGCCTGCTCGAGGCGCAGCCCGGCATGGCGCAGTTGCTCGGCCAGATCCTCGCATTGGCGCCGACGCTCGCCGAGCAACTCGGCCGCCGCGCCGAGCTGCTCGACGGGCTGATCGACGCGACTGCGCTCGAGCCGGTGCCCGATGTCGAGACGCTCGCCGCCGGCATGCGCCGCTGGGAGCCGGGCGCGGACTATCAATATCAGCTCGAATTCGTCCGTCGCTTCGTCAACGAGAAGCGCTTCGCGCTGGGCGCGCAGATCGTGGCCGGGGCGAGCGATCCGCTCGAAGTCTCCGTCGGCTATGCTCGCGTTGCCGAAGCCGCGATCGAGACGCTGGCGGCCGCGACGGTGGAGGAATTTTCCCGCAACCACGGCGCGGTGCCCGAAAGCGAGCTGGTGATCCTCGCGCTTGGCCGGATGGGCGGGCAAGCGCTGACCCACGCCTCGGACCTCGACCTCGTCTATCTATTTACCGGCGACTATGCCGCCGAGAGCGACGGCGCCAAGCCGCTCGGTGCGGTGATGTACTACAATCGCCTCGGCCAGCGCGTGACCGCGGCGCTCTCGGTGCCGACGCCCGCCGGGCCGCTCTACGAAGTCGATACCCGCTTGCGGCCCTCGGGCGCGCAGGGGCCTTTGGTGGTCTCGCTCGAAGGCTTCGAGAAATATCAGCGCGAGGATGCCTGGACCTGGGAGCATATGGCGCTAACCCGCGCCCGCCCGGTCTATGGCTCACCGGTCGCGCGCGCCAAGGTCCAGGCGATCATCGACGAAGTGCTGGGCGGTGCCCGACCGGCGCGTGATATCCCCGCCGAGGCCGCGAAGATGCGGGCCGACATGGCCGGGCACAAGCCGCCCAAGGGGCCGCTCGACGCCAAGCTGCTCGATGGCGGCCTCGTCGATCTCGAATTCGCGGTGCACGTGACGCAGCTCGTTCATCGCACCGGCTTCGAGCCGCGGCTGGGTGCTGCGATCGACGAACTCGCGTATGCGGGCCTGCTGCCCCCGGCGATGCACCCGGCGCACGATTTCCTCACGCGCCTGCTGGTGACGATGCGGCTGGTGGCACCCGACGCGCAGGAGCCCGGCGCCGCGACCCAGGCACTGATCGCCCGCGCCCTTAAACTCGGCAGCTGGGACGAGGTGGTTGCGGAGCTCGACCGGACCCGGCAGGAGGTCCGCCAATGCTGGGCAGCGGTGCGCGGCGCGGCGCAAGGAGAATAAGATGGCTATCGAGGAAGGCGACAAGATCCCCGCAGTCGATCTCGACGGGACCGAGGGCGAGACGATCGCGCTCGCCGACAAGATCGGCCACCCCTTCGTCCTCTATTTCTATCCCAAGGACGATACCTCCGGCTGCACGCGCGAAGCGCAGGATTTCTCGGCGCTGCTGCCCGAGTTCACTGCGCTCGGCGCCGAGGTGGTCGGCGTCTCCAAGGATCCGCCGATCAAGCACCAGAAGTTCATCAACAAATACGACCTGACCGTGCCGCTCGCCACCGATACCGAGGGCAAGGCGATGGAGGCGTTCGGCGTGTGGGTGGAGAAGCAGCTCTACGGCAAGCGCTACATGGGCATCGATCGCTCGACCTTCCTGTTCGATGACGAAGGCAAGCTGTTCCGCGCCTGGCGCCGCGTGCGCGTGCCCGGCCATGCGGTCGACGTGCTGGAATCGATCAAGGAAATGCAGGCGCGGTGAGAAGCGTTGCCCAGGCCTGCCGCGCGGTGCTGACCGCAGCGGCGCCGGCCGAGAAGATCAAGGCCGCCCGCGCCGCCGCGCGCGACTGGCGGCTGGGCCGGCTGGCCTTCGCCTTCGACGTCGCGATGCCCGATCGGCCCGGCCGGCCTGAGCATCCCGAGTTGCTCCCGCCCAACCGCATGCCCAAGCGCGGCAAGGGCTCCGCGCATGGCCGCATCGCGCTGATCCACGCCATCGCGCACATCGAATTCTCCGCGATCGACCTGGCGTTCGATGCGGTCGGGCGTTTCGGCGGCCAGTTCCCACGCGGCTTTACCGACGACTGGATGCATGTCGGCGCCGACGAGGCAATGCACTTCGCGCTGCTCGATCGGCGGCTGAAGGCGCTCGGCAGCCGCTATGGCGCGATGCCCGCGCATGACGGATTGTGGGACGCGGCGGCGGAAACCGCGCAGGATGCGCTTGCCCGGCTCGCGGTCGTCCCGATGGTTCTGGAGGCGCGCGGGCTCGACGTCACGCCGGCGATGATCGAGCGGTTTTCATCGGCAGATGATGGAGTTACACGCCGCATCCTCACGCGCATCCTGAACGACGAGATCCGCCATGTCAGTGCCGGAACGGTGTGGTTCGAATCGCGGTGTCGCGAAATGGGGCTCGTCCCCGAAACGACCTGGCAGGCGCTGGTGACCCGCTATTACCGGGGCCTGATTAAGCCTCCGTTCAACGACTCGGCGCGCAACGCTGCCGGTTTGTCCCGGGATTATTACCAAGCCCTTGCGGTGGGGTGATTGCTCGGGTCACAAGCCACCGTCCAGAGGCGGAGGGGCTGCTTCCTGTGACTTGGAATAATTGAAGTACGGCAACCGGGTCGCTTTTCGGTGCTTGCTTCCATGAAACTTGCCGGGGACTCATGGCTAAGGCGTCGAACTCCAAAACCGCTACCACCGCGCAGCGGTTCCGGGCTTTCTTCACTACCCGCGATTTTATTTTCCATGACGGCCGCGACCTGAAGCGCTTCAGCGTCGCCGGGCGCACCCAGGCGCTGCTCGCCGGTGTCGCCACCGTCACCGTGCTGTTCTCCGCCTATGGCGTGGCCCAGGCCGCGGTCGGCGCGATCGCGATCAGCGGCGTCACCGGCACGCCCTCGTCGCCCGAGGCGCAGGTCGCCCAGATGCGCGACCAGGTCGATAAGATGCAGGCTGACGTCACCGCCGCCAAGGAAGCCGCCCGGCTCCAGGCCGCGCGTGTCGAGCAGCACCAGGCGTTGATCAGCGCGACGCTCACCGGCAAGGGCGACCGCGCCGCGATCGAGCAGCCGCTCCCCAACGCGTCGAACCGCACCAGCGCCGTCGCCAACGAAGTGCTCGCGCCGCTCAAGCAGGTCGAGGCCCGCCAGGTAGCGATGGCCGGCAAGGCCCGCGCTGCCGGCGAGGCCCGCTACAACCAGACCGCCAGCGAGCTCCGTCGCCTCGGCCTCTCGCCCGAGCGCCTGGCGCCGGTCCCCGCGATGGGCGGCCCGTACGAGCCGATCGACAACGACAATGCGAGCGGCAGCGATGCCTCGGCCGAAGCCGCCGACGCGCAGTTCCGCGCGCTGTTCGTCACCTGGAAGAAGCTCGACATGCTCGAGCAGACGGTGATCTCGATCCCGTCGATGCAGCCCGTCGATCGCGTGACCTTCACCTCGCAGTTCGGCGTCCGCTCGGATCCGTTCCGCGGCACCGCGGCGATGCATGCCGGCGTCGATATCCCCGGCGCGCTCGGCACGCCGATCTATGCGACCGCCGACGGCGTGATCAGCCACGCCGGCAAGCAGGGCGGCTATGGCAATCTCGTCCAGATCAACCATGGCCGCGGCATCGAGACGCGCTACGGCCATCTCTCGAAGATCCTTGTCGCCGACAATACCCGCGTGAAGCGCGGCCAGCTGATCGGCCTGATGGGCTCGACCGGCCGCTCGACCGGCAGCCACCTCCATTATGAAGTGCGCGTTGACGGCAAGGCCGTGAACCCCATTCCCTTCCTGCAGACCGGCGAGTATTTCGTCGCGGTGCAGGATCGCGTCCAGGGCGGCGTCGGCGGCCCGGTGACCAACAACAAGTAAGTGACCAGCAAGTAATTAGCCCCTCAACGGGGCAGGAGAGGAGAGGGGCTGCCCATGTAGGCGGCCCCCTTTCCTTTTTGGGGAGAAGCGCGATGGACTTTCCCGCCGCCTGTCCGGAAATCCCGGTTTCCGACCTTCCTGCCGCGCTTGCCCATTACCGCGACCGGCTGGGCTTCACCGTCGACTGGGCGGACGAGACCCTGGGCCTGGCGGGCCTGTCACGCGGCGCCACGCGGCTGTTCATGAGCAACGCCGCCTATCGCGCGCATCTGGGCAATGCCGCGCCGGTGGTGCTGTGGCTCAACCTCGACAGCCGCGCCGCGGTCGATGCGCTCCACGCCGAATGGGCAGGGGCGGGGGTGGCGATCGACGCACCGCCCCAGGCCCAGCCCTGGAAGCTCTACGAGTTCTTCGCCCCCGACCCCGACGGAAACCGCTTCCGCGTCTTCTATGATTTCGCCTGGGAAGCGCGCGGCTGAGCCGCAGCATTTCCCCAGCTACCCGCGGCCCTATATGACTCGCTGACAACACCTCTCGGTCGGGCCCTCATGATCCTCTTCCTGCTTTCCTATCTCGGCGGCGCGCTGACGATCCTCAGCCCGTGCATCCTGCCGGTGCTGCCCTTCGTCTTCGCGCGCGCCGACCGGCCGTTCCTCACCAACGGCCTGCCGATCCTGATCGGCATGGCGGCGATGTTCATGGGTGTGGCGACGCTGGCGGCGGTCGGCGGCGGCTGGGCGGTGGCGGCGAACCAATATGGCCGGGGCATCGCGCTGCTGCTGCTCGCCTTGTTCGGCCTGACGCTGCTGTTCCCCGCAATCGGCGACCGGGCGATGCAGCCGCTCGTCCGGCTCGGCTCGCGCCTGTCGCAATCGGCCGATGCGCAGGGCTCGGGCTTCGGCGCGTCGCTGCTGCTCGGCGTCGCGACCGGCCTGCTCTGGGCGCCCTGTGCCGGCCCGATCCTCGGCCTGATCCTCACCGGCGCGGCGCTGCAGGGCGCGAGCATCGGCACCAGCCTGTTGCTGCTCGCCTACGCACTGGGCGCCGCGACCTCGCTCGCGCTGGCGCTGCTGATCGGCGTCCGGCTGTTCAAGGCGATGAAACGGTCTTTGGGCGCGGGCGAATGGGTGCGCCGCGGCATCGGCGCACTGGTGCTGGTCGCGGTCGCCGCAATCGCGCTCGGCCTCGACACCGGCTTCCTCACCAGGGCGTCGCTCGCCGGCACCAACAGCCTCGAACAGCGCCTGCTCGACCGGTTCGAGATGGGCGGTCCGCCCAAGGCGAAGAGCGGGTTGCGCGATTACGGCCCGATGCCCTCGATCGACGGTGCGGCGACCTGGATCAACTCGCCGCCGCTCACCGCCGCGCAGCTCAAGGGCAAGGTCGTCGTCATCGATTTCTGGACGTACAGCTGCATCAACTGCCTGCGCGCACTGCCCTATGTGAAGGCCTGGCAGGCGCGCTACGGCAAGGACGGCCTGGTGGTGATCGGTGTCCACGCGCCCGAATTCGCCTTCGAGAAGGACGTCGCCAATGTCCGCAAGGCGGTGACCGATCTCGGCATCGCCTATCCGGTCGCAATCGACAATGACTTCAGGATCTGGCGCGCGTTCAAGAACAGCTATTGGCCGGCGCATTACTTCATCGATGCCCAGGGGCGCATGCGCTTCTATCACTTCGGCGAGGGCGAATATGCCCAGTCGGAGGAAGTGATCCGCCGCCTGCTCGCGGAGGCGCACCCGGGCATGGCGCTGGGCGGCAAGCTCGACCTGAAGGGCGGCACCGGCGTCCAGGCACCCGGCCAGAAGGACAAGCAGTCGCCGGAAACCTATATCGGCTATGCCCGCGCCGCGCGCTCGGTCTCGCAGCCCGCGCTGGTGAAGAACCAGCCCGCCACCTATTCGGCAGCGCCCAGGGCGCTCAACGACTGGGGCCTGACCGGCAGCTGGGCCGTCGGCCGCGAGAGCGCCACGCTGACCCGGCCCGGCGGCCGCATCGCTTATCGCTTCCATGCGCGCGACCTGCACTTGGTGCTGAGCCCCGGTGCGGGCGGCAAGCCGGTGCGCTACCGGGTGACGATCGACGGCAAGGCGCCCGGTGCCAGCCACGGCGTAGACAGCGACGCAGCGGGCAACGGCACGGTCACCGAGCAGCGGCTTTACCAGCTGGTGCGGCTGGCCGAGGGCGCGGGCGATCACCTGTTCGAGATCGAGTTCCTCGATTCGGGCGTCCAGGCGTTCAGCTTCACCTTCGGCTGAGGCTCAGACGGTCAGCACCACGCGCTCGCCCTCGAGCGGCCAAGCCTGCGCCACCTCGGCCAGCGGCATCGCCCGCGCCGGCAGCGCGAAGCCGTCCTGCGCCGCCGCCTGCAGCATCGCGCCGATCGCCGCGACCAGCCGTCCCAGCGATATGCTGCCGATCCCGCTGCCCATCAGCTCGATCGCGGAGGAGCGCAGCACCGCGCCGGGCAGGCTGATCTCGCCGCCGCTCACCGATCCGACCTGGACGAAGCGGATCGGCACCCCGTCCGCGCCTGACTTGGCGCCGGCGATCAGCAGCCGCTCGGCGCTCGGCCCCCAGAGATAGTCGAGCACCACGTCCACCCCCTGCGCGAACTCGGCCTTGAAGCGCTGCTCCAGCACATCCGGATCCTCGCCCAGCGGAATGACGGCATCCGCGCCCAGTTCCGCCAGCGCCGCTTCGTTGCGCCCGGTCGCGATCACCCGCGCCGCGCCCAGGTGTCGCGCGACATCCACCGCGATCTGCCCCGCCGCCCCGGTCGCGCCATTGACCAGCACCGTCTCGCCGCGCTTCAGCCGCGCGCGCTCGGTCAGCGCTGCCCAGGACGACATGCCAGGGTTGATCAGCGCCGCTGCAGCGACATCGCCCAGGCCCTCCGGCAGCGGCACGACATGCGCCGCGGGCACCGGGACCTGCTCGGCCATCGCCCCGAACGGCGCGCGGGGCAGGGCGAAGGCGACGCGGCGCCCATCCTCGAGCCGGCCGGTCCCATCGACGCCTGCGACGAAGGGAAACGCCCCGCCGCTGCTGTAATGCGTGCCCGCCGCCCGCGCGCGGACCAGCGGACTGATCGCCGCGGCCGCCACCTGAATGATCACTTCGCCCGCGCCGGCCACCGGCGCCTCGAACTCGCCAAAAGCCGGCGTGGACTGCCCGGCCTGCGTCACGATCGCTGCCTTCATCGCCTGTTCCCTTCGACTCGAATATGTGTATGATGCACATATATTGAGAGAGGTCGCGAATGCCGTCAAGCAATAATGTGCATAATACACATATGTCGTCGCGACTGGCGATGCTGCACGGGGCGGTGCTCGATATCGTCGCGGTGATGAACCGCCCGCAGCGCGATGCGCTGATGATCCGCGCCGCCGGCATCAAGCTCGATCGCGCGCTGTTTCCGCTGCTCGTCGGCATCGAGCGCCTGGGGCCAATCGGCGTGGTCGAGGCGGCGGACCGGCTGGGACGCGATTACACTACGGTCAGCCGCCAGGTCGCCAAGCTCGAGAGCCTCGGCCTGGTCGAGCGCCGTCCGGGCGCGACCGACAAGCGCGTGCGCGAGGCGGTCGCCACTGCCGAGGGCAAGGCGATGACCGCGCGGATCGATGCCGCCCGCGAACGCATCCTGGGCGGGCTGTTCGCCGATTGGAGCGCGGAGGATGTCGAAAGCCTCGCCCGGCTCACCCGCCGCTTCGCCGATGCGATCCGCGAGGTGCCGGACGGCGCCTAGACGCATTGCCTCGCGCCGCCTGCGCCCCTATCTCCACTCCATGGCAACGCTCACCCAGCCCGAGATCGCGCTGACTCCTTCCGCCGCCGCCCGTGTCGCGGTGATTGCGGCCAAGCAGGGCAAACCCGCGATCCTCCGCCTCTCGGTGGAAGGCGGCGGCTGCTCGGGCTTCCAGTACAAGTTCGGCTTCGCCGACGGCGTGGAGAGCGATGACGCCGTCGCCGAGCTTGACGGCGCGAAGCTGGTCGTCGATTCGATCAGCCTCGATCTTGTCCGCGGCTCGGCCGTCGATTTCGTCGACAATCTCGGTGGCGCGCACTTCACCGTTACCAACCCGCAGGCGGCCTCGGGCTGTGGCTGCGGCACCAGCTTCTCGGTCTGAAAGCCGCACCTTGCCCAAGATCGTCACTTACAATGTCAACGGCATCAAGGCGCGCATGGAGCGCCTGCTGGAGTATCTCGCCGAGCAGCAGCCCGATGTGGTCTGTCTTCAGGAGCTGAAGGGCGCCGACGAGACGCTGCCGGTCAAGGATATCGAGGCCGCCGGCTACGGCGCGGTATGGCACGGGCAGAAGGGCTTCAACGGCGTCGCGGTGCTGGCGAAGGGCCAGCAGCCGGTCGAGCGCCAGCGCGGCCTGGCCGGCGATCCCGAGGATGCGCATAGCCGCTATATCGAAGCCGAGATCGGCGACCTGATCGTCGCCTCGATCTATCTGCCCAACGGCAATCCCCAGCCGGGTCCCAAGTTCGACTACAAGCTGAAATGGATGGAGCGGCTTGCGGACCGCGCCCAGGCGCTGCTCGCCGAGGAGCGCCCGGTGGTGCTGGCCGGCGACTATAACGTCATCCCGAACGACGACGACACCTTCTCGGTGCGCGCAATGGCCAGCGATGCGCTGATGCAGCCCGAGAGCCGCGAGCGCTATCGCGCGCTGCTCGCCCAGGGCTGGACCGACTCGCTGCGCACGCGCTTCCCGGGCGGCGGCATCTGGACCTTCTGGGACTATCAGGCCGGCGCCTGGCAGCGCGATGCGGGCTTCCGCATCGATCACCTGCTGCTCAGCCCGATCGCGGCGGACCGCTATCTCGGCGCCGGCGTCGACAAGGACTATCGCGGCCGCGAACGCGCCAGCGACCACGCGCCTACCTGGGTCTCGCTCCGCTAACCTGCTCGGTTGCGCCGCTCTCGCGTCATCCCGGCCTCGTGCCGGGATCCCGCTTCTTCTTGGATGGGGGCGTTCCCCCTCCAGAACGGTTCGCCCCGTCCGGTTCCGGACAGGCCAACTGTCCGCTTCCGAACGTCCCCTTGGCACAAATCCCAATATTTGGCGTGTATTGCTGTGCTATAGCACGTCATCACTCGGTCATAATCGGCTAAGTCATTGAATCTCCGTAACTACCAAAACTGGCACGCGGATTGCGATGCATAAGGCACAGGCGGGATGGAGCGCCTGCCCACAGTCCGAGAGTAGAGGAGTTAAGGATATGAACAGCAAGCGCATCCAGTCCGCCGCCCTGGCATTTGCCGCCACCGTCACCCTGGTCGCGGGCGCAGTCGCGCCGGCCAGTGCAGCGGTCAACGATCCGTCCAAGCCTGCCGCCAAGCAGGAGAAGAGCGCGACGGCCGACGCCAAGAACGACAAGCGCCGCTACTGCGTCGAAGGCACGGTCACCGGCTCGCGCATCCCGAAGCGCGAATGCCACACCCGCGCCGAGTGGGTCGATCTGACCGGCAGCGACCCGACGCAGGAGCGCTGACACGCATCGAGGCACGCCCGCGCGGAATAGCTCCCCGCAACGGCAGCCCGCGGCGGCCTGGTAAGCGTTCGCCGCCGCGGGCATCGTGTCCCGGCCAGCCCCCGGCCGGCCGTGGCCCGCTCCTGGTCAGCAGGGGCGGGCCAATCGGCGTCAGAGCGGCTTCTGGTAGATCACATATTCGCGGTTGATCTTGGACTCGATCGCATCGGCGATGGCGTTCATGCCCTGGTTGTCGTCGAGCACCCAGCCGATCTCGCCGCGCTTGGCGCCATAGTTCGCTACCGCGGCGCGGCGGATATATTCGATCATCATGAAGGCCAGCTGGCTCGCCATGCGCGACGCCTGGAGCCGCTTGACCACGCCCATCAGCGGCACGCGCATCGTGTTCGCCCGGGGCCTGTGCAGCCACCACAGCAGCTTGGCCCAGCCGAACGGCAGCAGCGAACCGCCCAGCGGCTTCACGGCCTCGTTGAGGTCGGGCAGGGTGACCATGAACGCCACCGGCTCGCCGTCAAGCTCGGCGATCATGATCAGGTCCTCGAACACCAGCGGCTTCAGCTTCTTGCCGACATCGTCGATCTCGGGCTGGGTCAGCGGCACGAAGCCCCAATTGTCCGCCCAGGCATCGTTGAGGATCGACAGGATGATCGCCGCTTCCTCGGCGAACTTGGACTTGTTGACCTTGCGGATATGAATCCGCGAATTCTTCTCGCCGGCCGCCACGATGCGGTTGATCAGCGGCGGGAAGCCCTTGTCGACGGGAAGGTCGTAGGTGATCAGCGTCTTGGCCGGCTTGTAGCCTGCTGCCTCGATCCAGCCCTGATAATGCGCCGGGTGGTGGCCCATCAGCACGGTGGGGGAGTGGTCATGTCCCTTCACCAGCAGGCCGGGCTCTTCCCAGATCGACAGGCTCACCGGGCCGAGCGCCTTGGTCATGCCCTTGCCGCGCAGCCAGTCCTCGGCGGCGTTGATCAGCGCCTTGGCGGCGTTCTGGTCGGCGGCCTCGAACAGGCCCCAGAAGCCGGTGCCGGGGCCGAAGCCCTGCGCCGCCGGCTGCTCGAGCGCCAGGAAGTCGATATGCGCCGAAATGCGCCCCACCGGCTCGCCGTCGCGCTCGGCGAGGAAATACTGCGCCTCGGCATGGCTGAACCAGCCATTCTTCTTCGGGCTGATCGTCGAGGCGACCTCGTCGCGCAGCGGCGGCACCCAGTGCGGGTCCCCCGCGTTGAGCGTGTAGGCGATCTCGATGAACTGCTTGGTGTCGCGCTTGGAAGAGACGGGACGGATGCTGAGCGGGCCGGTGGGCAAGGGAGGACCCCTCCTATGGGTTTGATTCAGCGCAATGCAGTCCTTCGCCGAAGGCCCAGTGTCAAGCACGGCATTGCAGCGGCCGGGGCGCCACCTCCTAACCGCTGGAATGCCACCATAAAGCCACTATCTCTCGCCAAATGGCAGACATCATGACGAAATCGCTTGCCCTCAAGGTTCACGAAGACGCGCCGGTCACCACGCCGGCGGCTGCGCGTATCAAGCTGTCCGGCGTTCCCGACGATCGCGCGATGCTGCGCGCCGCGGCGGAGCTGACTCGCGACCTGCACGCGCCCAATCCGCGCATCTACTGGACGGACATGCTGCTCTCGGCCGGCATCGGCTATGGCGCGCTCGCCGCTGCGATCTTCGCGCCGAGCCTGCCGCTGGCGCTGCTCGCCGGCGTGGTCGCCGTGCTCGCGCTCTACCGCGCCAGCCTGTTCATCCACGAGATCACCCATCTCAAGCACTCGCTGCTGCCGAACTTCCGCCTCGCGTGGAACCTGCTCGTCGGCGTGCCGCTGCTGCTGCCGTCGTTCATGTACGAGGGCGTGCACACCATGCACCATGCCCGCACCCGCTACGGCACGATCGAGGATCCCGAATATCTGCCGCTCGCGCTGATGAAGCCGTGGACGCTGCCGATGTTCCTGCTCGTCTCGCTGCTGCTGCCGGTGGCGATGCTGGTCCGCTTCGGTGTGCTCACGCCGCTGTCGCTGGTCATTCCGCGCCTGCGCCGCCTCGTCGTCGCGAAATATTCGGGCCTGCAGATCAACCCCAAGTTCGAGCGCCGCGCGCCCGAGGGCGAGTTCCGCACCCAGTGGTACCTGCAGGAAGCTGGCGCCAGCATCTTCTCGATCGCGCTGCTCACCGCGGTGGCGACGGGCGTCGTGCCGCTGCGCGCCTTCGGCATCTATCTCGCGGTCGTCGCCGGTGCGGCGGTGATCAACCAGGTCCGCACCCTCGTCGCGCATCTCTGGGAGAATGACGGCGAGCCGCTGACCGTGACCGCGCAGTATCTCGACAGCGTCAACGTGCCGACGCCGGGCTTCTTCGCCTATATCTGGGCGCCGATCGGGCTGCGCTACCACGCGCTGCACCATCTGCTGCCGAGCCTGCCCTATCACGCGCTGAACGAGGCGCACCGTCGCATCTCGGGGGCGCTCGAAGAGGCGTCGTCCTATCACAATGCGAACTACCCCACGCTGCGCGGCCTGATGCACCGCCTCGCGCGCAGCACGATGGGCGCCCGCTAAGCTTTCCTGCGGGAGGGAAACAAGAAGGGCCGGGGAGCGATCCCCGGCCTTTTTGTTTCAGCCTCAAGGGGAGGGGGAGGGGGACCGCCGAAGGCGGTGGAGGAGGCTAGCCGCGGGCAGTTGCCTCGATATGGCGCAGGACAGCGTCCAAATCTCCGAGCACGTCCGCAGCCGGAATGCGAAGCGTTCGTACGCCGCGTAGCGTGAGCCAGGCATCGCGCTCGGCGTCCCGAGCAGGGCGATCCCCGTGCCCATGCGCCTCGCCGTCGACTTCGATCGCCAGACGGGCGGCATCGCAGTAAAAATCGAGCACATAGAGGCCGGCGGGATGCTGCCGTCTGAACTTGAGGCCGTCGGGGTGCTTGCGCAGTTCGCGCCATAGCAGCGCTTCCGGCAAGGACATCTCGCGGCGCAGGCGTTTCGCGCGCTGGATCGTCTTTGGCGGGCCGGAGACTTCCATGGCAAACCCCCTCCACCAGCCTGCGGCTGGTCCCCCTCCCCCTCCGGGGGAGGACTAGCGACGCCGCTACTCCTCCGTCCGCAACAACACCGCCTCGCCGATCATCAGGAACAGCAGGAACGGTGCCCAGGCGGCGAGGAAGGGCGGGTAGGCGCCGAGATTGCCCATCGCCAGCGCGAAATTGTCCGCGACGAAGTACAAGAACCCCAGCGCCATGCCGATCACGGCGCGGACGAACAGCTTGCCCGAGCGCGCCAGGCCGAAGCCGGCGACGGCGCCAAGCAGCGGCATCAGGATCGCCGAGAGCGGCCCGGAGAGCTTGTGCCACAGCGCGCCTTCCAGCGCGTCGGTCTGGCGGCCTGCCACCTTCAGGTCGGCGATCGCCTGGTAGAGCGGCATGAACCCCATCGAATCCGCATCGACATGGGCGAGGGTGAACTGGTCCGGCCGGATGTTGCGGCCGATCACCAGGCTGCCGACCTTGGCCTTCTGGCCGGTGGCGACGGTGAAGCGCTCGGCATTGTCCACGCGCCAGCCATTGCCGTCGCGCACGCCGTGCGGGGCGGTCAGGATGCCGGTCAGCGAGCGGTCCTGCCGCTCATAGACGGTGATGCCATAGAGCTGCGCCGCATTGCCGCGCCCGCGCACCTGCTGCACCTGGATCAGGTTGTTGTCGCCCTTCACCCACACATTGCTGCGGTCGCCGCGGTCGATCGGCAGCGGGGCGTAGGAGACCTTCTTCCACTGCTCGAGCGTCGCGGTGGAGCGCGTGACGATGCGGTCGTTGAACGCGAAGGAAATCGCCGCCACCGCGATGCCGGTCAGCAGCAGCGGCGCCAGGATCTGGTGCGCGGAAAGGCCCGATGCCTTCATCGCGGTCACTTCGCTGTTCTGGTTGAGCTGGAACAGCGTCAGGATCGAGCCGAGCAGCACCGAATAGGGCAGGAAGGTCGCCGCGATCTGCGGCGTGCGCAGGCCGACATAGCGCCAGATCTCGGCATCGCCATTGCCGGCATAGGCCAGCACCGCGCCGCTCTCGGTCAGCAGGTCGAGCGACTGGAGGATGAGCACCAGCGCGCCGAGGATCGAGAAGGTGCGCACCAGGAACATCTTCGCCATGTAGAGCGACATGGTGCGCGACGGGAAAAGGCCGGTCAGGATCATGCGGCGGCCCCATCGGCCAGATGCGGCTTGCGGCGGCGGCCCGGCACGAAGCGCAGGATCGCCTTGGTGAGCTTCTCGAACGCCTTCTCGAGCCCGCCGATCGGCTGGGCGCCGGGCACATAGGCGATCTGATAGTACATCCAGATCACCAGCGCCGCGAACAGCGAGAACGGGCCCCATAGCGCGATGATCGGATCGATCTTGCCGCCGCTGCCGAACGATTGCCCGAACTCGTTGATCTTGTGATAGGTCACGATCATCACGATCGACAGGAAGATGCCCAGCGCCGAGGTCGAGCGCTTGGGCGGCACGCCCAGCGCCACGGCGAGCAGCGGCAGCAGGAACATCGACGCGACTTCGGCCAGGCGGAAGTGGAAGGCCGCGCGGCTGGTCTCGCGATCCTCGACGCTCGACTTGGGGTTGCGGCCGATCACCGCGAGCTCGGGCAGGGTGCGCTCGATATTCTTGCCGCCGCGGGTGCGGAACTGCTCATATTTGGGCAGCGGGATCGGCAGATTGTGCGTGGTGAAGGTCAGCACGCGCGGCACCGGCGAGCCCTTGTCCTGGTGGACCAGCGTGCCGTTCTGCAGGCGGAAGATGATCACGTCCGGATCGTCGGAGCGCAGGAACTGGCCGCTCTGGGCCGTCACCGCCACCGGGGTGCCGTCCTTGGTCATCATCTGCACGAAGATGCCCGAGAGCTTGCGGCCCTCGTCCTTGCTCTCCTCGATGCGCAGCGTCATCTTCTGGCCGAAGCTGGTGAACTCGCCCACCTTGATCGAGGCGCCGAGCGCGCCCGAGCGCAGCTCGAAGCGCAGCTGCTCGTAATTGTAGCGCGAGGTCGGCTGGATGTAGCCGACGATGGCGAGGTTCAGGATCGCCAGCGCGAAGGCGTACATGTACGGCACCTTGAGCAGCCGCGTGTAGCTCATCCCCACGCCGCGCAGCACGTCGAGCTCGGACGAGGTGGCGAGGCGGCGGAAGGCGAGCAGGCAGCCCAGCATCAGGCCGATCGGAATGCCCAGGCCCAGATATTCGGGCAGCAGGTTGGCGAGCATCCGCCAGACGACGCTCACCGGCCCGCCCTCGGTCGCCACGAACTCGAACAGGCGCAGCATGCGGTCGAGCACCAGCAGCATCGCCGAGATCAGCAATGTGGAGATCAGCGGCACTGCGATCAGCCGCGCCAGGTAGCGATCGATCGAGTTCATCTGCGCGCGACGGTTGCCTTGTTCTCTCGCCGGCGCGTGCGGGGCGCCGCTTCAGTGAACCGCAAGCCTATACTCGCGGTTCCGTCGCGCGCCAGCAGGAAAGTTGCGCGACGTCGCGGAATGGGCGCGATTGCGCACCGTCGCGGCGCAGCGGCCGCGGCGCGCGCTGCAAATGGGGTGACGAAATTGCGACACTCGCTTATGGGGCGGCGATGCATTTCCTAGATCAGGCCAAGATTTTCGTCCGTTCCGGCTCGGGCGGCCCCGGCGCGGTGAGCTTCCGGCGCGAGAAGTTCATGGAATATGGCGGGCCCGACGGCGGCAATGGCGGCAAGGGCGGCGACATCATCTTCGAAGCGGTCGCCGGCCTCAACACGCTGATCGACTTCCGCTACACCCAGCATTTCCGGGCGCAGCGCGGCCATGGCGGCTCGGGCGCGAACCGCACCGGCGGCGGGGGCGACGATCTGGTCATCAAGGTGCCGATCGGCACCCAGGTACTCGCCGATGACGAGGAGCGCACGCTGCTGCTCGACCTCACCAAGGAGGGCGAGCGCGTCGTCTTCCTGCGCGGCGGCGATGGCGGCCGCGGCAATGCCAGCTACAAGACCAGCACCAACCGCGCGCCGCGGCAGCACGGCACCGGCTGGCCGAACGAGGAAGCCTATGTCTGGCTGCGCCTCAAGCTGCTCGCCGATGCCGGGTTGGTCGGCCTGCCCAATGCCGGCAAGTCGACCTTCATCAACCAGGTGACCAACGCCCAGGCCAAGGTCGGCGCCTATGCCTTCACCACCACGCGCCCGCAGCTCGGCGTGGTCCGCCACAAGATGCAGGAATTCGTCGTCGCCGACATTCCTGGCCTGATCGAAGGCGCCGCGGAGGGGGCGGGCATCGGCGACCGGTTCCTCGGCCATATCGAGCGCTGCCGCGTGCTGCTCCACCTGGTCGACGCCAACGATGCCGACGTGGCCGAGAGCTACCGCATCGTGCAGTCCGAGCTCGAGAATTACGGCGCTGGCCTCACCGACAAGCCGGTGATCGTCGCGCTCAACAAGATCGACACGCTCGACGACGAGCTGATCGCGGCGCTCTCCGCCGAGCTCGAGGAAGCCAGCGGACATCCCGTGATTCCGATTTCGGGCGCCAGCGGCGTCGGCGTCGACTGGGTGCTCGACCAGCTGCTCGAAGCGATCGGCAGTGACCACGGCAAGGTCGACGAGGACGACGAGGGCGAGGAAGCGATAGAGTGGTCGCCGGTCTGACCTGAAAATCCTCTCCCGGAGGGGGAGGGGGACCGCCGAAGGCGGTGGAGGGGGCTAGCCGCGAGCGAACTCGACGATGTGGCGCGTGACCGCGCCATATCCTCAAGAACTCCTCGCGCCGGCAATCGAAGCGCCCGCTCGCGCCAGAGTAAGGCTTCCGGCAGCGACATCTCGTGCCGCAGTCGCTTCGCAAGTTTGATCGTTCCTAGCGGGCCGGTGACCTCCACGGCAAACCCCCTCAACCAGCCTGCGGCTGGTCCCCCTCCTCCTCCTCCGGGGGAGGATCGGATACTGCGCTCGCCCGGCGGCTGTGCAATTGCCTCCGGACCCAGCTTGATCCGACTTGGGCAAATCATTTGGCGGACCTGCACGCTGGCTCTCACCCAGCTCGCCCACCGCATGGCTGGTGATTTAGCAGCGCTTTGCGGCGCCCCAAGCATATCCGCGTTGGCGCTCTCGCTATCCCGCGCTAACGCCTCCTGATGTCGCTCTTCCCGCCCGCATCCTGCCCGCGCATCGTCGTCAAGATCGGTTCGGCCCTGCTGGTCGATCCGGACGGCAGCGTGCGCCGTGGCTGGCTGGAGGGCATCGCCGCCGATATCGCCGCGCGGGTGCGCGAGGGGCAGCAGGTCGCGGTGGTCTCCTCGGGCGCGATCGCGCTGGGGGCCCGCCGGCTCAAGCTCGCCAAGGGCGGCCGTGCCAGCCTGGAGGATGCGCAGGCAGCCGCTGCTACCGGCCAGATCGAGCTGAGCCGCGTCTGGGCCGATGTCCTCGGTGCCAACGGCCTCACCGCCGCACAGATGCTCGTCACGCTCGGTGACCTCGAAGACCGCCGCCGTTACCTCAACGCCGCCGCCACGCTCGATCGGCTGCTCGGCCTCGGCGTCGTGCCGGTGCTCAACGAGAACGACAGCGTCGCCACCGAGGAAATCCGCTTCGGCGACAACGACCGCCTCGCCGCGCGCGTCGCCCAGGCGGCGGGGGCGGGGGGCGTCGTCCTGCTCTCCGATATCGACGGGCTGTACGACCGCAACCCCGCGCTTCCCGGCGCGCAGCACATCGCCAGGGTCGAGCGGATCGACGGCGCGATCGAGGCGATGGCCGACAAGGGCAGCGCCTCCGGCATGGGCTCGGGCGGTATGGTCTCGAAGATCGCCGCCGCGCGCATCGCCAATGCCGCGGGCGCGCATCTCGCCATCGCCTCGGGCCGGGTCGCGCATCCGCTTGCCGCCGAAGCGCGTAACACGCTGTTCGTGGCGGAGAAGTCCGCCCCCGCCCGCAAGGCTTGGCTGGCCGGCGGCATCACCGCGCACGGCACGATCCATGTCGATGCCGGCGCGGCCAGGGCGCTGGGGCAGGGCCGCAGCCTGCTCGCCGCCGGCGCTACTCGCGTCGAGGGCGAGTTCGCCCGCGGCGACCTGGTCGTGATCGCCGGGCCGGACGGCAAGCCGCTCGCCCGCGGCCTCGCCGAATATCCCGCGGAAGACGCCGCCCGCATCCTTGGTCGCCGGGGCGAGGAGCAGGCGGAGCTGCTCGGCTACGCCCCGCGCTCGACACTCGTCCACCGCAGCCATATGGCGCTGCTGTAATGGCCGCTTCCCTTTCTGTTTCCTTTTCCCCGGCGAAGGCCGTGGCCCAGCCTCAGCGTCCCAGACTGAAAGTCTGGGCCTCGGCCTCCGCCGGGGAAAGAAGAGGGGAGGTCGGCTGATGGCGACGATCGCGCTAACCGGCGGCACCGGCTTTGTCGGCACCCGCCTGATCGCCCTCGCGCTCGAGGCGGGTCACCAGGTCCGCGCGCTCACGCGCCGCCCGCAGGCCGAGCGGGCGAACATCACCTGGGTGCAGGGCGACTTGAACAACACCCAGGCGCTCGCCGAGCTGTGCGAAGGTGCCGATGCGGTGATCCACGTCGCCGGCGTGGTCAACGCGCCTGACAAGGCCGGCTTTGCCGCCGGCAATATCGACGGCACGCGCAACATGCTGGAGGCCGCCAAGGCGAAGGGCGTGCGCCGCTTCGTCCATGTCTCCTCGCTCGCGGCCCGCGAGCCCGAACTCTCCGCCTATGGCTGGTCCAAGGCCGAGGGCGACAAGCTCGTGATGGCCTCGGGGCTCGACTGGGCGATGGTCCGCCCGCCGGCGATCTACGGCCCCGGCGACCTCGAGATGCTCGAGCTGTTCAAGCTGGCGAAAAAGGGCCTCGCGCTGATGCCGCGCGGCGGCCGCATCTCGCTGATCGAGGTCGGCGATCTCGGCCGGCTCCTGCTCGCGCTCGCCACCACCGATGGCTGCAACCAGATCCTCGACGCTGACGACGGCACGGCGGGCGGCTGGAGTCACAAGCAGTTCGCCGAGGCGATCGGCGCGGCGCTCGGCAAGCGCGTCGCCAGCTTTGCGCTCCCGCGCCCGCTGCTGATGGCCGGCGCGCATCTCGATCGGCTGGTCCGCGGCAAGAACGCCAAGCTCACGCCCGACCGCGTCGCCTATTTCTGCCACCAGGACTGGGTGATCGATTCCACCAGGCGCCCGCCCGCCAATCTCTGGACGCCCCAGGTCGAAACCGATGCCGGCCTCGCGGCCACCGCCGCCTGGTATCGCGCGCAGGGGCTTCTATAGTTTCGGCGCACGGGAAGTGAAGTAAGGCTATAGATAGTTATATATCCATTTCAGTTCATTTCAGGAATAGCTACTGTTCATGATAATATTCGCCTTGTCGATTGGACGACTCGGGGGATGTCATGAAAAATTCATCGCAAGTTATTGTTGCATGTGGTTTTCTTGCTATTGGTGGGCTGGGGAGTACGGCAGCGCAGGCGCAGGCTAGCAGGACCTGGGTGTCCGGAGTTGGCGACGACGCCAATCCCTGCAGCCGGACTGCGCCGTGCAAGACGTTTGCGGGCGCAATTTCGAAGACGGCGACCGGGGGCGAGATCAACTGCCTGGATTCGGGTGGCTTTGGTACCCTGACCATCACCAAGTCGATTACGATTCTCTGCGACGGCGTGGTCGGCGGCGTCCTTGCCTCTGGAACCAACGGCATCAACATCAACGATGGTGGCGCGGGTACTGCGCGCGTGTTTCTGCGCGGGCTGGAGATCAACGGGTTCGGCACGGGCCTGGTGGGCATCAACTTTGTTTCGGGCGCCTCACTGGTGGTCGAGGATGTGGCGATCTTCGGCTTCAACAGCGGCAGCGCAACGGGTATCCGCTTCGCGCCGACCACAGCCGCGCAGCTTCAGGTAAACGGCGTCACGACAACGGGGAACGGCACCACGGGCACGGGCGGTGGCGTCGTCATCCAGCCGAGCGGCGGCGGGGCAGTCCGCGCTTCGTTCCGCAATCTCAATTCGAACGCCAATACAAATGCCGGGCTGATGCTCGACACGGGCTCGTCCACTGCGGCCTCGGGCATCAACGTCAACATCACGAGCAGTATATTCTCCGGCAACAATTCCGGTATCGTCTCGAACGGCACGGGCACCTTCTCGACGATGATCATCAGCGGATCGAGCGTGAACAGCAACAGTGGCACCGGTATCGTTTCGAGCGGCTTCAGCTCGACTGTCCTTGTCGGCACCACCACCATTTCGGGCAATGGGCTGGGAGTCGGCGGCAGCTCGGCCCTCTACAGCTCGGGCAACAATCAGCTTGACGGCAACCCGAACTATGCAGCGCCCAACAACGGCAGCTTCACAGCGCCCGTACAGCCACCGCAATAAGCCGCGAAGCGGACGGAGCGGTCCGACGACCGCTCCGTCCATTTGCGTCCTAAAAGGGAAGGAGACGCACGCATCGCGCATGCGCTGAGGACGCGCATGCTCAAGCTCATCATCTGGGACCTCGACGACACGCTCTGGGCCGGCACGCTCGCCGATGGCGATGCCGTGCAGCTCCACCAGCACCGCGCCGAGCTGGTCCGCGCCTTCAACGCGCGCGGGATCGTCTCCTCGATCTGCTCGAAGAACGATCGGGCCACCGCCCAGGCGAAGCTGACCGAGCTCGGCCTGTGGGACGCGTTCGTCTTCCCCCACATCGCCTTCACCCCCAAGCCCGAGGCGATCCGTGCGATCCTCGCGGACATGCAGCTGCGCGCGCCCGACGTCCTCTTCGTCGACGACAACCCGCTCAACCTGCGCGAAGTCGCCCACGCGATCCCCGACCTCCAGCTGCTCGACATCACGCAGCCGGGCGCCGACGACCATCTCGCCGGCCTGCTCGCGACCACTCCGCCGGGCAAGAGCCGCGTCGAGCGCTACCGCATGCTCGAGCGCCGCAAGGCCGATCGCGCCGCGCTGCCCGCGCTGTCCAATCATGATTTCCTGCGCAGCTGCGGGATCCACGCCACCGCGCCCTATCTCATGGACAATCTCGACTTCGCGCCGCGCATCGCCGACTTGGTCAACCGCTCGAACCAGCTCAACTATACCGGCTCGCGCGTCGAGCAGGCGCAGCTCGAGGCCGACATCATCGATGTCGTCGCCTATGACAGCTGGTCGATCTTCGCCTGGGACGCCTATGGCCGCCACGGCCTGGTCGGCTTCGTCATGGTCGATCGTGCCGCCGGGCGCTTCGTCCATTTCACTTTCTCGTGCCGGATCATGCACATGGGCGTGGAAGCGTATGCGCTGTCCAAGGTCCGTGAGAAGTGGCCGGATATCGACACCGGCAGCTGGGATTTCGACCGCACCGATCCCGACTGGATCGCCGACAGCGATTTCAACGATCCCGCGGTCCGCGCCACGATCCTCGCCGAGCAGGCGCCGCAGTTGATGCCCGATCCGGCGATCCGCATCCTGTTCGACTGCCAGTCCGGCGGCATCGCGCATTTCAGCCGTTTCCGTCCCGCGATCGAGTTCGATCACCATCCGCGCGTCTTCGCGATGCGGATGATGGACGATGGCAGCTGGCAGGACCAAAGCTTCCCGCCCTTCCTCGTCTATGGCGCCGCGGTCGATTATCTCGACAATCGCTGGGGCGAGCGCTGGCCGCTGGTCGATATCGGCCTCTACCAGACCTGCGTCGTCCGCACGCTGATCATGCTGCTCGAGCAGGATCGCCGCATGCTCGTCGTCCTCCCGCCCGAGGACGCGCCGGCGGACAAGTACCGCGCCGGCCTCAACCTCACGCCCGAGCGCTGTCGTCGCCTCAACGCGATCTGGCGCCAGGCCGCGCGCGAGAATCCCGAGCGTCTCTGGATACTCGACATCGCCGATATCGCCGGCGCGGACGAGATGGCCGACGTCACCCATCTCCATGCCGGCCTGCTCCGCAAGATTGCCGGCCAGGTCGATTGCTGGATCGACGCGGTCGCGCTGGGTGGAGGCGCGCGCGAGGCAGCCTAGGGGATGATGACGTCGGTCCCCGCCTTCACCCGGTCGAGCGCGATCAGCGAGCGATAGCTGGCGATAAACGCATTCTCCGAGAACAGCCGCTTGGTCAGCGCCGAATAGGCCCGCATGTCCGAGGTGACGATCACCAGCATGAAGCTCACGCCGCCGGTAACGTAATAGCATTGCTGCACCTCGGCGGTGTCGAGGAACAGCTGCCGCGCCTGCTCCACCGTCGGCGCGCGCTCGTCGATCAATTGCACCTCGACGATCGAGGTGATGGTAAGCGGCACCGCGTCGGGATCGACGATCGCCACGTTGCGCGCGATCACGCCCGACGCCTCGATCGCGGCGATCCGCCTTTGCACTGCCGCCGCCGAAAGGCTCACCGCCTCGCCGATCTTTCGCTGCGGCAGCTTGTTGTCCGCCTGCACGAGTCGCAGGATCGCGCGGTCGAAGCGGTCGAGGTCGCGCGGGGCTTTGTTGAGCGGATCGGGCATGCGCCGGGTTTTTGTTGCATTCGGCCTGCCAATCAAGAGCGCCTGGCTCGCATAAGTGATGATATTCCCCGCCGTGGAAGGGGAATGACATGCCGCAGGACCGCCGATCGCTGGCGCTGGGCGTCCTGTGCGGCGCCGCTGCCGGTGCGCTCTGGGGCCTGGTGTTCCTCGCGCCCGAGTTCGCCCGCGCCTTTAGTCCGCTCGAGCTGACCATCGGCCGCTACCTCGCTTATGGCCTGCTCTCCGCCGCACTGCTCGCGCCGCGCTGGCGCCGCGTCTTCGCGCACCTCCACGCCGCCGAATGGCGCGCGCTGCTCTGGCTCGGGCTCGCCGGCAACACGCTCTATTATGTTCTGCTCGCCAGCGCGGTGCAGCTCGGCGGCGCGGCGATGACCTCGCTGGTGATCGGCTTCCTCCCCGTGCTGGTGACCATCGCCGGCAGCCGCGCCCAGGGGGCGGTGCCGCTCGCCCGGCTCGCGCCTTCGCTACTGCTCTGCGCGGCCGGCGCGGCGTGCATTGGCGGCCAGGCGCTGTTCCTGCCCTCGACGCGCCCGGTGGCTGCCCAGCTCGCGGGCTTCGCCTGCGCGCTTGGCGCGCTCGCGTCCTGGGGAGCCTTCGCGATCGGCAACAGCCATATGCTCGCCCGGGTCAGGGCCATCTCCGCGCATGACTGGAGCCTGTTGATCGGCATCGTCACCGGGGCGCAGAGCCTCGCGCTGATCCCGCTCGCGCTGCTGCTCGGCACCGCGCACCACGGGCCCATGGACTGGGCGCTGTTCGCCGCGGTCTCGATCGGCGTCGCGCTGTTCGCCTCGGTGATCGGCAACGCGCTGTGGAACCGGATGAGCCGCCTGTTGCCGCTTACGCTCGCCGGGCAGATGATCACCTTCGAGACACTGTTCGCGCTGCTCTACGCCTTCGCCTGGGAGGGCAGGGGCCCGACGCTACTCGAAGCGGCGGCGTTCGCGCTGGTGGTGGCGAGCGTGGTGACCTGCCTCGCGGCGCATCGGCGGCCTGCAAATCCCTCTCCCGCGAAGCGGTAGAGGGAGTTAGCTCCCCACCAAGCTCCGCGCCACCGCCTCGGCGGCCTTGATCCCGTCGATCGCGGCGGAGAGGATCCCGCCCGCATAGCCCGCGCCTTCGCCGGCCGGGAACAGCTGCGCGACGTTCAGGCTCTGGTGATCCTTCCCCCGCGTGATCCGCACCGGCGAGGAGGTCCGCGTCTCCACGCCCGTCATGATCGCATCGTGATGGTCGTAGTTCGCGATCTGCCGCCCGAACACCGGCAGCGCCTCGCGGAACGCCTCGATCACGAAGCCGGGCAGGCATTCGGCCAGGTCGGTCATCTTCACCCCCGGCTTGTACGACGGGATGACTTCGCCCAGCGCAGTCGAGGCGCGCCCCGCGAGCAGGTCGCCGACCAGCTGCCCGGGCGCATGATAGTTGGAGCCGCCGGCGAGGAACGCCATGTCCTCCCAGTGCCGTTGCAGCTCGATCCCGGCGAGCGGCCCGCCCGGAAAGTCCTTCGCCGGATCGATCGCCACCACCAGTCCCGAATTCGCATTGAACTCGGCGCGCGAATATTGGCTCATCCCGTTGGTGACGACGCGGCCTTCCTCGCTGGTCGCCGCCACCACGCGTCCGCCTGGGCACATGCAGAAGCTGTAGACGCTGCGCCCGTTCGAGGCGTGATGGACCAGGCTGTACGCCGCCGCGCCCAGGTCCGGATGCCCGGCGCACTGGCCGAAGCGCGCCCGGTCGATCCAGCTCTGCGGATGCTCGATCCGCACCCCGATCGCGAAGGGCTTGGCTTCGATGTGCACGCCGCGGCGGTGGAGCATCTCGAAGGTCGGCCGCGCGCTGTGCCCTACGGCGAGCACGACATGATCGGCCTCGAGGAAGCTGCTCTCGCCCGCCGCAAGATCGTGCAGGTGCAGGCCGCGCATCCGCTGGTTGCCGTCGGGCAGCCGCTCGAGCTCGAGATCGTCGACCCGCGTCTCCCAGCGATATTCGCCGCCGAGCGCCTCGATCGTCCGGCGCATGCTTTCGACCATCGTGACCAGCCGGAAGGTGCCGATATGCGGATGCGCTTCCCACAGGATGTCGTCGGGCGCGCCGGCCTTCACGAACTCCTCGAGCACCTTGCGGCCGAGGAAGCGCGGGTCCTTCACCCGGCAATAGAGCTTGCCGTCGGAAAAGGTGCCGGCGCCGCCCTCGCCGAACTGGACGTTGCTGTCAGGGTTGAGCTCGCCGCGCCGCCACAGGCCCCAGGTGTCCTTGGTCCGCTGGCGCACCACCTTGCCGCGGTCGAGGATGATCGGCCGGAATCCCATTTGCGCCAGGATCAGCCCGGCGAACAGCCCGCACGGCCCCGCGCCGATCACCACCGGGCGCACGCCGCTCCAGCCGGCGGGTGCCATCACCGGGAAGTTGTAGCGCATGTCCGGTGTCGGGCGCAGGTCCTTGTCGTCCGGAAAGCGCGCCAGCACCGCGGCCTCGTCGGCCAGTTCGACATCGACGGTGTAGACCAGCTGGATCGCGTTGCGCCGGCGCGCGTCGTTGCCGCGGCGATAGACGCTATGGCCCTTCAGTTCGGCAGGTTCGATGCCCAGCCGCGTGGCGATCGCCGCGGGCAGGGCCTCGGGCGCATGGTCGAGCGGCAGATAGAGTCCGGAAAGGCGAAGCATCGCGAGCCTCTAGCGGGGAATGGGCTGCAAACCAAACCCCTCTCCCCATCGGGGAGAGGGAGGGGCCCGCTCGGCAAAGCCGAGTGGGAGGGAGAGGGGCAGGGGAAAGGTTCCGGATTGCCCCTCTCCCGACCTCGCTACGCTCGGCCACCCTCTCCCCGAGGGGGAGAGGGGAAGTTGCTTGCAATGTAGGATTTCGTCTGGTTTCCTTGGCCCATGACCGGGTCCGGGCCCCGCCGTTCCAGAAAATGCGCCTCTGCGCCGCCCCCGATCGCTCCAAAACAAAGTGAAACGATTTGCCTCGACTCCCTTCACTTTGCCGCCGCGCTTGCCCCGTCGGCGGCCCCTTTCCGCCGCAATCGCTTGGCACTGGGAAACGATATCACTAGAGGGACCCCATGACCGACCGCGCTTCCGTCTTCGAGACCGTCACCGCCCAGATCGAGCCTTTCAACAAGAAGGGCGTCGCGCTGACCGACAGCACCACCTTCGCCGGCGACCTGGAGTGGGACAGCCTGACCGTGATGGATTTCGTCGCGGCGATTGAGGACGAGTTCGACATCATCATCACGATGAACATGCAGGCCGAGATCGAGAATATCGGCCAGCTGGTCGATGCCGTGCAGAAGCTCAAGGGCTAACAGCGGTGACCGACGGACTGAACACGCCCGACGCGCTGCCCGCCAACCCGGCCGATGTGGCGCCCGAAACCGACCTGATGTCGAAGTTCGATGCGCTGATCAACGAGCGCGAGCGGCTGCTCGCCAGCGGCGTCACCGATCCCTATGCGGTGGTGATGGAGCAGGTGAAGTCGCCCACCCAGGCGGTGATCAAGGGCAAGGACACGATCCTGCTCGGCACCTACAACTACATGGGCATGACCTTCGATCCGGACGTCATCCAGGCCGGCAAGGACGCGCTCGACAAGTTCGGCTCGGGCACCAACGGCAGCCGCATGCTCAACGGCACCTTCCACGATCACATGGAAGTCGAGCAGGCGCTGCGCGATTTCTACGGCGTCTCGGGCGCGATCGTCTTCTCGACCGGCTACATGGCCAATCTCGGCATGATCTCCACTTTGGTGGGCAAGGGCGAGTATGTCATCCTCGACGCGGACAGCCACGCGTCGATCTATGACGGCTGCAAGCAGGGCAATGCCGAGATCGTCCGCTTCCGCCACAACAGCGTCGAGGATCTCGACAAGCGCCTTGGCCGCCTGCCCAAGGAAGCCGGCAAGCTGGTCGTGCTCGAGGGCGTCTATTCGATGCTCGGCGACATCGCGCCGCTCAAGGAAATGGTCGAAGTCGCCAAGAAGCACGGCGCGATGGTGCTGTCGGACGAGGCGCACTCGATGGGCTTTTTCGGCCCCAATGGCCGCGGCGTTTATGAGGAGCAGGGGCTCGAGGGCCAGGTCGATTTCGTCGTCGGCACCTTCTCCAAGTCGGTCGGCACCGTCGGCGGCTTCTGCGTGTCGAACCACCCGAAGTTCGAGGCGATCCGCCTCGCCTGCCGCCCGTACATCTTCACTGCGTCGCTGCCGCCTTCGGTGGTCGCCACCGCGGCGATGTCGATCCGCAAGCTGATGCATGCGCACAACAAGCGCCAGCATCTGTGGGAAAATGCCCGCACGCTGCATGGCGGGCTCAAGGAAATGGGCTTCAAGCTCGGCACCGAGAACCCCGATTCGGCGATCATCGCGGTGATCCTCGAGGATCAGGTGCAGGGCGCGATGATGTGGCAGGCGCTGCTCGATGGCGGTCTCTATGTGAACCTCGCCCGCCCGCCCGCGACGCCGGCCGGCACCTTCCTGCTGCGCTGCTCGCTCTGCGCCGAGCACACGCCCGAGCAGATCCAGACCGTGCTGGGCATGTTCAAGGCGGCGGGCCAGGCAGTGGGCGTGATCGGCTGAGGATGCTTCCCACGATCGTTCGGCTCGATTAAAACCGTCGGCGGAATGAGCGAGAGCAACACTGCCCTGGATCGGGTTGTCCGGGCGAGCAACTGGCGTTTCATGCTGCTCGGCGCGCTGGCGCTGCTCGGCATCGCCGTGCTCGCCGCGGTGGCGCTCATCCAGCAGCGCACCGACGCCGAGCGCGACCGGGCGATCTCGCTCCAGCAGCACACCTTCGAAGTGATCATGCGCGCCAACCAGCTCTCCGGCGCGATCGCCGAGGCGGAGGCGGCGCTGGGTCGCTATGTCGTCAGCGCCGACAAGAAGCTCGGCCGGCAATATAGCGAGCAGTGGGACCGCGCCGGCGAGCAGCTCGAGCGGCTGCGCCAGGCGACTGCGGACAATCCCGCCCAGGTCGAGCGGCTCGCCGAGCTCAAGCGTGCCTTCGATGCCCGCGGCAAGGAGCTCGCCACCACCGCGCTCTATTCGGCGTTCAAGCGCGACCGCGATGCCTGGGGCAGCTATTATCAGGTCCGCCAGAGCCCGGCACGCAGCAAGCTCGAGGCGTTGCTCGACCAGATCGTCGATTCCGAGCGCGTGCTTCTCCAGGACCGCACCCGGGCGGCCTCGGCGCTGATCGCCAATTCGGGGCTTGCATCGCGGGTCCTCACGGCGTTCGGCATCCTGATCGTGCTCGGCGCGGTGCTGCTCGGCTGGCTGGCGATCGAGGCGCTGAGCGAGCGCGCGGTCGCCGATGCCAATGCCGATGCCGAGCGCGAGCGCGCCGTCGAACTGCAGCAGGCCGTCGCCGAGGCGACCGAGCAACTCCGCGCCGAGGCGGGCGAGCGCGAGGCGGCGCAGGAGCAGCTCCGCCAGGCGCAGAAGATGGAGGCGGTCGGCCAGCTGACTGGTGGGATCGCGCATGATTTCAACAACATGCTCGCCGTCGTTCTGGGAGGTTTGGAGCTAGCCAAGCGCCACCTCCACACCGGCGGCCCCGATGCCCAGCGCCATATCGAGAATGCGATGGAGGGCGCCAATCGCGCTGCCGCGCTCACTCGCCGCCTGCTCGCCTTTTCCCGTGCCGAGCCGCTGCTTCCCGAAGCCGTCGAGGCGGGGGCACTGATCGAGGGCATGGAAGACCTGCTCGACCGCACGCTGGGCGACGGCGTCGCGGTCGAGACGCGGGATGCCGGCAAGGGCTGGCGGATCTGGGTCGATCGCCACCAGCTCGAGAATGCGCTGCTCAACTTGGCGGTGAATGCCCGCGATGCGATGGAGGGGCAGGGCACGCTGCGCATCGTCACCGGTGGTACCTCGCTTGCCGAGAACCAGATCGGAGAGAGCCTGGCCGGCGACTATGTCACGATCGAGGTCGGCGACACCGGCATGGGCATGACGCCCGACGTGCTCGAGCGCGTGTTCGAGCCCTTCTTCACCACCAAGCCGGTCGGCCAGGGCACCGGCCTCGGGCTCAGCCAGATCTTCGGCTTCGTCCGCCAGTCGGGCGGCGAGATCGGCATCGATACCGTGCCGGGTCAGGGCACGCGCGTCACGCTCTACATGCCACGCTACATCGGCGAGGCGGTGGCGGAAGCGGCCCCTGCCGCCGAGCGGGCCTCGGTGCCGAGCGACCGCGCGCTCGAGATCCTGGTGGTCGAGGACGATCCCCGCGTGCTGGCGCTCAGCTTGGGCGCGCTTCAGGAGCTAGGCCACCGCGCCACCGGCTGCGAGGATCCGCTGGCAGCGCCCGCCGCGATCGCCGCGATGCCGTCGCTCGACCTGATCGTGTCCGACGTGCTGATGCCGGGCCAGACCGGCCCCGAGATGATCGCGGCGCTGAATGGACGGATCGATGGAGTAGCGGTGCTGTTCGTCACCGGCTTCGCCGGCGAGGCCGATGCCGCGATCTTCCAGGGCCGCACCGTACTGCGCAAACCCTTTACCATCGCCGGGCTGGAAGCGGCGGTGGAGGAAGCGATGGGGCAGGAAGCGCGCCGCGCGGGCAGGGCTGCGGCGGTGTAGCCTAGTGCAATTCCCGGATCGCCGCCGCTACGTCGCGCAGATCATTGCCCAGCTGATGATCCCGGCCCTGCAATAGGTGCACGTCGAGCTGCGGGATCGCCGCCGCATGGAGCGCGGCATGCGAAGGTGGCACCGTCTCGTCCGCGGTCCCATGGAACAGCAGCGCTGGCATGCCGGCTGGCAAGGGAAAGTGCGTTCGTGCCGGCACATCCTCGCTCTCCCACCCGCCTTCGCCGACGAAAGGCGGCGCGAGCAGCACCAGCGCGCCCGGCCGAAATCCGGGGTCCATCTCCGCCAGCACGTGCAGCAACATCGTTCCGCCGACCGAATGCCCGATGAGCAGGTCGCCGTCCGCCAGCACCGCCATCTCGCCGATCAGTGCTGCCCTCCACGCCACAAAGCGCGGCTCGGCCTCGTCCGGCATGCGTGGATAGCGGACCGGTGTGTCCAGTTCGGCCGACAGGCTGGCGACCAGCCTGGCGTCCCAGTCGTCATGCGCGCCCTTGCCGGCGCCCTGGATGAAGAGGATCCGGCGTGCCATCCGTCCTTAACGGACGGCGCGGCTCAGCGTTGCGCCGGGCGGGTAGGCGGGACCGCCAGCGGCGGGGCGGGCTTGTAGCTCACCACGCACCAGTCCGGCGCGCAATTGGCCGATGCCTCGATAATCCCGGCATAACGCTCCACCACCGTGCAATCGGTGCCGGCGGCGTAGAGGATGATCGGCCGGTGCGGCGTGTCGCGCCCGGCGCCGCCGGCGAAGTCCTCGAGCGCCGTGTCGTCGGCGCGGATGAAGTCCCACAGCGCGGTGCCGCCCTGGTCGCGGACCTCATGCGCGCTGGCGCCCTTCTTCGGCAGCTTGTCGCCCCATTGCGCGGAGAGGCTGCACTTGTCCGGCACGGCGGTCAGCAACAGCGCCAGCGAGAAGATCATTTTGCGGTTCCTTCGCCGTGATGCTCGCTCATCGTATGGGCAAGCTGTGCCGCCGCCATCTCGCGCGCCTTTTCGCGCGGCAGCCCGAGCGCCCGTGCCATCGGCGCGCCGAGCAGCGCGTCGCCGAGCGCCATCAGCACGAGTTGCAGCGTTTCCTCGTGCAGCGAGTGCGTCTTGTCGTCATGCCCTTCGGCCAGCTGGTCCATCAGCCGGTGGATCGCCTCGAGAATGGGGTCGAGCGCGTCCTGGTTGCCGGTCAGGATCATCCAGCTCGCCAGCGCGCCGGCGCCGCCCTTGCCAAAGGCGTCGAAGGTCATGTCGACCACCTCGCGGTCGTCATGGTCGGCACCTGCGCGGGCACGCTGCACGGCGGCGCCGATCTTGTCGGTCACGCCGTCGGCGATATTGGCGGCCAGCGCCTTTTGCAGCCCGGCGGCCGATCCGAAATGGTGGAGGAGATTGGCGTGCGTCCGCCCGATCTTCGCCGCCACCGCCTTCAGCGTCACGGCCTGCGGCCCGGCCTCGAGCAGCAGCTCGCGTGCCGCTTCCAGCGCGGCATCGCGCGATTCCTCGGGTGATAGGCGTTTGCGTTTTGCGACGGTCATCTTGTGCTTCATTGCCCCCGGAAACCCACGGCTTAGGCCATGATTTCCCAAGGCGAAAGCAAAGACATGCGCCGTCCCTCCCGCACGAGCGGAGGGACGGGCGTCACGCCGCCATTCGGTCGTCGGCATCGCCGCCGCCACAATCGCCCTCCGAAAGGTCGATCTCGTAGCGGGCGGTGGCCGCCTCGCAGCCGCGGCCGCGCGAATACATCGTGATCAGCTGGCCGGTCGGGCGGAAGCCGAGCTTGCGCAGCACCTTGCCTGAGGCAGGATTGTCGATGAAGTGGCCCGCGGTCACCCGGCGGATGCCGCGCGCGCGGGCGGCCTGCAGCACGGCGCGCCCCGCCTCGGTCGCGAAGCCGCGGCCCCAGGCATCGGGCGTGTACCAATAGCCGAACTCGTTGGGCTCGTCCTTCCACACGCTCAGCCCGGTGCCGCCGATCAGGCGCACAGCACCGCCCTGGTGCTCGAACACCAGGAACTTAGGCTCCAGCGCATCGCCGAAGCAGCTCAGGAAGGTTTCGGCCGCTTCGATCGGATAGGGCCAGGGCGCGCGCGACAGGTTGCGCACCACGGTCTCATGCCCGATCGCCTGGGCCAGGGCAGGGGCGTCCTCGGGCCAGCCGGGCCGCAATGTCAGTCTCTGCGTTCGCACGAACATGACCATCTCCTCGGTCCTGCGACGCCCCACGCCACGCTAGTGTGACGAGGTTGTTGCGCCGTGGTGTCAGGGAGGAAATAAAAAAGGGAGCCGGGGTGACCCGTCTCCCTTTTCAGCTGGTTCGTTCGCCGAACCCGGGTCACCCTGGTGGGCAACCCGGCCGGTCACCCGATGTTATTCGGCAGCTTCCGCAATCATCTCTACCGAGCAGAACTTGCGGCCGAGCTTGCCTTCCTTGAACGCCACGCGGCCGTCCACGAGCGCGAAAAGGGTATGGTCCTTGCCCATGCCCACGTTCACGCCCGGATAAATCTTGGTGCCGCGCTGGCGCACGATGATGTTGCCGGCGACGACTGCTTCGCTGCCGAACTTCTTCACGCCGAGACGGCGGCCTGCGGAGTCGCGGCCGTTGCGGGAGGAACCGCCTGCCTTCTTGTGTGCCATGGTCTATACTCCTCGTATCTCTGCTTACGCTTCAGCGGCCGGGGCTTCAGCCTCGGCAGGAGCGGCGGCCTTCTTCGCCTTCGGCGCGGCCTTCTTCTTCTCTTCCTGCGCACCGATGGCGGTGATCTTCAGGATGGTGTGGTTCTGGCGATGGCCGTTCTTGCGGCGATAATTGTGCCGGCGGCGCTTCTTGAAGACAATGACCTTCTCGCCCTTCGCCTGCGCAATGATCTCGGCCGAGACGGTGATGCCGTCGGTCGACTGCAGGTCACCACCTTCGCCCGCCAGAAGCACGTCGCCCAGCGTGACCGTCGAACCGGCCTCGCCGTCGAGCTTCTCGACTACGATCTTGTCTCCCGCGGCAACGCGATACTGCTTGCCGCCCGTGCGCACGATAGCGAACATCGGGTCTCTTCTCTGGTTCAAATGCTTGTGCCCGCCAAGGTTACACCCCGGCAGGAGGAAGGGCGCAGCTAAGGGAGGGAGTCGCCGAAGTCAACAATAAATGCCCGGATTGGGCAGTTTAGTGACGGTGCGTGCGCTTCAGCGTGTAGCGGCCGGCCGTATAGCCGTCGAAAAGTCCGCGAATCGCCGGGTGATCCACCGGCTCCTCGCTGTCGTCGGCCACCAGATTCTGCTGGCTGACATAAGCGACGTAGCTCGATTCGTCGTTCTCGGCGAGCAGATGGTAGAAGGGCTGGTCCTTGCGCGGACGCACGTCCTCGGGGATCGCCTCATACCATTCGTCGCTGTTGGCGAAGACGGGATCGACGTCGAACACCACCCCGCGGAACTCGAACTGGCGGTGGCGCACCACCTCGCCGATCGCGAAGCGTGCCGTGGCGACCGGCGGCATCGCAACGCCGGGTTCATAGGGGGGAGAGGCACCGGGCGTCTGAGTCATGGGTTCAATCTAATATCTCTGCGCCTAGGTACAAGGACGTGCTTGCAGTATCCGAAACGCTGCGCTAGTGGCCCGCCCTCACAGCGACCGACGCGGAGTTCTTCCGCGCAGTTATCGCCTCGCGGAGAGGTGGCAGAGTGGTCGAATGCGCCGCACTCGAAATGCGGTTTACGGGTAACCGTAACGTGGGTTCGAATCCCACCCTCTCCGCCACTTCCACGAACGCAGTCGCTGCGCCGGTGCGCAAAAAATCCTAGCCGCCGGTCACCCGCCAGACGACATTGCCGCCATCATCCGCGATCAGCAGCGCGCCTCTGCTGTCGATGGCAACGCCAACGGGCCGGCCCTGCGCCTTGCCATTCTTGCTGATGAAGCCCGTCACGACATCGATCGGCTTGCCGACCGGCCGGCCGCCCGCAAAGGCGATATAGACCACCTTGTAGCCATTGAGATGGCCGCGGTTCCAGCTGCCATGCTCGCCGACGAATGCGCCGCTGCGATATTGCGGCGGCAGCGCCGTGGCGTTCGCGGTGAAGGTCATGCCGAGCGGGGCGACATGCGAGCTCAGCGCATAGTCGGGCGCGATCGCGCTGACGACCAGATCGGGGCGTTGCGGGCGCACGCGCGGATCGACGTGCTGGCCATAATAGCTGTACGGCCAGCCATAGAAGGCGCCGTCCTTCACCGATGTCATGTAATCCGGCACCAGGTCGGGGCCGAGCTCGTCGCGTTCGTTCACGACGGTCCAGAGCTGCCCCGTCGTCGGCTCGAAGGACAGGCCATTGGGATTGCGCAGGCCCGTCGCATAGGGGCGGTGCGCGCCGGTCAGCCGATCGACTTCCCAGATCCGCGCCCGCTCATGCTCGGCCTCGATGCCGTTCTCGGTGATGTTGCTGTTCGATCCGATGCCGACATAGAGCTTGGACCCGTCGGGGCTCGCGACCAGGCTCTTGGTCCAGTGATGGTCGATCGGGCCGCCCGGAAGTTCGGTGAGCAGCGTCGGCTTGGCGGTGATCCGGGTCTGGCCGGTATGATAGGGAAAGCAGAGGATCGCGTCGGTATTGGCGACGTAGAGGTCGCTGCCGACCAGCGCGACGCCGAAGGGCGCGTTCAGGTGGTCGATCAGCACGGAGCGCAGCTCGGGCTTGCCGTCTCCATCCACGTCGCGCAGCAAGGTGATGCGGCTCTCGGCCTTCACCTTGGAATGGCCGAAGCCCTGGATGAAGCCCACGACGATGTCCTTGGGCCGGTTGACCGGCTCCTCGGGGCCCTTGGCCTCGACCGCGAGCACATCGCCATTGGGCAGCGTGTAGACTTGCCGGACATTGTGGAAGTCGGCGGCGAAGGGGGCGATCTTCAGCCCCTGCGCGACTGTCGGCTTTGCGCCGTTTGCCCAGGGCTCGACATGGGCGACGTGCATGGGCGGGACCAGATACTGGTTGATCGCCGGCAGTTTAGGGTTGGGCCCGAGCTGGTCGTCCGGATTGCCGCCGCCGCTGCTGCATGCGGCGAGGAGCAGGATGGCGGAGCCCGGCAGGAAGGTCAGCGTCTTCATGCCAGCGTCTCCGAACGAACCGAGTAACCGATCCAGCTCGTCACCAGAACGAGTAGTGCGGTGATCGCGGACAGGATGATTCCGGTCGGGACCACCGAGGTCCAGCCGTCGCGGCTATGGACGAAGCCGTTGACGATCGCGGTGACGAGCATCGCGACGGTTAGGATCGAGTGCAGCGAGGAGCGACGGCGCACTGCGCTCTTGAGGACGAGCGCGTCGACAATGCCGGCGACGCCGGCCGCTACCGCCATGAGGACCCCGCCTGCGATGAGCCAGACCGAGAAGTTGGCCCATTGCATATTAGCGCTCCGGGCATAGGCCCAGTCGCTGAAGAAGGCCGCGACGAAGAAGGCGAGTGGGAAGGCGGCAAGAATGCCGTGCAGGGGCACGAAAATCCGTGCCGCACCAGGATGATATCGCGCCAATCTGCCTCTCCACCAGGATATAGGCGCTGAACGCGCTATATCGCCTGTGGGTCCGTGGCGGCCAGCCTCAGCGTGCGATCCTCCCGCACGAGAAATTGTCGGGATCGTCCTTCGCCCCGCTTCCGCGATAGATCGCCTGCTTCGGATAAGGACAAAGCGGCCTCTGGAAGGCGATCCTCCTGGAATCCGCGCTCTCGAACTTCGTCGCGATGACGCGCTCCGGTGCCTTTCCCTGTTCGCTCCATGCGATCAGTGACTGGAACAGGTCATCTTGCGCACTGGCTTCAGGGGGTGGCGGCACGCCCGCGGACGCCGAATTGAACGAGTCCGGGCCGGTGCCGCCGCCACAGTGCATCACGCCGGGCGCCAGGAAGAGCCGCGCAGTATCACGCAGCCGCGACACGCCGCCCAACTGGCCCGCCCGCCGGTTGTAGAACGCCACCGTCTGGCCGGGCGGGACCAGCGTGTCCGCCAGGCCGTGATAGAGGATGAGCTTGCCGCCACGGGCCCGGAAGGCGCGCAGGTCTCCGCGCGTGGCATCGTTGACCTCGCCGCCGAGCGCGGCGTCCACGATCGGCATGTCGCGGTCCAGGTTGAAGCCGCTCCAGTCCCAAGAGGCGCCGAATACCCATTTGAACAGGCTGGCGAATTGCGGTTGCCCGTTGTTCGCGCTCTGGAGGAACGACCAGCCGAACCGCCCCGGCCCCTCGCTGCCCGGCAGCCAGCCGAAAAAGACCGGCTTTCCGGCGCGCGTGGTCGGGCCGGCGTAGAAGGCGCGGGCGGTGGCGACTTCGGCGGCGGTCAGGCATTGGCCGTCATCGGCGCCTCGGCAGGTAAGCGCCGCGGGATCGAAGTTGCAGCTGAACGGATCGGCGATGAAGGAGTCGCCGGCGAGCGCCGCGCCCTGGCGGCGGCACTCGGCGATCGCGGCGCGGTTGAGCAGGCCGAGCTTGGCGTCCGACAGGCGGCTGCCGGGCGTCCGGTTGGCGGCGGCGTAGTCCCAGACCGCAACGGCGTGGCCCCAGGTGCGGTTGATGACCGGCGCGCCGACCAGGATGCCGTCATAATCCGCCGGATAGTGGAGCGCCTCGATCAGTCCTTGCTGCCCACCGGTCGAGCAGCCGGTGTAATAGGAACGCCTGGCGCCGCGTCCGTAAAAGGCCTTGGCGATGGCCTTGCCGGTCACCGTCATCACATGCGTGGAGAGCCGGCCCCAATCCTTCCATTTGCGCGGATGGCCGACCAGCGCGTCGCCGTCGAGCACCGTCGCGGGCGCCGTTCCGGTGTCGGTCGTCGCCGTCGCGTAACCGCGCCGCAGGCCGGTCAGCATCCCGCCATAGCCGGCCTGCAGCGTACCAGCGAAGCCGCCATTGCCGTTGCCGTGGAAAATGCCCGTCCATCCGTCGGCCGGCAGCCAGATCTCGACACCGATATCGGAATCGGAGGCGGACCGCACATGCGCGACTACCCGGCAGAATGCCGGCAGATCGGCTACGGCGGGCAAGTTGAGCGCGGCCGCAGCCATGCCCTTCGGCACCATCGTGGCGCTGGTGACGGTCGTATCCGCCAGCCGGAAGCCGGTGAGCGCCTCACATCTGGACGTGCTGGCGGGCGCCTGGGCCGCGGCGAGCGACGGCAGCGTTAGCGACAGTGCCACCGCCGCATTCCTGGCCAAGCGCCGAACGAAGACCGAATTCCCCATGATCACGAGCCTTGCTTGGAGGGAGCGGGGGCGGAGCACGCCGCCACCGGAGCGGGCAGCACGGGCGCGATGCTCCCGGTCCGCCAGTTCCAGCTTTGCGTGCCGGCCGCCCGGCGCCGGCATAGCAGCTGCTCGTGCAGCGCGTACATGCCCGGCATGAACCCGGTGGCGGCGCGGGGAGCCTCTACGAAACCCATGAAGGCGCTGTCGGCGCCGAAGCTGCTCCAGGCGGGACCATTCGCGGATACAGGTTTCCCGCCGCGCGCGAAGCTGGTCCAATAGTCGAGCATCGCGGCGGAGAGCCGGTGCTCGGCCACGGTGTCGGGGATCGCAGGCCAGGCGGGCGGCGTGGCGTTGATCGTCCCGAACACGAAGGGCACTTCGCTGGCGTGGAAGCCGGTAAGGCCGGCTGCATCGGCGCTCGGATAGCTATGGCTGAAATAGTAGAGGAAGGCGGGCTGGCCGAGCGCCGCCTGCTTGCGCACCAGCCGCTCGGCCGCCCAGCCGAAGACGGCGTCGCGCGTGCTATCTAGGCCGCGCTGCTCGATGTCGCCGCTTGCCGGATAGAGGCGGAGGTAATCGTCCGCGAGATCGCCGTAGCGCGCCCGGATGCCCTCGGCATAGGCCTCGCGGCTCGGCGGAGTCGGCGGGGCCAGGAAGCGGAGCGAACGGATCTCGCCGCTGTTGAATCCGGCGATCAGCGGCACCTTCGCCTGCTCGCCGCGGTCGAAGGTATCGACCAACTGGCGTGGGAGGATCTTCCCGTCGATCGTGCCATAGGGCACGTACCCAGTCGCGGCGGCCGCTTCGACGAGCTTGCCCGCATCCATCGCCCGCAGCGCCGCCAGGTTCGGTGCCTGCAGCTTGCCAGCGACCCAGGCGCCGATGTCTTCCGCCGGGAACTCCTCGCCGCGCTTGCTACGAAGCTCGGGCATGGTGAACAGATATCCGCTCTCGACGATCGCCCGGTCGAAGCTGCCCCGCGCGCGCGGCGAGGCGAGCAGATATTCGACGCTGAGCGCGCCGGCGGATTCGCCGAAGATCGTGACGTTGCGCGGGTCGCCGCCAAACGCCGCGATGTTCTCGCGCACCCAGTGCAGGGCCTGTATCTGGTCGAGCAGCCCGTAATTGCCCGAGACGCCGTCGGGCGATTCCTTGCTCAGCTCGGGATGGGCCAGATAGCCGAGCACACCCAGGCGATAGTTGACCGAGACGAGGACGACGCCGCGCTTGGCGAACTCCCGCCCGTCATACATCTCGGAATGGCCCGATCCCCAGATCAGCGTGCCGCCGTGAATCCAGACCATCACCGGCGCGCCCCGCGCGTTCGCGGGCGCGGTGACGTCGAGCGTCAGGCAATCCTCGGCCATCGGCACCTTGCCGCGATCATAGGGGCCGGCGGACATCGGCGGCTGCATGCACGCCACGCCCATTGTCTGCGCGGCCCGCACGCCCTTCCAGTGCGGCATCGGCGCGGGCGGGCGCCAGCGGCGCTCTCCAACTGGCGGCAGCGCATAGGGAATGGCGCGGAAGACGTTCGCGTCTCCTTCGCGCAGCCCCTCCAGCTCGCCTGCGGGCGCGTGCACCACGGGAGGATTGGCCGGCGATTGCGCCAGCGCACCGCCCGCTCCGGCGAAGGCAGCCCATAGGGCAAGGATCATCGGGTGCGACCGGAGCTTCATGACGGGCTTCCTTGGTGGAGATTTTCGGTTCGGCGGATCAGGCCGGCGAGGAAGAGAAAGAGCGCCGCTCCGATCAAATACATCGGCGCGAGCGTGAAATAGGCCATCTGCAGGGCATGGGCCCCGTAGGCTGGCCGGAAGAAGTCGCTCGCCATGCCTACGTAGGTAGGCCCCAGGCCGAGGCCGATCAGGTTCATCACCAGCAGCAGCAGCGCCCCCGAGATCACCCGCGTTTCGGGCGGTACCTCGCCCTGCACAAAGGTGACGGTGGCGGAGAGGAAGAACGAGTTCATGAACATCGGCACGCACAGAAAGAGCAGGGCGAGCCGCCAGCCCGGCGCCCAGGCAAAGCCGAGGAAGAAGGGCAGCGCGAGCAGCAGCGAGATCGCCGGGACCGTGGCATAGGCCGCCTTGTTGCGCGCCGCGAACCGGTCGACCAGCCGCCCCGACGCATAGATGCCGGCACCCATGCCGATGCCCACCACCAGCGCATACCAGATCGCCACCTCGCCCAGCGCCATGCCCTTTTCGCGCATGAGGAACAGCACGGTGAAGTTGAGCAGGCCATAGGTGATAAAGTTGCCCGCGCCGCTCGCCAGCGAAGCAGTGAGCAGGAGCGGGTTGCCGAAGAAGCGAGCGATGGTGGCGAAGAAGCCCGGCCCCATCCGGCCATCGCGCTCTCCACGCCCCGGCTCGCGCACGGTCAGGCGGACGGCGAGCGCCGTCATCACGCCGATCGCGCCGATGATGTAGAAGGGGATCCGCCAGTCGAACGCTGCCGCCAGCGACGCACCGAACGCGACGCCCAGCGCCGAGCCGAGCGGCGGCCCGAGGTTGAAGATCGCCATCGCCGTGGTGCGCCGCTCGCGCGGGAAACTGTCGGAGATGATCGCATAGGAGGGCGGCACGCCACCCGCCTCGCCGACGCCGACCAGCATGCGCGCAGCGGTCAGCTGGGCAAAGCTGCCCGCCATGCCGCACGCCGCGGTCGCCGCGCTCCATATCGCGCAGCCGACCGACAGCACCGTCACGCGGTTGGTTCGATCGGCCAGCCAGCCGATCGGGATCGCGATCAGGCAATAGAAGAGCGCGAAATAGAAGCCAGTCAACAACCCCAGCTGCCCATCGCTGATGTGCAGGCTGTCCTGGATCGGCTTGGCGAGGATCGAGATCAGCTGCCGGTCGAGGAAGTTCAGGACGTAGACGAAGCATAGCATTGCCAGCGTGATCCGTGCACCAGCAGCGGGCACCGACGCCGGCTGCTGGCCGGCACCCGGCGCAGTCTCAGCGTATGGAAACGACATGGCGGTCGAGCTCCCCTTGCGCATAGGCGGCGCGCAGCCGCACCTTGTCGATCTTGCCGGTCGCGGCCAGCGGCATCTGCGGCAGCCGCACCACCTCGTCGGGCAGCCACCAGTCCGCCACTCTCCCGCGCAGCGCCTCGACGAACGCGCGTGCCTCGCCGACCTCCGCCTCGCCGGTTTCGCTTTGTCGCAGCTCGACGACCAGCACCGGACGCTCGCCCCATTTGGGATGCGGCTTGCCGATCACCGCGACCTGCCCGACGCGCGGATCGCGGCCGATGATCGCTTCCATCTCGGCGGGATTGATCCATTCGCCCCCCGACTTGATCAGGTCCTTCGAGCGCCCGCAAATCGTCAGCGAACCCTCCGCATCGATCGTCGCGAGATCGCCCGTGTCGAAATAGCCTTCCGTGTCCAGCGCATCCTCGGCCGCGTTGAAATAGCGATCGATAATGGCCGGCCCCTTGACCTTCAGGTGCCCGATCACCCCGCGCTGCTCGGCAAGCGTGGCGCCCGCGGCATCGGTGAGCTTCAGGTCTACCCCGATCGGCGGGCGCCCCGAGGATCGCTCAGCAGATGCCGGGAATTGCGGCGAATCGGCAGTGCCCAGCGGCGACATCTCGGTCATCCCCCAGGTCGTCTGGACGCGGGCGCCAAGACGCTCTTCCATCCGTTGGATCAGCGCATCGGGGCATTTCGATCCGCCGATGATCACGCGCTCGAGGCTCGGCACGTCCTCCCCGGTGGCATCGAGATGGTCGAGCAGGCCGATCCATACGGTCTGCACGCCGCCGGCGATGGTGACCTGCTCGTCGCGGATCAGCGCGGCCAGGCTGGCGCCGTCCAGCTCGCGGCCGGGCAGCACCAGGTTCGCCCCCACTGCGGGCGCCGAGAAAGGGAAGCCCCAGGCATTGGCGTGGAACATCGGAATGGCGACGAGGATCGTGTCCTTCGCCGACAGGCAATAGGCGTCCGGCTGGATCGACATCAGCGTGTGATGATAGTTGGAGCGGTGGGTGAACTCGACGCCCTTGGGCTTCCCCGTCGTACCCGAGGTGAAGCACAGCCCTGCAGCGCTGTGCTCGTCGAACCCGCCCCAGGCGACCGCGCGGCCTTCCGCTTCGACCAGCGCGTCGAGCCCTTCGACCGGGATGCCGAAGGAACTTACCATCGGTGACTCCTCGTCAAGGACGATCACCCGCTCGACACTCGGGCAGAGCGGCAGCAGCTCGGGAAGCATCGGCAGCAGGCTGCCGGCGATCACCAGCAGCCGGTCCGCGGCCTCGTTGATCATCGCCGCCAGATGCGTCGGGGTCAGCCGCGGATTGAGCGTGTGGCAGACCAGGCCCGCATTCATCGTCGCATAATAGAGCTCAAGGTGATGCTGGGTGTTCCAGGCCAGCGTACCGACGCGGTCGCCAATCTCGAGCCCCAGCGCCAGCAGGGCGCCGGACAGAAGGTTGCTGCGCGTCCGCAGCTCCGCATAGCCGGTGCGGTGGACGATCGCCCCGCGTGAGGCGGTCGCGATGGTGCGGGCGCCATGCCACTTCGCAGCATGATCGATGAACTTGTCGAGAGTCAGGGCGTAATTTTGCATGTCTGGTTTGCTTACTCGGTAACTGGATTGGGGAGCGCCGGTGCCGGCCGGCGCTCCTTGCGATCAGAAGGCCTTGCGCAGCCCGACCGAGACGTTGCGGCCGAGATTGTAGCTTCCGCCCACACCATCGGTTGCGGGGAAGAAGGGCGGCTTCTGGTCGAGCACATCGTTCAGCTGGAACGACAGCTCGGTGCCCTTGGCGAGGCCGACATCCGGCAGCTTGACGGAGACGTGCAGGTCCACCGTCGTGTAGGATCCGGCACTATACTCGGCGGTGCCGGTCGGCGTGGCGTAGAGCCCGGTGACGCCTTGCCGATAGTTGACGAAGCCGACGCCGGTCACCGGCCCGACCTGCGCGCCGAGCGTGCCGCGCACCGTTGCCTTGGGAATGCCGAGATCGAGCTGGTTCGACGCGGCCGAGGTCGGAGAAAGCTGCGTCTCGTATTTCAGGATATAGTTGCCGGCCAGGTCCGCGAAGACCGAACCGAACTTGGTGGCCTTGCGATAGCCGATGTCGAAGTCGATGCCGTTGGTGTCGCGGACGCCGAAATTGCCCTGGCGGAAGTCGAGCAGGTTCCCGATCGCGGGCAGCGCGCCGGCTGCGAAGTTCACCGGCACCGCGATCGACAATAGGCTCGAAAGCTGCGTGGCGCTGGGGTTGCGGAAGACGACCGCGGCGAAGGTCGGATCGGTGAAGGCGATGCTGCCGCCCGGTGTACCGATCACATCGGTATAGTGGATATTGTAGAACGTCCCGCTGACCCGCAGGCCGGGCAGGAAGCTGGGGGTGAGGTCCGCGCCCACCGACCAGGTCTTCGCCTTTTCCGGCTGTAGCCCGCGATTTCCGCCATAGAGGACGACGGTATCGACCTGCGCCGCGCCGCGTGACGGATCGCGCAAGGTGCTGCCGGCAATCGCCGCTGCGTTGAAATAATAGGCGCCGACCGTGGCGGCGACGTCACGCAGGCCCGGTGCCCGGAACGAAGTGCCGTAGGTGCCGCGGACCATGACGCCGCGCACCGGCTCCCAGTTGACCCCGACCTTGGGGTTGGTCGTCGATCCGAAGTCGCTGTAATCGTCGTAGCGGGCGGACAGCGACAGCGCGAGGCTGCGCATCAGCGGCGCTGCGTTGCCGGCACCGAAGATCGGCACGAACACCTCGCCATAGACCGACTTGATGTTGCGATCGAGCGTCTCGGGCACCTGCGCACCGCCATAGATGCCGCGCTGGCGGAACGACTCCTTTCGATACTCGGTCCCGGCCGCGATCTTCAACTGACCGCTGGGCAGATCGACGAGCGTCCCGTCGATCTTGGCCGCGCCCAGATAGGTCCGCTGATGGATGGTCAGGTCGCCGGCATAGTCCAGGATCTTGGCGACGACCGCCGGCGCGGTGCCGTTGCCGAACGGATCGAGCGCCGTGGCGAGCGTCGACGCTGATGCTGCCGCGTCGAGCGCCGCGGGGTTGATCGCCGGCAGATAGCTGTCGTTCCGCGCCCAGTCGAAAATACCGTAGACACTCAGCTTGAAGTCGCCCGCCAGCTTGGCGTCGATCCCGGCGGACGAGTTGCCCGCCCGCACGCGGAACCGGTTGTCGATATGGTCGGCGCCATAGAGATTGTCGGTACGGAACTGAACGAACTCGATCGTGGCGCCGGTGCCCGGCGGAGTCCGGAAGAACGGGTTCTGCGAGAAGCCCGGGATATTGTAGAGGATCACCCCGCCCGAGGCACCCGCGCCGGCCGGCGGCGGTGCCTGGACGGTATCCTTGCGGTCGGAATAGAGCAGCTCGCCCCACAAGGTGATGCGGTCGCCCAGGTCCTGATGGGCCGTGACATAGCCGCTGTGCAGCTGCGTCTCAGGCACGATGTCCGTCACCGAGCCGTTGTCGCATTTGTTCTGCGTGTTCGGCGCGAGGGCGGGGGTTGCGTAGTAGATCGCATAGGCGGTGGTGTTCACCGCGACGTTCGCCGCCGGGCACACCGTGCTGCGCGTGTCCACGCCGCCATAGGGCCGGAAGTCGACGACGCGGAAGTCGCGGTCTGCGCCGGTGATGTGGCTGTTCTCGGCATATTGATAGGCCGCTACGATCGCGCCGCTGCCCCAGTCATGGCCGAACAGTCCGCTCGCGCTGAAATTGTGATAATTGTCGGCCATCCCGTAGCGCACCGACGCCTCGAGCCCGGATGCGCGCTTGCGGGTAATGAAGTTGATCACGCCCGCCACCGCATCCGAGCCGTAGATCGCCGATGCACCGTCGGCGACGATCTCGACGCGCTCGATCGCGAGATCGGGGATGAACGGGAAGTCCGGGTTGGTTTCCTTGGTGCTCGAGGCCACCAGACGATGCCCGTTCATCAGCGGCAGCGTCGCGCTTGCCGGCAGGCTGCGCAGCCCGGGCGCGAACGAGCCCGCGCCGCCGCCGCTCGCCCGCGGCGTGGTGTTGAAGCTGTTGAGCTGCGGAACCGTTGCGAGCAGATCAGCGGTGGTGCTCGCGCCGATCGTCTTGATGTCGTCGCGCGTCACGCTGATCAGGTTGGAGCCGGTCGGCGGCACGCCGCGGATACTCGATCCGGTTACGACGATCTCGTTCTTGTCCGGCGTCGCCGCATCCTGATCCTGCGCGTCCGGCTGGGCAGCCGGAGCGCTATCCTGCGCCCATGCCGGCGACGCCGCGCAAAGCATCATCGCCAGTGCCGACGCGCCCGCCAAGGCCGCCCGGCCACTGAGAATCCGAGTCCCGATCATGCATTCCTCCCCACTTCTTTTTGTTGGGGAGCATCGTCAGCGCTGGCGCCGGGCTTGGCGATGGCGGGTTTGACGGCCAGATTTAACCCAAGTGACCAGATTCAGCGATCAGGCGCCGATACGCTCGCTCAGCAACATCGATGCGGCGGCCAGGCGCGCGCCATCGGGCTTGTAGCGGTCGCGATATTGGCTTGGGGTCAGCCCGGCCCATTCGGTGAAGTTGCGCGAGAAGCTGCCGGGCTCGCTGAAGCCCACACGGTAGCCCACCTCGGTGATCGGCAGGTCGGTGACGAGCAGATAGGCCGCGGCCAGCTCGCCGCGCAGCCGCGTTCGGATCTGCTGGAAGCTCTCGCCTTCGCGCGCGAGGTCGCGGCGCAGCCGGCGCGGGCGGCTGCGCAGCTGCTCGGCGACCGCCTCGATCGGCGCCGACCAGTTCTGTTCTCGCTGGAAATCGACCAGCGCATGTTCGGTCCGAGAGCGCCAGGTCGTCCGGCCCGTCGGCGTGGCGAACCAGTCCGGGTTGCTGGCATTGTACTCCTCGACATCGGCTAGCGTGCCGTGCCGGAGCCGCGTGCCCAGGTCGCTGCGATCGTAGAAGAGCGCGTCGAACGGCGCATTGTAGCGGATCGGGCACCCGAACACCGCGAAACGGTCGAACCCGTTGGCCTGCACCGGCTTCGGGCCGCGTATCTGAACACCGCGCAGGCGCAGCGGCCGTCCGATCAGCCAGCTGAAGAACTGGAAGATCCAGATGAAGCGGAACCAGACGAAGATGTCGCGGTCGACGCCTTCGATCGTGTGGTAGACGCAGACATGCTTCGCCCCGTGGCGGTCCTCGATCAGCTGCGGGCCGATGTCTTCCGACAGCGCCTGGGTGAAGCGGATGCTGACCCGGATCGATTCACCGAAGGTCTCGCAGTGGAGGTAGGCGAGCATGCGCTCCAAGTCGAGTGCGAGCCTGCATCGCTCGGCCATGAAGCCGATAAAGGCGTCGTCCAGCGCCAGCTGGATCTGCTGGATCAGCCGGGAGAGCGCCCGCCCGTCGATCGAGGCATCGACATCGCCGTAAACCGTCGGATCGATACCCGCCTTGTGCAGGATTCCCTCGGGATCATGCCCCTTCAGCGCGGCACCCTGCAGCAGCTGCGCCACCGCGATGCCGTCCAGCCCGGGTAGCTTCTCCGGCGTCGCCATGGAGTGCGCGGGTGGAGGCAGGATGTCGGAACGCTTGGTCACGCGGCCTAGATTTCCACGTTCGCGCGCCCCGCGCCAGCGCAATGACGCGCTGTGCATCGACTGGCTCAGGCAGGTTGAACCGGAATCACATGCCGGTTTTCAGCACCCCTCCGCGCAGCAGCGCAGCATGCGTCAGCCGGCGATCGGTCAGCGACGTCCCGTTCGAGGTCGGAGTGCCACGCGGTCCGCCGCCCACAATCGAGAACGACCGTCCCCCGGCAAGGCGGAGGGTCACCCGTTTCGCGGCGGGCGGGGTGACGATGTAGAAGGGGTCGCCCGGCACCAGCGGATAGAGCCCGATCGACGCCCAGACATACCAGGCCGACATCGCGCCGCCATCGTCGTCCATCCCCTCGGCGAAGCCGGGCTCGAGCGCGAAACTCTTCTGGCGGATCGGCTGCGGATATTTGCGCTGGTTCTCGTACCAATGGTTGATCGGCGCATCGCGAAGCATCGCCACCAGCCGGTCCATCCGCGCCGGATCCCCGGCCGCGAACAGATAGGGCGCATGGATATCGGGCTCGTTGGTCATGTTGAACAACTCGCCGTCGAAGAAGCGGCCTAGCTCGTCGCGGAAGCGCGCAGTCCCCAGCGCCTGGTTCCGCAGCCAATCGAGATCGAACACCGGCGCCCAGCGATATTGCCACAGCGTGCCCTGGTAGAGCCCGCGCGCCTTGACGGTATCGGCATCGGGGCCGAGATCGCGGAACACGTCGAGCCAGAGCGCGCGGTAGCCGAGCGCCCGCGCCGTGAAGTCCCGCGCGACATCCGCATGCCCGCTGTCCGCCGCAAGCTGCGCCACCGCCCATTGGTCATAGGCGAGCTCGAGCTTCTGGTCGGGCGTCTCCTGCGGCAGCGCCAGCGTCTCCTCGGCCATCGCGGCGAGCGCGGTGGCGGGATCCTCGCTGCCCAGGCCCTTGCGGTGCAGGTCGAGCAGCGCGATGCCGGCATGTTCGGTGCGCACGCTCAGGAACGGCTCGTTGGCGCTCGCCCATTGCGGCTTGTCCGACTGGAACAGCAGTATCAGCGAATCCGCGATGTCTCCGCCGACATTGGGCGCGACCAGCGCGACCAGCGGAACCTGGGTGCGGTAATTGTCCCATAGCGACCAGCCGGCATAGCGGTGATGCCCTTGCGGCACGCGCTGCAGTCGCCCGTCCGATCCGCGAAACGCGCCGTCGCTGTCGTCCACCCGGGCGGGCATCTGCAGCGCGCGGAACAGCGCAGTGTAGAACAGCCGGCGCCGCTCCAGGGGCGCGTCGAAGGCGATCGCCGAAAGCCGTGCGTTCCAGTCGGCGCGGGTCTGACGCACCAGGCGCTCGAAGGGCGTGTCGCCCAGCTCGCGCGCCAGTGCGCGCCCGGCGGAAGCGGCGTCGACGGTGGACAGTGCCGCGCGCAGCTCGACTCGATCGCCCGCGCGCACCGCCAAGGTGAGGTGGAGCAGGCCCTTGGCGTCCGGGATGCCGACGGCCTGCACCGGCCGCCCGTTCAGCTCCAGCCGCGCCGCGACGGCGAGGTGATAGACGCCGCGATTGCAGACCGTCGCATTCGCCAGGGTGAGCCGCAACCCGCCGGCATCGGTCGCGAGCCATTCGTGCGACACGTGCTTGGCGTAGCTGTGGCGCGGATCGAGCACCACATCGACTGCGCCGGCACGCGACAGGGTGAAGCGGCTGATCGACACAGATTGCCCGGCGGCCAGGTCGGCGGTGATCGCAGTCCTGCCATAGCGGACATGATACCAGCCCGCGCCGGCGCGTTCGCTGCGCCGGTCGATCGACGCCGGTCCTGCCTCCCCGGCATAGGTAACGCTGGTCAGCAGATCGCCGCCGCCCCCGCCACATCCGACGCCTTGGGCGCGGGTCTGCGAGAAACCGCGGAGCAGGGGCGCGGAGCGGTCATAGCCGATATGGTTCGCCGGGTCGGTATCGGGCGCGAGCTGCACCATGCCGAACGGGGCTGCGGCGGCGGGCGAGAGCTGGCCGCGGTCGCCGCGCGTCCCCATGAACGGGTCGACCAGGTCGACGGGGGCCGTCGCCCGCTGCGCCGCGGCGGGGGGGACGAGTGCGAGGAGCGAAAGCAGCGCGTACAGGGGCTTCTTCACGGGGCGGTTCTTCCAGAGACAGAGGAAAGGATCATGATGCGCGGTCCGATGCGGCCTTGAGGCAGCGATACAGCAGCGTGCCGCCAAGCTGCATCGCATGGGCGTCGATCCGCGCGACTGGGGACGAACTGCGTTCCTCGAAATGCGAGCGGTCCTCGCCCGCGTCGATATCGTAGACGATGCGGCCCCAATAGCTGATCGTGCCGGTGCCCAGCGCATAGCGGCCCGAGGCCCCCCTGGCGAAATACTGGCCGCCGGGGAGATAGGTGACCGCGCTCGCCTGATCGCAGGGAGCATCGCCCGCGCCCTTGTTGTCGCGCTGGCTCCAGGTGCCGAGCAGCCAGTCGCGGGTCGGCGCCTCGGCGCGTTCCGGCGTTGCCGCGGCGGCGCGCGGGGAGGGTGTCCCGGTCGGGACGACGCGGACCGTCCCGGCGGGTTCCGGCGCGGCCTTGTGGCGCGGCCAGGCCAGCCAGAGGATCAACGCCGCGCCGATAAGCGCGATCGCGGCAATGCGGGGCCAGCGGGGCATCGTCATGTCCATCCTCGAAAAACGGCCGGGCACCGCGAGGCGCCCGGCCAGGTCGACGGAGCCTCAGGCGAGCAGGCTGTTGAGCAGCGCGGCGAGACGATAGCCGGCCTGCTTCAGCCGCTGCGCGACCAGCGGATATTTGGTAGTGGCATAGTTGCTCGGCAGCGTGACCGGCGTGGCCGGGCAGGCGGGCGCCTTATAGTCCCAGCAGCTCGGCATGATGTCGTAGATATGGTCGCGCGCCATGTTGCTGCTCTCGGTCGCCCAGTCGCGCGGGGTTCCGCCCAGCGTGACGCTCACGCCGTTGTTGATCAGCTCCTGTGCGAGCAGCGCCGAGGCGACGCCGTGATTGTCGATGATCGTGTCGTCCCAGATCGCATGGATGATCGTCGAGGTGCCGCCGAAGGTCACCGTGTTGTAGCCGATCGGATCGGACCCGTGCAGCGGCTGGTGCAGGTCGCCGACCAGGTGGATGATGTACTTGAGCGCCACTTCGCGATTGGCGTTGGACTGGGTGCGATCGGCCAGGATCGTGCTGTAATAGGCGATCGCCTCATCTGCGCACATCGCGGTGCCGGTGCAGGCATGCGCCGGCGCCGCGCTGCCGTCGATCGGGATGCGCGTGGTGTGCGTGGGATCGGTCGCCGCGCGCTGGGTGTCCGCCCAGGAGGCGACCTTAGACATGTGCGTCACGCCATCGACGGCGAGCAGCCCCTGGATCTCGGTCCATACCGAGGCATTGAGGTTGAGTTCGGCGATATTGGCGATCGCCGCATGCCCGGTCGTACCCCAGGCATAGGCGGACTGCGGGGCGGCGAGCAGTGCCGCGGCGGCGAGCAACAGGGCCTTGGAACGCTGTTTCACTGGCTTCTCCTCTCGTGTCGCATGCTGCCTCGTCAGTCTCCCCGGCGCGGCGGCAGCGGAAAACTCCGCCCGGCGAGGGCGCACGGCTCCGCTCCCCGCGCGGAATGCGCGGAGCCCGGCGGCCGGCATTGGAAAATCCTCTATCGCGTCGCGAACAGCGCGAGCGGCACCGCCCGGCCCATCGCCTCATAGCCGCTGTCGCTCGGGTGCAGCTTGTCGCCGGAATCGAACGCCGGCTTGATCATCACCGGCGTGCTGGTGTCGCGCACCGCGGCTTCGAAATCGATCACAGCGTCGAAGGCGCCGCCCGTGCGGATCCAGCGGTTCACTTCCTGGCGCAGCGCCTCCATCTCGGGCGTGATGTATTTGGAGCCCCAGCCCGGTGTCAGCGTGCCGCCGATCACCCGCATGCCCCGCGCATGCCCCGCATCGATCAGCTTGCGATAGCCGGCGATCAGGTCGGCGGCGGTCACCGGCTGCTCGCCTTCGCTGCCCGCCTTCCAGATGTCGTTGATGCCCTCGATCAGGATCAGGTGGGTAGCGCCGGCAACCGAGGCGACGTCGCGCTCGAACCGGTCGATGCCGGCCGTGCCGCGCCCGTCGCGCAACAGCCGGTTGCCGCTGATCCCCATGTTGACCACGCCGCAATGCGGCTTGCCGCCGTCGGACAGCCGCTTCGCCAGCATGCCCGGCCAGCCGCGCCAGTCCGGCCGCGTGCCGCGCGCGCCTTCGGTGATCGAGTCGCCGAACGTCACGATCGTGCAGTTGGCGGACGGGTTGCGCACTGCGATCTGGGTGACGAGCGGGCGGATCTTCTGCGCCGCCATGCCGCTGCCCGCCGCGTCCGCCGGGCCCGCCACGAATGCCGCGGGGAACGCAGCATTGCCCGCCACCGTCGAGCTCTCGGCGCCGGTCACGACCGTGACGACAACGTCCTCGCCGCTCTTCACCGCCAGATCGATCGGCGCGCTGGTCAGTGCCGCGCCGCCGGTGATGCTCACGCCTTCGCCGCTCTCGAACCGCACGGGCCGTTCGGTCCCCGGATCGATGCCGAAGTCCTTGGCGGCCCGCGCGATCGAGGCGCTGGCGATGCGCAGCGGCACCGCGCCCTCCGGATTGGTGAACACCAGCCGCACCGCGTCGCCCGCCTGGCTCAGCCGGAAGCGGAAGCGATAGGTGCCGGCGGGAAGCGTGCCGCGCACTGCCTTGGTGGCAGGCGAGGTCGCGTAGCCCCAGGCGCCGCCCCAGCGTGCCTCCTCGGGCGCGCGTGAGCCGGCCAGCAGGGTCAGGGCGAGAGTGGCAATGGCGGTAGTTGCGATGCGGTGCACGGCGTCTCGTCCCGTCAGTATTTGAAGCGCAGGGCGGCGGAGAACACGCGGCCTTCGAAATAGACGCGGTCGGTCACTGTCTTGTCCGCCCAATAGGCGCGCTGCGGCTTGGCGAGCAGGTTGCTGCCTTCGAGCGTCACCATCACGTTGCGGCTGAAGCGGTAGGTCGCCGAGGCGTCGAGCCGCGAGATCGGATACCATTTCAGGTCGTTGTTGCGGTCGGTGAGCGTATAGGCGAGCACGAAGCCGCTGCGGATGCTGTAGGCGACCTTCGCGCGGAACGGGCCGTCGTCATAGAACAGGCTGCCGTTGAAGCTCCGCCGCGAGATGCCCGTCGTGTCGCCGGTGAAGGCGACGCTGACCGGGGTAGCCGGCAGCTCCTGGCGCGATTCCATCAGCGTCAGGTTGGCCGATGCGCCGAAATTCCTGAGCATGCCCGGCGCGAAGTCGAAGAAGGTGCTGGCATTGAATTCGACGCCGCGGATCCTGCCGTCACCGGCGTTGATCGGCTTGGTGACGGTCACGGTGCCGCTCGCCGAGGGAATCGATGTCTCGTCGATCTTGGTGCTGACGATGAAGCCGTTCACGTCGCGCTCGAACAGGGCGATGCTGAAGGCGCCGGCCCGGCCGTAATAATATTCGAGCGAGGCGTCCCAGTTGGTCGAGCGGATCGGCTGCAGGTCCGGATTGCCGGTGGTCGCCGCGGCGACATAGGCGCCGCTCGCCGCGGTCACCTGGGCCAGGTTCATGCTCGGGTTGAGCTGGGTGAAATCGGGCCGGCTGAAGGTCTTGGTATAGGCCAGCCGCAACTGGAGCCGGCGCGAGAAGTGGAACACCATGCTCGCGCTGGGATCGACGTCGACATAGTTCTGCCGGCCGTGGATCGGCGTGTTGGTGACGACGGTGCCGGCGGGCGTGCGGGCGGTGTTGGTCTGCGTGCCGTCGATCGCGAGCACGGTGTTGACGATGCGCGCGCCGACGATGCCGTCCACGCCGATCCCGCCAAGCCCGAAGCCGTATTTGGCCTGGCCGTACCAGGCATAGCTGGTCTCGCTGCCGTGAAACGCCTTGAGCGGGTCATAGGCGGGGCGGCCATTGTCGGTGAACAGCGCGCTCTGCCCGGGCAGCGCATGGACATAGTTGTTGAGCGCCAGCAGCGTGCTCGCGTCGCTCAGGTTGCTGCCGCGATAGCCGATCCACTGGCTGGGCAGCTCCGCATCGTCGCCGCCGAACCCGGCATCGATCACCAGCGGATCCGAACCGCCGGGAAAGGCCGACATCGGCAGCAGCTGGCTGTTGAGGTCGGCAAGGCTGGTGCCCTCGCGATAGTCGGCGGTGCGATTGGCATAGCGGATTCCGGTCTTGATCGAGCGGATCAGCCCCTGGCCGGTATCGAGCGTCAGGTCGGTGCGCCATTGCAGCCCGTCGCCCTTCGCCCGGTTGCGCGAGTCCGAATAGGCGCGGACGTGGAACAGGCTGGGGTCGGTCATGTCGACATTGTCGTAGGTGTACGACAGGCCGCCATATTTGCTGTCGCTCTGAAAGGTGGCGTGGATCACCGGCGCCTTGTTGAAGGCGAGCAGGAACAGCTGCTGGTCGGTGTTGATCCGCGACAGCGTGTAGACCGCGCTGGTGGTTAGCGTGGCGATGCCCGAGGTCCAGTCGGCGCCGAACTCGATCTGGGTGGTGTCGAGCAGCTGGCGCGTGTTCGACGAGCGCGGGCCCGAATTGGCCGTGGCGGTGAAGGTCGCGCTCTTGATGATGTTGGTGCCCGGCACCAGCACGACGTCGCGCAGCGCGGTGCCGGCGGCGATGTTGGTCTGCAGGTCGTTGTCGTTATAGCGATTGTCATCGGCGATGTTGGTCGCGCGCAGCTTGAAGCCCAGATTGTATGCCGGGCGCCACTGCACCTCGCCGGTCAGCACCGGGCGCGCATAATGCCCGTCGACATGCTTCACGAGGATGCCGATCGGATAGTTGAGGCCGGTGCCCTGGCCGGCCGGCGTCACCGATTGCGCCGCGGTGGTATATTGGCGCTGCAGGTTCTCGCGATAGGATTCCAGATAGTCGCGACGCAGATAGGAAGCGTTGGCCAGCACGCCGATCTCGCCGATCCCGGTATCCCAGCGCCCGCTGACCAGCAGGTCGACATTGTAGAAGGGCTTCTTCGCCTGGTCGTCATAGCTGCCGCGCAGCGTGCCGGCGACGGTGATGCCCTTGGCGAAGTCGAGTGGCTGGCGCAGCTGGACGTCGACTGAGCCGCCGATCCCGCCCTCGATCAGGTCGGGGGTCAGCGCCTTGTAGACCTGGATCGATCCGATCATGCTAGACGGATAGGAATTGAGCAGGGTGCGGCGTGACGCGCCGGTGTACGCCTCCTGGCCGTTGAGCGTCGTCACCACCTGCGAGATGCCGCGCACGGTGACCGCCTGGCCCTCGCCACGGTTGCGGAAGATCTGCACGCCGGGCAGCCGGGCCAGTGCCTCGGTCGCGCTGTTGTCGGGCAATTGCCCGATATCCTCGGCCGCGACGACATCGACGATCGCGTCGGACTTGCGCTTGGTCTCGCGCGCCGCCTGCAGGCTGGCGCGGAAGCCGGTGACGACGATCGGGCCGCCTTCCTCGGCCTGCGTGGCCGCGGCCACCGGAACTGCCGGCTGCGACTGTGCGCTCGTCGCGCCGCGCGCCAGGATCGCCGTATGCCCGTCATTGCTGGTGATGCGCAGGCCGGTGCCGGCGAGCAGGCGGTCGAGCGCGGCACGGTCGGTCATCACGCCCTTCAGCGCCCGCGAGCGGACGCCGCGGATCGTGTCGGTCGGGAAGAAGATCTGGACATGCGCCTGGCGCGCCCAGGCGGTCAGCGCGCTCGCCAGAGGCTGTGCCTCGATGTCGAACGCGCGCGTCGCGGCCTGGGCCAGCGCCGGCGACGAAGCAAGGACGCACGTGGAGAACAACGCCGCAGCAAGCTGCGCGCGCCGGTTGAAGCCGGTCATAAGGTTTTGCCCTTCAAGTTCGAGCGCCGCTTCGCGCCCCCCAGTCTGCAGGACGATCGGCAGTCGCCGCACCGCCAAATCGGTCGAAAATTATTTTCGCAGGTGCACTGCGTCCGCCGTGGTGCTGACGCGGACGCCCAGTCCGGTCGAGACCGCGCGCAGGAAATCCGCGGGATCGGAAGAGACGAACCGGCCACCGATCCGCACCGTCGCCAGCGCGGGATCGTCGATCACGATAGGGCGCAGCAGATAGCGGTTATACTCCGCAACGGCGTCCGCCAGCGGCGCATCGACGAACACCACGTCGCCGCTCTGCCAGGCAAGTGCCGCCTCGACCGCTTCGCCGCTGACCGGCTGGGCGGAGGGCAGCGCGGTGGCGAAGGAAAGCTGCTGATAGGCGCCGGCCGGCCGCGCGCCCTGCTGCGCCGAACGCGCCGAGCCGCGCAGCACGATCAACTCCAGCGCAGCGCCGCGCAGCCGCGCATTGAACCTGCCGGGATCTAGCGTCGCGGCACTGTCGCGCGTGACGAGGTGCGCGGTCGCGCCCGGCTGCAGGTCGAGCGCGACTTCGCCGCGGTCGAGCCAGAGCTCGCGCTGCTTTGCCGAAAAGCGCCATTGCAGCCGCGTGTCGGTGTTGAGCATCGCCATGCTGCCGTCGGGCAGCCGCAGCCGGCGCGTCTCGCCGACTTCGGTGGAGGCGCTGTCCCAGGCATAGGCGCGCGTGGCGAGAAACGCGCTGCCTGCCGCGACGGCGATCGCCCCGGCCATGCCGCCGCGCACCAGGCGGCGGCGGGTGATGTGCGCCGGCAGCTCAAACGCGGCGGGCTGTTCCGCTGCGCCTTCCCAGGTCGCGGTCACCCGTGCGAACGCAAGCGCATGCGCGGGGTCCTCGCGCCATTGCTCGAATGCCAGCTGGTCTGCGCTGCCCGCCTGCAAGGCGGCGAACCACGCCGCCGCGTCGCGCATGTCCGCGTCGCGTTGCAAGCCGGAAAAACGCGTCCCTCCCAAACTCATCCCATGCTGCTTTCGAAACCCATCAGACCAAGGACGAACGAGACGGCCTCCACCGCCAAGTCGCGGGCCGAAAAATCTTAGCGCTTCACGCGCGTTTGGCCATCCTGCTCGGGTGCGGGGTCGGCCTGCGGCGTGTCGCCGGGCTCGACGGCGCGGGCGAGCAGGTACAGCGCGCGGCCCAGCCTCTTCTCGAAGGTCGACAGGCTGATGCCCAAGTCGCTGGCGATGTCGCCTGGCCGCTCCTCGCGAAAGCGCCGGCGGACGAAGACCGTGCGGCAGCGCTCCGGCAGCAGGTCGATCGCCTTGCGCAAGCGCACGACCTGGTCGCGCCCTGCCGCAACCTCGAACGCGTCGGGGGCGTCGTCGCGCAGCTCGATCGTGTCGAGTTCGCTCAGCTGCTGGAAGGCGACCACCTTGGCGCGACGCATCCGTTCCAGCGCGATATTGTGGATCGAGCGGATGACATAGGCGCGCGGATCGGTGATCGCCGCCCAGCCGTCGATCGCCATCAGGCGGACCAGGGCTTCCTGCACCAGGTCGGCCGCCTCCTCGCTGCCGCGGGTGAGCCGGCGCGCGACAGCAAGGTAGCGGCCCTCATGCGGCAGCACCTCGTCGATCAGCCAGCGGTCCCGTGGGCGCGTGACGGACATCATTCCCCTTGCCGCGAATCTTCAATCCGCTTGCGGGCAATATGGACAATCGATTTCAGTTTTGCGACGGCGAAATCCGCGGTCGGCCGGGCGCCGTTTCCCAGTCCTTGTCCCCGAACCGCCGCACCCCATCTTCGCCCTATCAACAAGCTGGAGGGGACCATGGCGCTTACTGGACGCGAACTACGCTCGAAGATCGACGAGGACGGGCGGCTTTCGCTGGTGCTCGAGGAGGTCGCGGTCGACGATCCCGCCGAGGACGAGATCGTCGTGCGGGTCGAGGCAGCGCCGATCAACCCCAGCGATCTCGGGCTGCTGCTCGGCCCTGCCGACCTGTCCACGCTGGAAAAGGCCGATGGCGGACTCGCCTGCACCGTGCCGCAGGGCCGGTTGGGTGGCGTCAAGGGACGGCTCGGCCAGTCGATGCCGGTCGGCAACGAGGGCGCCGGCATCGTCGTCGCGGCCGGCGCTGCCGCCAAGGCGCTCGAGGGCAAGCGCGTCGGCATGATCGGCGGGGGTATGTATGCCGATTATCGCCGCATCAAGGCGCGCGACGTGATCCCGCTGCCCGAGGGCGCCAGCGCCGCCGACGGCGCGTCGATGTTCGTCAATCCGCTGACCGCGTTGGGCTTTGTCGAGACGGCGAAGCGCGAGGGGCATCAGGCGATCATCCACACCGCCGCCGCATCCAATCTCGGCCAGATGCTGCAGAAGATCTGCCTCGCCGACGGCATCCCGCTCGTCAACATCGTCCGCTCGCCCGAGCAGGTGGAGATATTGCGCGGCATCGGTGCCACCCATGTGCTCAACAGCAAGGACGCCGATTTCGCCGCGCGCCTGCTCGATGCCATCGAGGAAACCGGCGCGACCATCGCCTTCGATGCGATCGGCGGCGGCACGCTGGGCGGCGAGATCGTCCAGGCGATGGAGCGCGCGGCGATCCGGCAGATGAGCGCGTACAACCGCTACGGCTCGGAGGTGTTCAAGCAGCTCTATATCTATGGCGCGCTCGACTTGTCGCCCACCGTGCTCAACCGGCTGGCGTTCGGCTTCCAGTGGAGCGTCTCGGGCTGGCTGCTCTTCCCTGCGCTCAAGAAGCTGGGCGCAGAGACCGCAGAGCGGATGCGCAAGCGCGTGCTCGACGAGCTCAAGACCACTTTCGCCAGCAACTATACCCGCGTCATCGGTCTCGCCGAGGCGCTCGATCCCGAGGTGCTGCGCGCCTATGAGCGCAAAGCGACGGGCGAGAAGTTCCTGATCGACCCGACGCGCGGTTGAGTGGGGCCGGCCCGGCCTCGCCCCGATGCGGGGCAGGGCCGGACCGGCGCGCCGCGATCAGCGCAGCTTGTGCCCCTCGGCGTCCCACACCTCGACCGGGCCGAGCTTGAGCGCGCGGATCTTCGCCTCGGTCTTGGAAAGGTCGCCGACGATCACCCAGGTCAGCGCATCGGGGTGGATCGCCTGCGCGGTGCTTGTGATCGTGTCGGTGCGCAGCGCGGCATATTGCGCGGGCAGGGTGGTGATCCAGTCATAGGGCCGCCCGAAGCGGTTCACGTACTGGAGATAGCCGACCATCGCGTTGTTGGTCTCGAAGCGGCCGGGCAGCGCGAGCACCTCGCCCTTGCTGAGCAGGTCGAGCTCGGCCTGGGTCGCCGGCTTGTCCTTGCGGATGCCGCGGATTTCCTTGTCGATCTCGGCCAGCGCCTCGGCGGTCTTGTCGGTCTGCACGCTGGTCGCGACGCCGAACACCTGCGGCCCGCGCGCCTCGGCGAGATAGGAGCTGGCGCCATAGGTCCAGCCCTTGTCCTCGCGCAGGTTCATGTTTAGCCGCGCCGTGAAGTTGCCGCCCAGCAAGTCGTTCATCGCGTTGAGCTCGAACTCGTGCGGATTGCTGCCGTTCGGCATGACCTGGCCGACGCGGATGACCGACTGGATCGAGCCCGGCTTGTCGACCAGCACGATGCGCGGCGCGGCCGCGTCGGGCACGGCGGCGAGCGTCTTGCTGCCTTTGGCGATGGCAGGCGCCTTCCAGTCGCCGAACGCCTTTTCGAGCGCGGCGGTGAGCGTCGCGATGTCGGTGTTGCCGGCGGCGTAGATCACCGCATTGTCCGGCCGGATCCACGCGTCATGGAAGGCGACGACGTCGTCGCGAGTGATCGACTTCAACGTCTCCGCCCGGCCGGCGAGCGGCACGCCATAGGCGTGGTCGGCGCCGTAGATCAGGTTGGTGAAGGTGCGCTGGGCGACCTCGTCCGGCGAGGCCAGCGACTGGGAGAGGCCCGACAGATGCAGCTGGCGGTCGCGCTCCAGGTCGGCGGGGCGGAAGGCCGGGTTGCGAATATAGTCGGCCCACAGTGCCAGCGTCTCGGGCAGCGACCGCGTCATCGCCGAGGCCATGAAATCGGTCGTGTCGATGTCCGACGTGGCATAGAGGCGCGCGCCGAGCAGCGCCTGGCGCTCGGCGAACTGGGTGCTGGTAAGCATGGTGGTGCCCTCGTCCATCAGTCCCAGCGTGAAGCCGCCGATCCCGCGCTTGGCGTACTGCTCGGCCGCCTGGCCGGCATCGAACACCATCGTCATGTCGACGCTCGGCGTGCCCGGGCGCGCGGCGAACACCACGCGCATGCCGTTGGAGAGCTTGGCTTCCTGCAGCGCGGGCAGCTTGAGCGCGGGCGAGGGAGCGAGCGCCGGCAGCTTGGTGCGGTCGGCGCCGTCGGCGGTCACGCTTGGGTTGCCGAAGGGCAGCACGGTGAGCTTGTACGAAGGCTTGGCGATCCAGGTGGCGGCGGTGCCGCGCACCTCGGCGGCGGTGAGTTCCTGGAAGCGCTTGTCGTCCAGCGCATATTGGCCTGGGTTGTTCTTGAACACGGTGCCGGCGGCGAGCGCCATCGCCTTGACGTAGATCGACTCCATTGCGCGGGCATTGTCGGCATAGGAGCTCGCCTTGATGCGGGCGAGTTCGCCGGGGGTGGGGCCCTTGGCGAGGAATTCCGCCAGCACCTGCTTCACCGCCGCTTCGGCGATCTCGGGATCGACGCCGGGCTTCAGGCGCAGGTCGACCGAGAAAATGCCGGCGATCGCATAGCCCGAATAGCTGGCCGAGGCGTAGGTGGCGAGCTGCTTCTCCTGGACGAGCACCTGGTAGAGCCGCGAGGTCTTGCCGCGGCCCAGCGCCTGCGCGGCGAGCTGCAGCGCGGCGGCTTCGGGGGTGCCGTTGCCGGGCACTGCCCAGTTCCAGGCGATCGCGGTTTGCGGCACCGCGTCCTGCATCACCTCGCCCTTGTCGCGGTCGAGCATGGGCACCCAGGCGGTGGTGCGGCTCACCGGCTGGCCGGCGGGGACGCTGCCGAAATACTTGGCCATCAGCGCCTTGGCCTGGTCGAGCGTGACGTCGCCGGAGAGCGAGACGACGGCATTGGTCGCGCCATAATATTGGGCGAACCAGCCCTTCACATCGTCGAGCGAGGCGGCGTTGAGGTCCTCCATCGAGCCGATCGTCGGGTGGTGATAGGGGTGGCCGACCGGGAACAGCGCCGCCGCCTCGCGCTGGTCCATCAGCGCATAGGGGGTGTTCTCGCGCGTGCGCTTCTCGTTCTGGACGACCTTGCGCTGCTCATCGAGCTTGGCCTGGCTGATCGCGCCGGCGAGATAGCCCATCCGGTCCGATTCCAGCCACAGGACGCGCTCGAGCCCGCCGGTGGGGACGATCTCGTAATAATAGGTCTGGTCGAGCGAGGTCGCGCCGTTGACGCCCGAGACGCCGATCTCCTGGAGCGGCGGCATATATTCCTTGTCGTGATGCTCCGATCCGTTGAACATCAGATGCTCGAACAGGTGCGCGAAGCCCGACTTGCCGTCCGGCTCGTTCATCGAGCCGACGTGATACCAGACCGCGACCGCCACCTTGGGCGTCTTGTGGTCCTCGTGCACCACGACGCGCAGGCCGTTGGGAAGCGTGAACTGCTGGTACGGAACAAGCTCCTGCGCCCGGGCGGGCAGCGCTGCGGCGATGGCGATCGTCGCGGCGGCAAGGAGCAGCTTGGTGGCCTTCATGGGGATCATCCTCGGACAAGAAAAAGGGCCGGCTCCCCGCGCACGGGGGAGCCGGCAGTGCGTGCAGGGCTTCAGAAGATCGCGGCGGCGCCGATCTTGAACTTGCGGCCGCCCAGATAGGTCGCGCGGGTGTAATAGCCGGCGATCTGCTGCTGGAGGTCGGGCGTCTCGCCGCCCTTGAGCAGGTCCGCCGCCTCGACATAGACGCGGTATTTGCGGCCGCGGTCGATATAATATTCGCCGCGCAGGTCGAGCGTCTGGACGTCCTGATTGTAGACAGAAAGGCCGCGCGGATAGAAATTGTCGAGCGTCTTCGACTGGAAGCTGTAGGCCAGCGTGCCGTCGAACCCGTATTTGTTGTAGCTCAGCGCCAGCGTGCCCGAATGCTTGGGCTGCTTGTTGAACGGCAGGCCCGAGAACTCGTAGACGCTGCTCTGCGTCGCCGGGGCATAGGCCCAGCTATATTGCTGCCAGCGGCTCGAATGGGTGTAGGTATAGTTGGCGATGATGCCCAGGCCGCTCAGCGCGCCCGGCAGGAAGTCGAACTGGCGCTCGAACCTGCCTTCCACGCCCCAGACCGTCGCGGGATGCTTGCTGTTGATCGGCGAGCCGCCGTTGATGAAGTAATTCTCCGGATGCGCCGGATCGAAATAGGGCAGGCCCTGGAAATAGGGGCTGTCGGGCAGGGTCAGATTGGCGAGGTTGGCCGGGCCGTTGGTCTGGTTGGCCTGGAGCAGATTGTTGATCCGCTTGTAGAAGCCGCCCAGCTTGATGATGCCGATCTTGTGGTAATATTCGACGTTCAGGTCGAAATTATGCGTCATCGCCTGCTTCAAATTCGGGTTGCCCGAATTGATCTGCAGGATCGGCTGCACGCCGTTCGGGCCCGGGATCGGGATGTTGATGAAGCTGATCCGTGCCTCTTGCGACAGGTCGTTGATCTGCGGGCGGGCGACCGAGAGGAAATAGCCGCCGCGCAGGATCAGATTGTCGCTCTGGCGGAAGTTGAACAGCACGCGCGGCAGGAAATCCTCGGACTTGCCGCTCTCGGTCACCAGCCGGCTGAACTGGTTCTGGAAGATCAGGTCGCTGCCAAAGCCGCCGCCATCCGCCGGCAGGATCGGGCCGATATAGGTCGGGAAGAGCAGGTTGGTGGCGTGCAGGTCGGTGCGGTTGTAGCGCACGCCGCCGATCACCTCGAGCTTACCGAACTGCAGCCGGCTCTGGACCCAGGCGGCGTAATTGTCCTCGCGCGTGCCTTCCTTGTCCTGCCCGGCGACCGGCGCGATCGGCGCGAGGATCACCTGCGGATAGTTGCCGAAATTGTCGAACAGGCTGATCGCCGTCGCTTCGCTCATCGCGGTGAAGTTGGCGCCGGTGACGCCGACCCGCGTCAGGTCGGTGGGCGAGAAGGGCAGGTGCAGCGAATCGATCGTTGCATTGCCGTCGAACTGGGTGCGCCGCAGGCCGTGACGGAACTCGGCCCGCTCGTAGCGCGCGCCCATCTCGACATATTTCAGGAAGCCCCAGTTCATGTCCCAGCGCAAGCTGACCTGGCCGGTGTAGCGGTTGTTGCTGCCATGGCTCTTGTCGATCCCGCCGGTGCCGTTGGTGATCGTGTAGAGCGAGGGATTGTTGATCAGCGCCCAGCCGGCGCTGCTGAGCAGCGGGATCGGGATCCCGTCGCCGCTGCGGCGGCCGAACGCGGTGACGATATAGCCGAGCGCCGGATCGGTGGCGGCGGGCAGGAACAGCGCCGCGGTGGCGTCGCTGGCCGGCATGCGCAGGTCGAGCGTGGTGTTGCGATCGTGCAGCTCGCTGCCATGGGCGTAGCCGGCGAGATAGTTGAAGGTCAGCGCACCCGCGACGCTCTTGCCCGTGAAGCTGTAGGTGTCGGTCGTCGTCTTGGCGTTGGGATCGTAGCTATAGGCCTGCTCGCGATGGATCGCGAGGTTGCCGGGCGTCAGGTCCAGGTGCAGCGCCGAGATCGCCTGGCCGCCGGGCACGTCCGAATATTCGCTGCTCGCGGTGAAGACGTCGCTCATCGAATAGGTGGTCTTGTTCGACTGGGCGTGCTGGAAGTCTAACTTCAGGTCGGTATGCCCGCCGATGTTCCACTCGGCCGAGACCGTCGCCGCCAGCGTCGATTGCTTCACATGGTTGAAGTTGGTGAACAGCTCGGTGACATAGGCGCCGTCATCCCCGGCCACGAACGGAAAGGTCGCATTGGGGCTGACCGCGTCGCCGGCGGTGAGCGTCGGCGTGCCGTTCGCGGCGTTGGGCAGGAACGCGCCGAACCGGGTCACCGTGTCGTACGAGATGTTGCGCACCGAGTTGCGGCGAAACTGGACCGAGGCGCTGAGACCGAAATTGTCCTGCGCGCCGAAGCGGCCGGCGACGGTGCCCGAGACGAGGAAGTCCTTGCTGAAGTCATGCGCGCTCAGCCCGCCTTCGAGCTGGAAGCTGGCATAGCGATGCGGGCGGTTGAGCGGCGACAGCGTCTCGATCTCGATCAGGCCGCCGGTGCCGGCGCTGTCCTGGCTGGGCAGCAGGCTCTTGCTGATCGTGATCTTGCTCACCGAATCCGCGAGCAGGTTGCTCAGGTCCGCCGAGCGGCCCATGCCGTTGCCGACGGGGAGCTGCAGGCCGTTGAGCTTGACGTTGTTCATGTCGGGCTCGAGGCCGCGGACGATCACGTTGGTGCCGTCGCCGGTCACCGGATCTCGGCTGAACGACACGCCCGAGGTGCGGCGCAGCGCATCGGCGAAGGTGGTGCCGGTGAAGTTGCCGAGATCGTCCGCCGAGACGACTTCGGTGTTGTTCTCGGCCGAGCGTTGCAGGTTGAGCGCGTTGGCGCGGGCGCTGCGCGTGCCATAGACGACGATCGGCACGCCTTCGGCCGAGCTGCCTTCGTTCACCGCGAGATCGATCGTCGCGACGTTGCCCGATCCCACCATGATCGGCTGGGAGCGCGTCTCGAAGCCGAGGAAGGAGATCTCCAGCGTATATTCGCCGGGCTCGATGCCGGGAAAGCGAAAGTCGCCATTACCGTCGGCGGTCGTGGTCTGCCCGGTCTCGACGACGCGGATCAGCGCGCCCGCCAGCGCGCGGCCGCCGTCCTCGCGGGTGAGATGGCCGCTGATCGCGCCCTTCTCGCCGCCATTGCCGCCGCTCTGCCCGGCGGGCGCGACGACGACATAGGAACCGCCCTGGGTGGCGTTGAGGGTCAGCCCCGATCCCTGGAGCAGCGCATGGAATGCCGTCTGCGCAGTGAACTCGCCATGCAGCGGTGGTGCGGTCCGGCCGCGCACGGCAACGCCGTCAAAGATGATGTTGGTCGAGGTGCGCGTCGCGACCGAGCGGAGCGCTGCGTCGAGCGGCTGGGCCGCCATGTCGAAGCTGTAGCGCGTCTGCGCCTGGGCAACCGGGACGACGAACAGGCAGCAGCTGGCTGCCAGCGTGGTTAGCGTGAGTTTGGACGGCATTGCTTTCCCCCCGGGAGCGCGACCCCTTCGCTTACTCCCTCATGGGTCTAGACGATGCTGCGTTGCAAAACCGACATCGCTTCGAAACAAAAATGTCAAAGCGGCTTCGATCAGCGCACGATGTGCAATGTCGCGCCCGATTGCGTGACGTGCAGGCCATGCAGCGCGGCGACGGCGCGGGCGAACTCGTCGGTGTCGTTGGTGGCGAACACGCCCGACACGCGCAGCGCCCCGATCTGCGGATCGTCGACGACCAGGCGCGGGCCGCCATAGCGGTTGAGCTCGACGATCGCGTCGGCCAGCGGCGTGTCGGCGAACATCGCCTGGCCGCGCCGCCAGGCCGTGGCGATCTCGGCGGGCTGCTCGTCGATCTGGGTCGGCAGCTTGGGCGCGCTGCGCAGCCGGTCGCCGGGATTGAGATAGGTCGGCTGGGCGTGCGCGGTGGCGGGATGGACATCGGTCACCGCCACCTTGCCCTGGAGCAGCGTCACGATCACCGCATCGCCTTCGCGGCGCACGACGAAGCTGGTGCCCACCGCGCGAACCTGCTTGTTGCCGGCGCGCACGATGAACGGGCGGGCGGCGTTGTGCGCCACCTCGAACATCGCCTCGCCGTGATCGAGGTCGATCAGCCGCTCGTTGACGTCGTAGCGCACCTGGACGCGGCTGTCGGTGTTGAGCGCGATGCGGCTGCCATCCTCGAGCGTCGCGATCTTCTGCTCGCCGACCGCGGTCGCATAGCCCGTCGGGCGCGACATCCAGAACAGAGTGCCCAGGCCGAGCACGATCGCCAGCGATGCGGCCAGCGCCAGTTCCGGCCAGCGGGCGCGGGCACGCGGGGCGGGCGGGGCAGGGGGCGCTTCCTGCCGCGCCGGGCGCATGCCGCGCGCCGCGCCGGGGAGGATCGACCAGATATCGGTGGCCTGCTCGAACGCGGCGGCATGCGCGGGATCGGCCTGAAGCCAGTCCGCGAACGCAGCCTCGCTCGCCGGGCAGCGCGCATCGCCCTGCAGCCGGGCGAGCCACGCCGCGGCTTCGGCGGAGGCGCGGGGCGAGGCGGCGCTCACCAGCCCTCCATCCACTGCATCAGCTGCAGCGTGGCGCGCGCGACCTGCTTCTCGACCGCGGCGACGCTCATCCCCTCGGCGGCGGCGATATCGGCATAGCTGGCGCCGTCGAGCCGGCGCGCGAGCAGGATGCGCCGGGTGCGCTCGGGCAGCGTCTCCAGTCCGGCGCTCGCATGGCGCAGCTTCGCCTGCTGCTCCAGTATTTCGACAGCGTCGGGCGTGGCGTCGGCGATATGGCTGATGTCGGCGATGTCGGCAAAGGGTGCGCGCTTCTCGCGGCGCTTGCGGTCGATCGACAGATTCACTGCGGCGGTGACGAGCAGCGCCTCGCGCGAGCGCGCGCTTCCCTCCTGCTCGTAGCGCTCGATCTTCAGGAAGGCCTCCTGCACCAGTTCATCCGCATCCTGCTCGGCGATTCCCCGTCGCACGACCGCACGCTTTGCCTTTGCAAGCATTTCGGCGAGTCCGCGCATCGTCACCGGCTTCCGTCAGCTAGACGGTTGGCCGGACGAAACCTGACATAGGAAAATGCGGTTCGCCCCGGGGAATCTCATTTGCACGGTTTTGGACCGAATATCGGGCGATGCCAAGCCGCCCTGGAAATGGTGCGAATCAAACTAATTGATTCATGAATGAAGATTGACAGGTGGTGTCTCCCGTGTTGATTTCCCCGCAGCGGCGCAAGTCCGCACAGGAGAGAGAATCGTGCCATTTGTCGAAAGCGGCGGCGCCCGCATCCACTGGGACTCCGAAGGCGAGGGTACCCCGGTCCTGCTGATCATGGGGCATCTCTACAGCGCGCGCATGTGGTATCCGCTGCTGCCGGCGCTGACCAAGGGCCACCGCGCGATCTGGTTCGACAATCGCGGCACCGGCGACAGCGACACCACGCCGGGCGTGACAGTCGAGCAGTTCGCCGCCGATGCGCTGGCGGTGCTGCAGGCGGCGGGCGAGACCAGCGCGCACGTCTATGGCGTGTCGATGGGCGGCGGCATCGCGGGCGAATTCGCGATGGCCTATCCCGAGCGCACCCGCTCGGTGACGCTCGGCTGCACGATGTTCAAGACCGAGAAGACTGAGATCAAGGGCGCGCAGAAGCTGATCTACAACCTGCCGCGCTGGCTGGTGAAGGCGATCTTCAAGCGCACCAAGCCGGAGGGCTATGGCTCGGCCGCCCCGCGCGAGGCGGCGCAGCACGATATCGCCGTGCTGGCGCAGGACCGCTTCACCATGGCCGGCGTCCGTGCCCAGGCCTATGCGATCGCCAATTATGCGACCACCAACGCGCGTGCGGTCGAGAAGCTGACCATGCCGGTGCTGATCCTCCACGGCGACGAGGACAAGCTCGTGCCGGTCGAGAAGGGCCGCGAGGCGCATGCGCTGCTGCCGCACAGCAACTATGTCGAGTTCAAGGGCGCCGGGCACAATTACCTCGTCGCCGACAACGAAGGCTCGACCCGGGCATTCCTCGACTTCATCGACGGTGTCGACGCGCAGGGCGCCCGGTAGATGCCGCGCGCCCGCATCGTCGGCATTGGCATGATCCCCTTCGCCAAGCCGGGCCAGAGCGAGGACTGGGATGTGATGGCCGAGAAGGCGATCCGCCTGGCGCTCGCCGATGCGGGCATCGATTATGCCCAGGTCCAGCAGGCCTATGCCGGCTATGTCTATGCCGATTCCACCGCCGGCCAGTCGGCGCTCTACCGCGTCGGCTGCACCGGCATCCCGATCGTCAACGTCAACAACAATTGCTCGACCGGCTCGACCGCGCTGTTCCTCGCCCGCCAGGCGATCGAGAGCGGGATGGCGGAGTGCGTCCTCGCCTTCGGCTTCGAGCAGATGCTGCCCGGCGCGCTCGGCGCGGTGTTCACCGATCGCAAGCGTTCGCTCGATCACCATTTGACCCGGCAGGAGCAGTTGCTCGGCGAGGACGACACCTCGCCGCTGGTCGCGCAGCAGTTCGGCGGGGCAGGGCTCGACTATCAGCAGCGTTACGGCACCTCCGACGATGTGTTCGGCATGATCGCGGTCAAGGCGCGCGCGCACGCCGCCAACAATCCGCTTGCGCTGTTCCGCGACCCGCTCACCCTCGACGAGGTGATGGGCTCGAAGCATCTCTACGGGCCGCTGACGCGCTTCCAGGCCTGCCCGCCCACCTGTGGCGCGGCGGCGGCCTTGCTGGTCTCGCCGGCCTTCGCCGCCCGGCACGGGCTCGATGCTGGCGTCGAGATCCTCGGCCAGGCGATGACCACCGATTATGCCGCGACGTTCGAGGGCGGATCGATGATGAGCGTGGTCGGCTATGAGATGACGCGCGAGGCGGCGCGCATGGTCTATGACCAGGCGGGCATCGGCCCAGACGATATCCAGGCGGTCGAGCTGCACGACTGCTTCACCGCCAACGAGCTGATCAGCTACGAAGCGCTCGGCCTGTGTCCGGAGGGCGGTGCGGAGGCCTATATCCGCAGCGGCGGCAACACCTATGGCGGCACGCACGTCACCAATCCCTCGGGCGGGCTGCTCTCCAAGGGCCATCCGCTCGGCGCGACCGGCCTTGCGCAATGCTATGAGCTCACCCGGCAGCTGCGCGGCACTGCCGACCGGCGCCAGGTCGCTGGCATGCGCTTCGGCCTGCAGCACAATCTTGGGCTGGGCGGCGCCTGCGTCGTGACGCTATACGGGCGCGCCTGATGGGAGGAACAGCATGACCGGAACGCGCCACCTCGTTGATCCGGAGCTGTTCGACCTGCTCGATCTCTGGCCGGCGGTCACGCTCGACGCGAGCCTGCTTCCCCTGATCCGCGCGCCCGGCCGGCTGCCGCTCGGCGAGATCGTCAACCCCGAGCGCGTCGAGAAGCGCGAAGCCACGGCGCCCGGCCGCGACGGCGCGCCCGATGTGCCGCTGCTCCTCTACCGGCCGGCGGGGCGGGCCGGCGAGGTGCTGCCCTGCATCTATCACATCCATGGCGGCGGCTATGTCGGCGGCGCCGCGGCGGGAATGGAGCCGGTCCACCGGCTGATGGTCGAGGCGCTCGGCTGCGCGCTGGTCAGCGTCGACTATCGCCTCGCGCCCGAGACGCCGTTCCCTGGCCCGCTTGAGGATTGCTACGCCGGCCTCGCCTGGCTGCACGCGCATGCCGATGACCTCGCCATCGACGCCGCCCGCATCGGCATCCGCGGCGAGAGCGCCGGCGGGGGTCTCGCCGCCGCGCTGGCGCTGCTGGTGCGCGACCGGGACGAATTCGCCATCGCCTTCCAGCAGCTCATCTATCCGATGCTCGACGATCGCACCTGCACCGCGCAGGACCATCCCCACGCCGGCAAGCTGATCTGGAATGCCGAGAGCAACCGCTTCGGCTGGCGCAGCTATCTCGGCGCCGAGCCGGGCGGGGAGGGCATCTCGCCCTATGCCGCCGCCGCGCGTGCCGAGGACCTTACCGGCCTGCCACCCGCGTTCCTGTCCACCGGCGCGCTCGACCTCTTCATCGACGAGGACCTCGCCTATGCCGGCCGCCTGATCCGCGCCGGCGTGCCGACCGAGCTGCACGTCTATCCGGGCGCCTTTCACGGCTTCAACGTCCACAAGACCGCCGGCGTGTCGCTCCGCTCGAACCGCGACGCCGAGGACTGGCTGAAGCGATATCTGCACGGATAGTCCTGCACCGTCACCCCGGCTCAAGGCCGGGGTGACGAAAGGGGTGGGTGCCCCTCCCGCCTCACGCCTCCGCCGGGATCATCTTAGCGTTGGGATCGAGCGCGACTTCCTGCGGTGCGTTGCGCATCGCCAGCCAGAAGCCCGCCAGCGACATCGCCCCGGTCACCACGCCCATCACCGCCACCGCCTCGCCCAGGCCCCATTGCCCGGTGCTGAAGGTCGACAGCCACACCACCAGCGGCGGCGCGATGCCGGCGCCGACCATCGTGCCCGCGATCTTCATACCCGCCAGCGTCACTGCGCGGTCCTCGTTCGGGATCAGCACCGCGATCGCCGCCGACGAGACTAGGTTGACGATCGTCCCGCCGACCAGCAGCGCGAACAGCACCCAAGCGAAGCCCGCAACCGTCGGCATGATCGAGAAGGCGCCCGCCGGGATGGTCAGCGCCGTCGCGATCGCCGCCGGCAGCAGGATCGCGCCGCGCATCTTGAGCTTGCCCGCCGCGTCCGCCGCGAAGCCGCCGATCACCGAGCCGATGATGCCCGATCCCAGGATCACCGCGCCCACCCAGCCGCCGAACGATCCCGGCGCCTGGTGATATTGGCGGATCAGCAGCGATCCCATCCAGATCGCCGCGGCGCCCTCGGCCATGCCGCCGGTCAGCTGGCCGGCGAGCAGCGGCACCAGGAATTTCCGCCGCCGCCAGAAGGCCTGCATCGCCAGGCGCAGCGAGACGCTGGTCTGCTCGACTTCGTAGCGCGGCGGCTCCTGGATGAAGCACAGCGGCACCACCGCCAGCGCCGAGCCGGTGCCGACGAGCAGATGCACTTCGCGCCACGGCGTCATCCCGAGCAGCCCTGCGCCCGGGTGGCTGGTCAGATAGCCGAACAGCGAGCCGCCGATCGCGAACGACGCAGCGGCGCCGCCCCAGGCGCCGATCGAGACGAGCAGCATCGAGCGTCCGCGCCGATCGGGCATGCAGACATCGGCGAGCAGCGAGATCAGCACCGGGAACGCCGTGCCCGCGCCGATCCCGGCGATCAGCCGCGCGAGGAACAGCCAGGTCAGGCTCGGCGCGAAGGCCGTGCCGATCGTCCCGACCGCCCAGAAGGAGGCGAGGATCACCAGCAGCCGGTTGCGCTTGCTGTGATCGACCAGCCAGGCGATCGGCAGCGAGAGCAGCGCGATCGGGATCGCGGTCGCCCCGCCGGCGAGCAGGCCGATGTCGAGGTCGCTCAGGTGCAGTTCGGCCTTCACCGCTTCCTGGAGCGGGCTGAGCAGCCCGCCGACGGTGAGCGCCGAGAAAATCGTCAGGGTGAGCAGCCAGATGACGCTCCACTTGGTCGGCCTGATCGCCGCCGCTGGGGGCATCGGGGTCGCCTGCTCATGCGCTTCCGCCACGACGGACCCCGCGGGCACAGCCTTCATATCCATTCTCCCATGGGCGCCGTGTGTTCCGGCGCTCGCAAGTCCGTGGAATATCAGGTCGCAAAGAAATTCACTAGAAAATAAATGAATATTGACAGGCACGGCGGGCCGATGCCATCCAAACGCCGGCAAAAAACAGAAAATGTGGAGAGCGCCGGCATGCACGAGGGGCAGCTGCGCACGCAGGATGCGGAGGAAGATATGGGCGACTTGCAGCCCTATGAGCTGACGCTCGACAAGTTCATCGCGCACGCCGCGAAATGGCATCCCCGCGGCCAGGTGGTCACCGGCGGCGGTGCCGGCGGCCCGGTCGCGCGCATCGACTATGCGGGATTGCACGCGCGCGCCAACCGCCTGTCCGGCGCCTTTGCCGCGCTCGGCATCCGCCGCGGCGATCGCATCGCCACGCTCGCCTGGAACAGCCAGGGCCATATGGAGGCCTGGTACGCCGCGTTCGGCATGGGGGTGAGCTGCCACACGCTCAACCCGCGGCTGAGCCCCGCCCAGATCGCCGACATGATCCGCCAGGCCGATGACCGGCTGATCGCCGCGAGCGCCGACCAGGCGGCGGTGGTCGAGGAGCTGGTCCGGCTCTGCCCGAGCATCGCACAGGTGCTGATCCTCGACGAGCCCGGCGAGGAAGCGGTGAAGCTCCCCGATTGCGGCCCCATCCCGGCCTGGACCCAGGCGCGGCTGCTCGCCGAGCATGGCGCGCCGGCCGAATGGGGCGGCTTCTCGGAGCGGACCGAGGCGGCGCTCTGCTTCACTTCGGGCACCACCGGCGCGCCCAAGGGCGTGCCCTACACGCATCGCTGCAACTATCTCGTCACCCTCTCGCTGCTGCAGAGCGACGTGATGGGGATCAATGCGCGCGATGCGATCCTCGCCGCGGTGCCGATGTTCCACGCCAATGGCTGGGGCCTGCCGCTCGCTGGCGCTGCCTCGGGCGCGAAGCTGGTGTTCACCGGCCATCACAATGACGGCGCCAGCCTCGCCGAGCTGATCCGCAGCGAAGGCGTCACGCTCGCGGTCGGCGTCCCCACCGTGTGGCTCGGCCTGATCGAGCATCTCGAGCGCACCGGCGGGGCCTTGCCCTCGCTCCAGCGCGTCCTGCTCGGCGGATCGGGCGTGCCCCAGGCGCTGATCGACCGCATCGAGCAGCGCCTCGGCGTCCGCTGCCAGACCAGCTGGGGCATGACCGAGCTCGCCCCGCTCGGCACCGTCACCCCCGCGGGCGATCCCGGCCGGGCCAGCATCGCCGGCCGCCCGCCGGTCGGCGTCGACCTGCGCCTCGTCGATTTCGAAGGCAGGGAGCTGCCCGACCAGCGCGGTGGCGAAGGCCATCTCCAGGTCCGCGGATCGAGCACCGTCCATTGCTATTTCGGCCATGCGGAGCCGGCCACCGACCGCGACGGCTGGTTCGACACCGGCGACCTCGCCACGATCGACGCCGACGGCAATCTCGCGATCACCGGCCGCGCCAAGGACCTGATCAAGTCGGGCGGCGAGTGGATCAACCCCGGCGAGATCGAGGCGATCGTCGGCAATCTGCCCGGCGTCTCGCTGGTCGCGGTGATCGGCCGCGCGCATGCCAGATGGACCGAGCGCCCGGTGCTCGTGGTCGAGGGGCAGGGCGCCTCCGATGCCGAGATCCGCGCCGCGCTCGACGGCGCCGTGCCGCGCTGGTGGATGCCCGATGCGATCGTCCGCGTCGATCGCATGCCGCTCGCGATGACCGGCAAGATCGACAAGCAGGCGCTGCGCCGCACGCATGGGACGGATCCCGCAGCCGCCGCGTAATTATAATCTTGATTTACTAATCAATGAATGTTGAAGTTGATTCGTGAATCAGTAAGTTGAGTCGCAACGCCACCTCAAAGAGGGGCGACACCTGGGAGGATGATATGAAGGCCTTTTGCTGGCTGACGGTTTCTGCCGTCGCACTGATGACTGCCGGCGCCGCGCAGGCGCAGACCACCGATCCCACCGCCGCCGCCAAGCCGGCCGACAGCACCGATCCTTCGAGCGAGATCGTCGTCACCGCCGAGCGCCGCTCGACCAGCCTCCAGCGCACCGGCGTCGCCGCGACCGTGCTGACCGGCCAGGACCTGGTCAAGAAGAGCATCAACGGCGTCGAGCAGCTCCAGTTCGCCACGCCGTCGCTCACCGTCAACACCACCGGCCAGGGCAACGCGTTCAACATCCGCGGCATCGGCAAGACCGAGCAGACCAGTGCGATCGGCGTCGGCGTCGTCACCTATCGCGACGGTGTAGCCACGCTGCCCGGCTATTTCCAGGCCGAGCCCTATTACGATATCGCCAGCGTCGAAGTGCTGCGCGGGCCGCAGGGCACCTTCGCCGGCGGCAACGCGACCGGCGGCGCGGTGTTCATCACCGAGAAGAACCCCGATACGCAGAGCGTCAACGGCTATGCCATGGCGCAATACGGTAACTACAACGACATCAAGCTGCAGGGCGCGCTCAACCTGCCGGTCAGCGACACGCTGGCCGTCCGCTTCGCCGGCAACATGGAGCACCGCGACACCTTCTACGATGTGTCCGGCCCCTGGACCGGCAATCCCGGCGACCGCCGCGATTACAGCGGCCGCGCCTCGATCCTGTGGCAGCCGAGCGCGAACTTCCGCGTGCTGCTGAAGGGCGACTACAACAACATCGAATATGGCGGCCTGCCCGCCAGCCCGGCGACCGCGACCGGCGATCCGCTGGTCGTCGCGCAGAACGCCTATCTCAACGGCCGCGACGAGTTCGGCCGCATCGTGCTCAACATGGCCTACACCACCGATGGCGGCATGACCTTCCGCTCGATCAGCGGCTATCAGCGCGGCACCACCCAGATCAACTATGATGCGGACGGCACCGCCGCCACCGGCACCGCCGCCGCGCCCGCGCTGTCGTTCCGCGACAACATCACCGAGGAGATCTGGTCGCAGGAGTTCAACATCGTCTCGCCCGATACCGGCCCCTTCACCTGGGTGCTCGGCGGCTATTGGCAGAGCGACAAGATCTTCATCCCGGCCAATGGCGGCTATTATTCGGACGCGACGCCGAACACGCCCGCCGCGCTCGACATCGAGATCGTTGGCACCAATCCCAAGACCGCGCTCGCCGCGTTCGGCCAGGTCGGCTATCAGCTGACCGACGGGCTGCAGGTCACCGTCGGTGGCCGCTGGTCGCGCACCTCCTCGGCCAATGACGCAGTGGCGCGCGCCTATTTCACCGGCCTGCCCGGTCCGCTGGCGTCGCTCCCGCAGAAGGACAAGACGGTCGACAAGAAGCTCAACGGCAAGGTCGCGCTCAACTGGACCGTCGATGCGAACAACTTCCTCTATGCCTTCGTCGCCACCGGCTCCAAGGCGGGAGGCCTCAATGGCCCGAACCTGGCGGGCGTCGCGCCCCTGGCCTTCGATGCCGAGGACGTGACCGATTTCGAGCTGGGCTGGAAGGGCACCTTCATGGATGGCCATCTGCGCACCCAGTTCGGTGGCTATTACAACCTCTACAAGAACTTCCAGATCAACATCGTCGATCCGCGCTCGCCGGGCATCTCGTCGCTGTTCAACGTGCCGGGCGATACCAGGCTCTATGGCCTGGAAGCCTCGGCGCAGGGCAGCTTCGACGCCTTCTCGTTCGATCTCTCGGCCTCGGTCTCGAACTCGAAGCTGAGCAAATTCTACGCGGCGGATCCCCGCCTCGGCGCGGCGCCGGCAGTCTGCAACCCGGCTACCGGCCCGGCCACCGCGCGCTGCATCAACCTCGAGGGGCGCGAGCAGAATTATGCGCCGAAGTTCACCTTCAGCGGCGGCATGCAATATGCCATCCCGCTCGGCGGCGACGCTTCGCTGACGCCGCGGGTCGACTATGCCCATATCGGCGCGGTCTGGGGCACGCTGTTCCAGAACGTCTCGCGCGGCGACCGTATCCAGGCGCGCGACATCGTCAACGCCCAGCTCACGCTCGCCACCGGCCCCTGGTCGATCGCGGCCTATTCGACCAACCTGACCGACGAGCATTATGTCGCGGCGATCAACGGCACCCGCCGCCTCGCAGGTGCGCCGCGCCAGTACGGCCTGCGCGTCAGCCGCAGCTTCTAGGGTCTTGCGCGGGCCGGTTTCGGCCGGTCCGCGGGACAGTATTTGCATCGGGCGAGAAGTTGGACAAAAGCCATGGATCAGGCGGGCCTCCCCACTAGTACACTTGCGGGCGGAAGAGCCTCGTCGATCGATGGAGCGACAATGACCGAAGCCAAGCCCAAGCGCCGGACCAAGGCGCAGCAACGCGCCGAAACGCTGGACCAGATCCTCGACGCGGCGGAATATCTTTTCTCGCTGCGCGGGCTCTACGGCGTGACGCTCAAGGATGTCGCCCAGCAGGCGGACGTCCACACTTCGCTTCTTCACTATTATTTCGAGGACAAGAAGGCGATCTTCGACGCGGTGTTCGCGCGGCGCGCCTCGGTCACCGCCGAGCTGCGCATGGCCGCGCTCGATCGCTATGCCGGCGAATGCCGCGGCAAGCCGACGGTGGAGGGCGCGCTGCGCGCCTTTCTCGATACCGATCTCGATCTCTACATCCAGGGCGGGGAGGGCTGGCGCAATTTCGCGACGCTCGGCGCCCAGGTGGCGATGGCGCCAAAATGGGGTGCCGAGATGTTCGACAAGCATTTCGATCCGGTGGTGCTCCGCCTGATCGGGCTGCTCAAGCAGGCGATGCCCGGTTGCCCGGAGGAGGATATCTTCTGGGGCTATCACTTCGGCACCGGCGCGCTGATCATGACGCTCGCGCGGACCGGACGCATCGATCAGCTTTCGGGCGGCCTGTGCAAGTCCGAGGATTTCCCCGCCGTCAAGGCGCGCATGGCCCGCTTCCTCGCGTTCGGTTTCGAAGGTATCTGCCGCGACCGTGCCGAGGCACGGGCGGCCGCCGCGGTCAGTTAGAAAGACACCATGTTCACTCCCGCCACCGCCGAGCAGCGTTTCGTCCTGGAGCATGTCGTTCGTCTGGACGAGATTTCTCCGGAAGCCGCCGAAATGACCGATGCGGTGCTGGAGGGCGCGGGCCAGTTCGCTGCCGGCGAATGGGCGCCGCTCGAGCGCGAAGGCGATACCAGTGGCCCCAAATGGACCCCCGAGGGCGTGAAGATGCCGGCAGGGTTCGCCGAGGCGTACCAGGCCTATGTCGAGGGCGGCTGGGGCACGATCGGGTCGCCGGCCGAGCATGGCGGGCAGGGGCTGCCGGTCAGCCTGTCGATCGCCGTGCTCGAGACGCTCGGCACTGCGAACATGGGCTTCGCGCTCGCCCCGATCCTGACGGTCGGCGCGGTCGAGGCGCTGCTGCACCACGGCACCCCCGAGCAGCAGGCAGCCTATCTGCCCCAGCTCTCGACCGGCGCCTGGACCGGCACGATGAATTTGACTGAGCCCCAGGCCGGCAGCGATGTCGGCGCCTTGAAGACCAAGGCCGAGCCAGTCGGCGACGGGACGTTCAAGATCAAGGGCACCAAGATCTTCATCAGCTTCGGCGACCACGACATGGCCGAGAACATTGTCCATCTCGTGCTGGCGAGGACCCCCGGCGCACCGGCGGGCACCAAGGGCATCTCGCTGTTCCTGGTGCCCAAATTCCGCCTGAACGCGGATGGCACGCCGGGCGCCTTCAACGACGTCCGCACGGTCTCGATCGAGCACAAGATGGGCCTCCACGCCTCGCCGACCTGCGTGCTCTCCTTCGGCGACAATGACGATTGCATCGGCACTTTGGTCGGGCCCGAGCTGGGCGGCATCCGCGCGATGTTCACGATGATGAACAATGCCCGGCTGAACGTGGGCCTGCAGGGGGTGCAGGTCGCCGAGCGCGCCACCCAGCGCGCCGTCGCCTATGCCCGCGAGCGGGTGCAGGGCATTCGAAATGGCCAGCAGGTGGCGATTGTCGAGCATCCCGATGTCCGCCGCATGCTGCTGCGCATGAAGGCGCAGACCCAGGCGGCGCGGGCGCTCGTCTACTACGCCTTCGGCCAGCTCGACCGCGCCCGCGCCGGCGATGCCGCCGCAGACAAGCGCGTCGAGCTGCTCACTCCGCTCGCCAAGGCGCATGGCACCGATCTCGGCAACGAAGTCGCATCGCTGGGCGTCCAGGTCCATGGCGGGATGGGCTATATCGAGGAGACCGGCGCCGCCCAGCATTTCCGCGACGCGCGCATCACTCCGATCTATGAAGGCACCAACGGCATCCAGGCCGCCGATCTGGTCGGCCGCAAGCTCAGCATGGACAATGGCGGGACGTTGCTCGGCCTGCTTGGCGAGATGCGCGGCGATGCCGAGAATGCCGGCCTGCTCACCCTGATCGACGCGTGCGAGGAAATCGCCCGCCACCTGCTCTCGAGCGAGATGGATGACCGGCTCGCCGCCAGCTATCCGTTCCTGACGATGCTCTCAACCGCGGTCTGCGGCTGGCTGATGGAAGCGAGCGGCCGCGCCGCCGCGCGCAGCGAGGGCGACCCGGCCTTCCTCAAGATGAAGCAGGCCAGCGCGCGCTTCTATGTCGAGCAGATCGTCCCAGAGGCGATCGGGCTCAAGGCCGCCGCCATGGCGAAGGCGGATATTTTATACGGGTTCGATGCCGAGACGTTCGCCGCCTGAAGGCGCGTCCCGAAAAAGGAAGAGGGCTGGAACATGAGCAAATTCGTCAGTGCCTGGCGGATACGGGATTTTGCGCCCGGCGAAGGCGCACGCGCCGGGGCCGCGAGCGGGCAGGGCGAGGGCTGGATCCCGGCCAGCGCGCCCGACGATACCTATCGCGCGCTGGTCGACGCCGGTCGGCTGGCGGATCCCTATGTCGGGCGGAACGAGATCCCCGCGGAATGGGTGCGCGACCGCGAATGGTGGTGGCACACACAGGTCGATCTCGCGGGGGACGGGGCACTGGTCTTCGACGGGCTCGATACCTTCGCCGATGTGTATCTCGATGGCCGGCTGCTCGGCAGTGCCGACAACATGTTTCGCAGCTGGCGCTTCGATCTCGGGCATATCGCGCCGGGCACGCACGACCTCGCGCTCTGCTTCCACCCCACCGCCGCGAAGGTCGCCGGCGCGCCGCTGCCGGTGTGGGAGGCCTTCGCGGATCGCATCTCGCGGTCGCGCCGCACGCTGATGCGCAAGGCGCAGTTCGGCTGGGGCTGGGACTGGGGTCCCGACCTTCCCACGGTCGGGATCTGGCAGCCGGTGCGCATCGAGCGCCGCGGCGGCGCCGTCGTGCGCAGCCTGAACTTCACGACCCTGGCGATCGCGGACGTAGCGGAAGTCGTCGTCGATATCGACCTCAGCGAGCCCGCCGAGGTCATGGTGCAGCTGCTCGATCCCGCGGGCGTTTCCGTGGCGAGCGCGCGCCTCGACGGGTCGGGCTCGGTCGGGTTGACGGTTGCCGATCCGCAGCTATGGTGGACCGCCGATCTCGGCGCCCAGCCGCTCTACACCCTGGTCGCGCGGACCGGCGATGCCGAGCTGCGCCGCCAGGTCGGCATCCGGACGATCGCGCTCGACCAGTCGCCCGATCCCGACGAGCCCGGCACGACCTTCTTCCGCTTCCTGCTCAACGGCGTGCCGATCTTCGCCAGGGGCGCCAATTGGGTGCCGGCCAGCTCGTTCGTCGGCGCGATTCCCGATGCCGCCTATGCGGATCTGCTGGCCCGCGCGGTCTCGGCCAACATGAACATGATCCGCGTCTGGGGCGGCGGCATCTACGAGCCCGACCTGTTCTACGATATCTGTGATCGGCTCGGCTTGCTGGTGTGGCAGGATTTCATGTTCGCCTGCGCACCCTATCCGGACGGCGATCCCGCCTTCGACGCGAATGTCCGCGCCGAGGTGGCCGAGCAGGTGTTACGGCTGCGCCATCACACCTGCCTTGCGCTGTGGTGCGGCAACAACGAGAATCAGGCGCTCCAGTGGTTCAACAACCTGGCCACCGGAGAGCGCGCCGAAGTGGGTGGCCTCGCCTTGTACGAGGAACTGATCCCGCGGGTTCTCGACGCACTGGACCCGGAAACGCCCTATCGGGCCGGCAGCCCTTTGGGTGGGCCGAGTCCCAACAGCATGCGCGGCGGCGATGTCCACAACTGGACGGTGTGGCACGGCATCCCGCTCGTCCTCGATGCCGATGCGGTGGGGGAGAAGGATACCACGCCGGAAGGCGTCGCTTTCACCCGCTATGCCGAGGACATGGCGCGTTTCGTCAGCGAGTTCGGGCTGCAGGCCGCCCCCGATATCGGCACGCTGCGCCGCTGGATGGCGCCCGAGGACCTCGCGCTCGGCGCGCCGGGTTTCCTCGAGCGGATCAAGGACGTGGCCGACAAGGCGACGGCGATGATGATTCCGGTCACCGGCCTGCCCGCGACGATCGAGGACTTTGTCGACTTCACCATGATCGCCCAGGCCGAAGGGCTGAAGTTCGGCATAGAGCATTATCGCCGCCGCAAGCCGCATTGCTCGGGCGCGCTGATCTGGCAGCACAATGACTGCTGGCCCTGCGTGAGCTGGAGCCTGATCGACTATGACGGGATCGCAAAGTCGAGTTGGTATGCCACCCGCCGGGCCTTTGCGCCCGTGCTCGCCTCGTTCCGGCGCGATGGAGACATGGTCGAGCTGTGGATCGCCAACGACACGCTCGCGCCCGTGCGCGACGTCGCCACGATCGCGCTCGCCCGGCTTGCCGGCGGCACCGAATGGACCGAGCGAGTGGACCTGGAGGTCGCGGCCAATCGCAGCACCTGCGTCTGGCGCGGGCCGGTCGCGGACAGCGTCGAGAACGTGCTCACCGTGCGCTCCGCCGGTGCGAGCTTCCCCGACAATCGCCTGCTCCTCGCGCCGGTGAAGGAGCTCGTGCTGCACCCGGCCGGGCTTGCGATCAGCCATGAGGCATCGGGCGATGCGCTCCGCATCACGATCGCAGCCGAACGCTATGCGCTGGCCGTGCACCTGCGTTCGGATGACCCATCGCTGCGCTTCGACGACAATCACTTCGATCTGGCGGGTGGCGAGGCACGGACCGTGACCGTCACCGGCACGACCGATCCCGGCAGCGTCGAGATCCGCTGCTGGAACGCGCGGAGCCCCGGCTGATGGAGCGGGTATTGCCCGAACAGGTCGGCCTCAGCGGCGAGGGGCTCGATGCCGTCGATGCCGCGGTGCAGGCGAAGATCGATGCGGGGATCGTCGTTGGCGCGGTGACGCTCACCCTGCGCCACGGCCGGATCGCGCGGGTCCGCACGCTCGGGCTCGACGATATCGAGACCGCCAAGCCGCTCGCAGAGGACACCATCTTCCGCATCTTCTCGATGACCAAGCCGATCACCGGCACGGCGATGATGATCCTCCACGACGCGGGGCTGTGGCGGCCCGAGGACCCGATCGCGCGGCATCTGCCCGAGCTGGCCAATCTTATGGTGCTGGACGGGGAGGGACGGGTGTCCGCCGACCACCAGCCGACCATGACCGAGCTGATGACCCACCGCGCCGGCTTCGGCTATGGCCTGACGCTAGGCGAGCCAAAGGACCGGATCGAAGCGCTCTACCGCGAGGCGTGCGTGCTCCAGGCGGCCGATCTCGATGAGATGATCGCACGGCTCGCGACGCTTCCGCTCGCGCACCAGCCGGGGACGCTCTGGCGCTACAGCCTGTCGATGGACGTGCAGGGTGCGATTATCGAGCGGCTGAGCGGGCAGCGCCTGGCCGACTTTCTCCGCACCCGCATTTTCGAGCCGCTGGGCATGCGCGACACAGGCTTCTTCGTGCCGCCCGAAAAGCGCGACCGGCTCGCCAGCCTCTATTTCAAGCCGCTCGACGGTCCTTTGGAGAAATGGGCGGTCAATCCGATGCGGCCCGATCCGGAGAGCGAGCCGGCCTTCGCGATGGGTGGAGCGGGGCTCTACTCGACGGCGCTCGACTATGCCCGCTATGCCCAATTGCTGCTGGGCGGCGGAACGTTCGAGGGCCGGCGGATCGTCAGTGCCGAAGGCGTCCGCGCGCAGATGACCAATCGCCTGCCCGATGCGCTGCTCGAGACTCGCTTCGTCGCCGGGCACCAGAAGTTCCGGCCGGGCTTTGGCTATGGCTATAACGGCGTCGTGGTCACCGATCCCGAGCTGGCGGGCCTCCCGGTGGGTCGCGGCAGCTATCATTGGGACGGCGCAGCGGGCACATGGTTCTGGGTCGATCCCGAGAACAACCTCGCCTTTGTCGGGATGATCCAGCTGCTATCCTACGCCGCGCCGCCGCTGCAGGAGATCACCCAGGCGCTGATGGCCGGGGCGATCGCCGGATAAGGCTCAGTTGAGCGTCGCAGTGACCAGGCTTTTGCCCTGCACCTGGCTCGTCAGGCCCAGGAACAGGTCGAAGCTGCCCTTGGTCGCGTGCGAGAAGGAATAGGTCTTGCCGCCCACCAGCGCCGTGCTCTGGCCCATGTCGAAGGTAGCGAAGAAGGGCTGGTGGCGTGCCAGGTCCGCCGGGCGGGTGGCATCGGTGATCCGCTCGAGGCTCGCCAGCGTTGCCGAGACCTTGCCGAGCTCGCCGGAGATGATGAAGGACGAGCCCACCAGCTTGTCCCAGTCGCTGACCTCGGCCGCGGTCAGGATCGGGCCGCTCGGCGTTGCGGCGGCCGTCGGCGTGGGCGTGCCGCCGGTTGCGCTGCTGCTGCCACCACCGCTGCATCCCGCGACTCCCGCGCCAGCAACCACGACCAATCCGCCAACCATGAAGCTGCGACGCGAGCTGTAAGTCATTGTTATTGAGCCATTCATACGGCCAAGCCGGAATGCGGCGATGCGCACGGCCTTTCCCCCGAACCGGTTGTTTATCAGGTAGTGACGCACACTGCACCCCGTGAATCGCGCGTGCGGCGGCCCATCGCGGGATTGGCGTGCACGGCGCGGCCCGTCTATAGCCGCACCGTCGCCGGTTCGATGCGACACGGGGAGATTTGTTGATGACGCAAGGTGCTGGTCCGGCGCTTCCGCCCGAGGAGCCCGCGCAGCTGGGGCTCGGCGATTTCGAGCCGCATATCGGCACCCGCTTCGCCGTCGATACCTCAGCGGGCGCCCAACCGCTCATCCTCACCAGCGCGACCGCGATCCCCAACTCGCCCCGCCCGGCCGGTGGCTTTCAGCTGGAGTTTTCAGGGCCGGCCCAGCCGACGCTCTCGCAGGGGATCTATGCCTTCGCGGCCGAGGGCATCGCACATGAGATCTTCATCTCACCGGTCGGCCGCGCGGCGGACGGCGCGGTGCAATACCACGCGGTATTCTTCTAGGCCGGGTCCGTGCCCGCGGGCATGCCCAGTTCCATCAGGTCGTAAATGCCCTTGTCCTCGGTCACGACGAAGCCGAGCCGCAGATAGAGGTGCCGCGCCGGATTGAACTTCTCGACATGAATCGAGACGCCCTTGCCCTGGCTCGCCGCCCAATCGATCAGGTCGTGCAGCAGCGCCTCGCCAAACCCCCGGCCGCGCGCGGTGGGCACCAGCGAGATGTCGACGATGCGCAGTTCGCGCGTCCAGGCATCGATGTAGAGCCGGCCGATCGCCTTTCCGTCGTGTTCGACGATCAGCCGTTCCGCGTTCGGGTAATAGGTCTCGTAGTGATGGTGCTGCGCCCGGTGCTGCTGGGTCAGGAAAGCCTGTTTTTGCGAGTCCGGCCAATCGCTCAGCGCAAGCTCTTCCTCTCGCGTGGAGACGTACAGTGCCTCGATGAAGGCGAAGTCCTCGTCGGCAAGCGGCCGATAGCTGAGTGCGAACCGCGCTGCGGCGTGGAGAGGGGGTGGCATGACGGTCCGGGCGATCAGCCCCGCGGGGGGAACACGCCCTGCAGCGCGATGCAGAAATACATGGTCAGATAAGGCTGCATGTTGTTGTGCGCGAAGCTGCCGCCGGCCGGCGAGAGCGCCTGGGTCGACATGGTCACGAGATTGGTGTTGGTCGTGCTCTGATAGAGCGATCCGCCTACCGTCGTGGAGAGCGTGACGCCGTTGGAGAGCGTGCCCTGCGTGGCGTCTTCCACCGAACTGCGCAGCGTATGTGAGTGGTTCGGTATCTCGCTCTCGAGCAGCACCACGGCATCCGTGCCGCCGCTCTCGCCGAGATCATGCAGCGACAGCCCGGCGCCTTGGCCGGGATGCATCGGCGCACGGCCCTGAAGGTTGGGCAGCGCGAAATTGCTTTTGCCATTGCCGCCATAGTTGGTGCCGAGCAGCGAAAACAGCGCGGTGTTCTGGGAGAGCGGCAGGAGCTGGCCGTCGCACCACGCCCACCCCTTGGGGGCGAAGTTGAACGGGAAGATCCGGATTTCGGCGACAAAAGGATCGGCCATGATGCGTTCCTGTCAGTTCTGGCTCGGGAAGATGCCGAACAGGGAGATGATGTAGTCGACGCAGAGATAGGGCTGCATGTTGGTATGCGGGAGGCTGCCGCCGATCGAGGTGATCGATGCCGCCGACATCGCCGTGTCCGGCGTCTCGCCCGAATAGGCCTTCACCAGAGTCGAGCTCGCGACCACGTTGTTCTTCGGGTTGCTCTGCGATCCATTGCCCGACGCGCCGAGCATCGGATGGCTGTGCGATGGGATCTGGTTGATCGACAGCGTGACCTCTTCGGCGCCGCCGGTTTGCGCCAGCGTGTACCCGTTGCCCTGGTGGATCGGGAGCCGGCCGCGCAGGTCGGGCAGGCCGAAGCTATCCTGTCCATCGCCGCCATAGGTGGTGCCGATCAGCTGGAAGAGCGTCTCGTTCTCCGAGATCGGGAGGAGCTGCCCTTCACAGAACATCCATCCCGCAGGGGCGAAGTTTCCGGCGAAAATGCGAAGTTCGCCGACATAAGGCTGTGCCATGGGCTGTTCTCAGTTCGGGCTAGGGAAGATGCCGACAAGGGCAATGCAATAGGTGAGCGTCAGATAAGGCTGCATGTTCTCATGTGCTTGACCGCCGCCGTTGCTTGCCACCGTCCCCGCATTGAGCGCGACGGCGTTTGGCGTGAAGCCCGTGGCATAGGTATTGCCCGGTTCCGCGGCCAGCACATAGCCGGTGCCGCCGAAATTGGGGTTCACCTTGTCCCCGACCGCGTTGGATGCCTGCACGAAATGGGTGTGGGTGGGCATCTCGTTGATGCTCAGCGTGTGGGCCGCCTCGCCGCCGGTCTGTCCCAGCGTATAGCCATTGCCGACATGGATCGGCACGCGGCCGCGCAGATCGGGCAGGGCAAAGGTCGTCTGCCCGTTGCCGCCATAGGTGGTGCCCAGCAGAGAGAACAGCGCCTGGTTCTGGTTGATCGGCAGGAACTGGCCGTTGCACATCACCCAGTTTTTTGGAGCGAAGTTGAACGACATGAGGCGGATTTCTGATAAAAAAGGTTCCGCCATGCCCGTACTCCCCCGAAAACTCGGCGCAGGCCTATCCGAAACGGATGCAACTAGCCATAGCCATACTTGACAATGTGACCCGTTTTGACCGGCTCCTGATTCGGCGGCCTTGAGGGTTGCTCCGAGCGGTGGTAGCCGTTGCCCTGGCGTTATAACCCCTCATCGAGTCTTTGGCGCATGTGCCATTGCCCGGGTTAGGTGTCGATCGGGGGGATTTTCGTGAACAAGCTGAACCGTGGCCGTCTGTTGCTGTCGACGTGCCTGAGCGGCGTCGCGCTCGCCTGGACCCCCACCGCGCTGGCGCAGACGCAGGACAAGGATGCCAATTGGCAGCCGCGTGCCGAAGTCGATGCGCGCGCCGCTAACGGCAACAGCCAGGTCTCGTTCGATCTCTTCGCCCCGGTGGCGCAGAACGACTCCAACCTCCTGTTCGTCGCCGGCCGGATCGGCACCGACGAGCGCTACGACCGAAACGGATCGGTCACGATCGGCGGACGCGGCAAGATCGGCGAGGACGTCGCGATCGGCGTCAATGCCGGCGTCGATTTCTACAAGACCGACATCACCTCGCGCGACCAGACCGCGGTGTCGTTCGGCCTCGAAGGCTTCACCTCGGTCTTCGATCTGCACCTCAACTACCGCCTGCCGGTCAACAGCCGCCGCGCGATCGGCTATCTCGATCCCAATTCCACCGCGGCGGGCGTGGTCTCGGTCGAGAACAACCGGCTGATCGAGCGCAAGAGCGGCTGGCGACTCGAGGAAGTGCCGCTCGCCGGCGCCAATGCCGAGCTCGGCGCCCGGGCGCCGATCGCCAAGGATCTGAGCGTGCGCCTGTCGGGCGCCGGGTTCGATTATCGCGACGATGCGGCGGCCAAATCCTATCGCGGCGTGCGCGGCGGGCTCGAGCTCGACGTCGAGGATCCGCTCGGCACCGGCGGCCGCTTCTCGGTCGGCGCCGAGCTGCAGAACGACAATCGCTGGGGCACCCAGGCGCGCGGCATCGTGCGCCTCTCGATCCCGCTCGGCCGTGGCTCGCACGATCGCGGTTCGGGCAGCTCGGGCCTCGACCGGCAGATGGGCGAGCGGCTGCGGCGCGACTATGTGACGCCGTCGGGCACGCGCTACACCGATCTCACCAGCACCAACTTCGCGATCGACGCGCGCACCGGCGCGGCCTTCGGCAACGTCTATTTCACCAGCGGCGCGGCGGTCGCGGCGGGGGCGGGCACCAGCGCCAGCCCGACCACGCTCGGCGACGCGGTGACGCGCGCGGGCCAGAACGGCATCGTCGTCGCGCTCGGCGGGGCGGGCAATATTGCCAGCGCGGGCGTCACGCTCGCCACCAACCAGTATCTTGTCGGCGGCGCGAGCAGCGTCGATGTGAAGCATTCGGACGGGTCGGTCACGGCGTTCGGCTTCGGTGGCACCAATGGCACGATCGTCGGCAGCAATGCCGGCGGCGCGGCCGTCACGCTCGGCACCGGCTCGGTGGTGCGCGACGTCACCGTGCGCGGCGCGGGCAGCGGCATCGCGGCCAATGGCGTGGGCGGATTCTCGCTTGAGCGCGTGGTCATCGAGAATACCGGCGGCGCGGGCCTCACGCTCACCAACACGCTCGGCAATGTCGTGGTCGATGGCATCACGATCCGGGGCGGCGCGGGCGCGGGTCTGGTCGTCAATGCCGGCAGCAACGTCACGATCCGCAACTCGACCATCGGCGGCGGCGCGGGCGCGATCGACATCAACGATGCCGGCGGCAACCTGACCACCTCGCTATCCAACCTCACGCTTTCGGCGACGGGCGGCAACGTCCTGGACATCGACGGCTCGGGCGCGGGCACGGTTACGGTGGCGGGGCTTTCGGGCATCAACATCGCCGGCGGCAATGGCGAGACCGGAGGCTTCGCGGCGCGCTACGTCACCTTCGATTCGAGCACCGCGGTGGGCATCCAGGCGGTCAATGCCGGCACGATGCAGGTCGGCACCGCGGCCGCGCGCGTCAACGGCGCGGGCGTGAGCATCACCGAGAGCGACGGCGCGCTGACCTTCGGCACGCTCAACGTGTTCAACAATGGCGGCACCGGCCTCACGGTCAACAACACCAAGGCCGGCACCTTCACGCTCAGCAACACCACCGGCACGGTCAACACGACGGCGGGCGCGGCGCTCAGCCTCGATCCGCTGCTGATCGACCTCAACTTCACGGCGGTCAGCTCGACCGGCGCGACCGGCGCGGGTATCGTGCTCGACAATGTCCAGGGTGCGGGCACTGGCGGCAATGCGCTCAACATCGGCACGCTCACCATCACGGGCGTCGGGCAGCAGGGCCTGTGGATCTATGGCGGCTCGACCGGGCTGGTAACGATCGGCGGCGGCACGATCACCAACAGCGGTGGCGCCTCGGTGCAGATCGGCCAGTCGGGCGTGGCGGGCAGCGGCGGCACGATCGGGCTCAATTTCGGCGCCGCGATCAGCGATTCCAGCGCAGGTCCGCTCGTCTCGATCTTCAACAGCGGCGGCGCTATCCGCTTCACCGGCGCGATCAGCGGCGCCGGGCCGATCACGATCAACGACACGCTCGCCGGATCTAGCGTCAACTTCCTCGGCGCGACGACGATCACCGGATCGACCTCGTCGGCGATCGCGCTCGACAACCTGGCGGGCACCACGACCTTCACCGGCCTGCTCACCATCGCCAATCCCGTGGGCACCGGCATCGTCATCGGCACCGTGCCGGGCGGCGTGACCTTCGGCGATGTCGATATCACCGGCCTCGGCGCGGGTGTCGGCGCGAACTTCACCGGCACGCACGGCAACGTCACCTTCGGCACGCTCGACATCACCGGCACCGGCGTGGCCGGATCGACCGGCATCGACCTGACCGGCGCGACCAATGCCGGCGCGATCACGATCGCGCGTTCGAGCATCATCCAGGGCGTCGATATCGGCGTGAACCTGACCAACGCCGCGATCACCGGCAGCTTCCGCTATGGCGACGCCAACGCCGCCGACGGTCTGCAGAGCCGCATCACCGCCAACACCGTGATCGTCGTCGCCGGCATGGACGCGACCCACGGCACCTATAATTTCGCCGACGTCCAGCTCGACGGCAACACCAACAACATCACCGGCGGCAGCTTCACTGCCTATTACGTCCTTGCCGGCGCCAGCGGCGCGGGCACGGCCACCGATCCGGGCAGCATCGCGGGCGCGGCGGCTTCCGGCGCGCAATATATCGTGCTGCTCAACAACCCGGCCGGCGGGCAGGACGTGATCGACACCACCGGCCTGGCCGGCGGCGCGCTGAACCTCACTGCGGGCCAGTCGCTGGTCAGCTTCCTCAACACCGATTTCTTCGCGGTCACCGGCGCGACCGTGCCGGCCAACCTGATCGTCACCAATCTCGGCCCGACGGGCATCGCCAACACCTATGCCGGTTCGGGCGCCGCGATCCTGACCAGCACGGTGGTGGGCAGCGCGACAGTCCGCCTGGCGAACGACACGCGGATCGACGGCGTCGTCATCAGCAACGCGGTCGGCAACGGTATCGTCGGTGTCGGCGTGTCGAATGCCATCATCCAGAACTCGAATGTCTCGGTTAGCGGCGCGGCGGTCAGCATCAACGACGGTGGCGCTGCCGCCTCGGTCACTCTTACCAACCTGAACCTGTCGGCGAGCGGCGGCCGCGTTCTGACGCTCAGCGGCGCGGGGGCGGGGACGCTCAACGTCTCGGGCACCAATATCAACGTCACCGCCACGGGCACCGCCAGCGCGGTCAACGTGGCCGATGTGACAGTCGGCACGCTCAACATCAACGCGATCAGCACCCAGACCGCGACCAGCAACGCAGTGCAGTTCACCCAGGTGGCCGGCGGAACGGTGAACGTCGGCAGCATCACGGTGCAGGGCACCAACGCGGCGCCGGCGGGCTTCGGCCTGGTCGTCGGAAACAGCAGCGCGACGGTGAATATCGGCGCGGTCAACATCTCCAATACGAGCGCCGCGGCCGTCACCGTCACTGGCAACAGCGGCAATGTGACGCTGGGACCCGTCACGGTCGTCAACAGCGGCGGCGTCGGCAGCACCGGCGGCGTGAACCTCTCGAACAATACCGGCAACGTGACGCTCGGGGCAGTGTCGGTCGACGGGAGCGCGAGCAACGGCGTTCGCATCAGCGACAATAGCGGCACCGTTTCGCTCGGCCAGGTTACGGTCAACAATGTCGCCGGCGCAGGCCTGCTCGTCGCGAACGCGGCTGGCAACACGACGATTGCGGGCGCTTCGATCACCGGCGCCGCCAACGGCGTCCAAGTCTCCAACATCTCGGGCAACGTCACCGTCGGCGCGACGAGCATCGCGAACAGCACCGGCACCGGCATCCTGATCAACGGGGTGGCCGGCACCGTCAACTTCGGCGCCACCGCCATCGCCAACAGCGCCGGCATCGTGCTCGGAATCGGCAGCACCGGCCGGATCGCGTTCGGCGATACCGACATCACCGGCCTCGGCGCGAACAAGACCGGCGTCGACGCGCGCGCTAGCGAGGGCATTGTCAGCTTCGCGACGCTCGACATCACCGGCACCTCGACCACCGGCACGCGCGGCATCGACCTGACCGGTGCGGCCTATGTCGGCAGCCTCACCGTCACAGAAAGCAGCACGATCACCGGTGTCGGCACCGGCGTCGACCTGACCAACGCGCGCATCACCGGCAGCTTCCGCTATGGCGACGGCTCGAACAGCGATGTCGACGGCGCGCATTCGATCATCAACGCGGTCACGCCGATCGCGATCGCCGGGCTCAACCAGACCGTCGGCGGCTACAACTTCTCCGATGTCGCTCTGACCGGCGACACTACCAATCTCGCGACCAACCCGGTCACGCTGTTCTTCGTCGAGCAGGGCCGCACCGGTATCGGCACCAAGACCGATCCGGGCAGCCTCGCCGCGGCGCTCACCGCCAACGCGACCGTGATCGTGCTGCTCAACAACCCGGCGGGCGGCAATGACACGCTCGACCTCGGCAGCACCTTCACGCTCGACGCCAATCAGCGGATCATCGGCTTCCTTAACGGCGATACCCAGACTGTCGGCGGCGGCACGCCGGCCAATCTGTTCCTGTACGGCATCACCCCGGGCACCGTGACCAACCCCTATGCGGGTTCTGGTGCGGCGCTGTTCACCAACAGCGGCGCGGGCGCGACCATCACGCTGTCGAGCGGCTCGTCGATCGACGGGCTGCGCATCGGCGGCGCCGGCATCGGCGTCTCGGGCATCGGCGTCTCGGGCGTCTCGATCACCAACTCGATCATCTCGGGCGGCACCGGCGCGATCCTGCTGCGCGACGGCGGCACTGCGGCTTCGGCGACGCTCTCCAACCTGTCGCTCTCCGCCACCGGCGGCACCGTGCTCAACCTGCTCGGCACCAATGGCGGCACGCTCTCGCTCAGTGGCTCGGGCCTTGCGATAGCCGCGACGGGCAATGCCCGTGGCCTGGCGATGGACACCGTCACGCTGGCCGGCAATCTCGGCTTCACGACCGTCTCGACGTTGACCTCGGCCGGCTCGGGCGTCTCGCTCGCGAACAATATCGGCAGCGGCGGGATCAGCTTCGCCAGCATCAACGTCGCCGGCACGACCTCGGGTTCTGCCGTCCGCGTGGTCGGCAACAGCACCGCGGTCAGCCTCGGCAACGTGACCGTGGGCGGCACGACCGGTGTGGGCAGCTACGGCATCGAGGTCGGCAACAACCCGGGCAACGTCACGCTCGGCACCTTCAACATCAGCAACACCGGCGCGGGCGGCCTGCTGGTGTTCGGCATGCCCGCCACCTTCACCGCGGCCGGCGGCACCGTCACCAACAGCGGCACGATGGGCATCGGCATCGGCGATGTCGACGGATCGGTTACCTTCACCGGCGCCGTCACGATCACCAATCCGGGCACCGCGGGCATCGCCTTCAATACCGGCAGCACCGGCACGATCAGCTTCGGGGATGTGGACATCCTCGGCCTCGCCGCGAACAAGACGGGCGTCGACGCGCGCCTCGCCTCGGGCAACATCACCTTCGCCACGCTCGATATCGCCGGCACCTCGACGGCCGGCACGCGCGGTATCGACCTGACCGGCGCGACCTTCGCCGGCAACCTGATCGTCACCGGCAGCAGCACGATCACCGGCGTCGGCACCGGCGTCGATCTCACCAACGCCGCGATCACCGGCAGCTTCCGCTTCGGCGACGGCTCGAGCACCGATGCGAACGGTGCGGGTTCGACGATCAGCGCCGTGACTCCGCTCATCGTCGCCGGGCTCAACGCGCTGCAGGGCAACTATGACTTCGCCGACGTCAACCTGGTCGGCGACACCAGCAGCCTGGCGACGTCGGCAACCGTGTATTGGGTGCTGGCGGGCGCGAGCGGCGCCGGCACGCGCACCGATCCGGGCAGCCTGGCGGGCGCCGCGGCATCGGGTGCCGATGTCATCATCCTGGTCAACAATCCGGCCGGCGGCACCGACACGCTCGACGCGGCCAGCGCTCCCGGCGGCACCTTCACGCTGATCGACGGCCAGTCGCTGCGCGGCTTCCTCAATGGCGACACGATCTCGCTGCCGGGCGGCGCCCCGGCGAACGTCGTGCTCTACAACATTGCCCAGGGCTTCGTGACCAACCCCTTCTCGGGTTCGGGCGCACCGACGCTGACCAACAGCTCGGCCCTAGGGGCCGATACCGTCACCGTCACCGGCAACAACCTGATCGATGGCGTGGTGATCGCCAGCAACACCGGCACCGGTGTTGTCGGTGTCGGCGCGTCGAACGTGACGATCCGCAACAGCATCATCTCGGGTGCTGACAGCGCGATCGACTTCAGCGACGGCGGTGCCACCGCGAGCATCGCGCTCAGCAACCTGCGCCTCTGGGCCACCAACAACTCGACCGTGCTCGCCGCCTATCGGACCGGTGCGGGCTCGACGACGATCACCCAGCTCTCCAACATCACGGTCGAAGGCGGCCATGGCGAAGGGCGTGGGGCCTATTTCGCGGGCGCGATCTTCGATTCCGATCCCGCGAGTGCGGGCTATTCGAACGTCGATGCCTCGCTTCAGCTCGGCAGCGCGGCGACCCGCGTCACCGGCACAGGCGTCGATCTCACCGGCGCGACCGGCTCGCTGAACTTCTCCGGCCTCGGCATCTACAACCAGGGCGGCAGTGGCCTGGCCGCCATCGGTGCCGGCCTGAACCTCACCAGCACCACCGGCACCATCGACACGCTGAACGGCACCAGCCTGTCGCTCAGCAATGCGCAGATCGACCTGGTGCTCGCCAGCCTCGTCCATGCGGGCACCGGAAACGGCGTCACCAGCGTCAACAACCTCACCGGCCTCGGCTCGGGCGGCCGCGCGCTGCAGGTCGCCGCGCTCAACGTCACCTCGGGCACGAGCGGCATCGCGATCTCGGGCGATGTCTTTGGCGGGGTCGGCTTCGGCGCCGGGTCGAGCATCACCGGCACCACCGGTCCGGCGATCACGCTCGCCAGCGGGGTCGGCGCGCTCGACTTCACCTATGGTGGCAGCGTCACCCAGGGCGCCAACGCGGCGCTGCTCGATGTCGCGAACCATCACGGCACGATCACCTTCGGCGCCGGCAGCAGCCTGTCGGCCACCAACGGCACCGGCCTGCAATTCACCAATGCCGACGGCACCTATGCCTTTAACGGCACGACCACGCTGAACGGCGGCGATGCCGGCATCGACATTGTCGGCGGTTCGGCCGGCACCTTCACCTTCGGCGCGGGCGTCGTGATCACCAACCCGAGCGGGGCGGCGATCGACATCGCCAACTCGACGGCGAGCGTGAGCTATATCGGCACGGTCAACCAGTCGATCGGCGCGGCGCTGACCGTCTCGGCGCATTCGGCCGGCACGCTGAATTTCAGCGGCGCGACGTTCAACGTCACCGGCGGCGATGGCATGTCATTCGACAATGCCGACGGCACGTACAGCTTCGGCAACGCGACGCTGTCCGGCGGCGCGCAGATCGGGATCACCAACGGGTCGGCCGGCACCTTCGCCTTCGGTTCGGGCACCAGCATCACCGACGCGGCCGGCGCGGATCTCTTCGTCAGCAACTCGACGGCCAACGTCACCTATGCGGGCCAGATCAACCAGTCGCTTGCAGGCCTTGCCGCGCTCGACCTCGGAACGCATTCGGGCGGCACGATCGACTTCACCGGCGCGACGTTCAACGTCACCGGCGGCACCGGCCTGTCGTTCTTCGATGCGGACGGCACCTATAGCTTCGGTGATGTCGCCCTCTCGGGCGGCGCGCGCCTGACGGTCCTCGGCGGTTCGGCCGGCGCCTTCACGTTCGGCAATGTCGACATCACCGGCCTCGCCGCCAACACCACGGCGGTGAACCTCACCGGCGCGACCGGCAACGTTACCTTCGCCACGCTCGACATCACTGGCGCCTCGACGGCCGGCACGCGCGGCATCGACCTGACCGGCAGCACGACTGCCGGCAATGTGATCGTCAGCGGCAGCAGCCAGATCGCCGGCGTCGGCATCGGCGTGGACCTCACCACTGCCGCAATCACCGGCAATTTCCGCTATGGCGACGGTTCGAACAGCGATGCGAACGGCGCGGCATCGAACATCACTGCGGTGACCCCGCTGGTGATCGCCGGCCTGAATGGCGGCACCGGCACCTACAATTTCGCCGACGTCAATCTGAACGGCGACACCACGAATCTGTCCGTCTCGGCCTATTTCGTGCTCGCGGGCGCTAGCGGCACCGGTACGCGCAGCGATCCGGGCACGCTGGCGGGTGCCGAGGCGGCGGGCGCGACCTATATCGTGCTGCTCAACGATCCGAATGGCGGCAACGACATTCTCGACGCGACGGCGGGGGCGGGCGGATCGCTAGACCTGGCCGGCGGCCAGTCGCTATTCAGCTTCCGGGACACCGACAGCTTCGTCGTGGGCGGCGGCGCGCCGGCCAATGTCCTGCTGTTCAATGTCCAGACCGGCGTGATCTCCAACCCGTTCGCGGGCTCGGGCGCGCCGACGCTCACCGCGAGCGGCGCCAACGCGACCGTCACGCTGGGCGGCGGCAATACCATCGACGGCGTCATCATCGCCAATTCGGGCACCGGCGCGGGCGTGCTTGGCAACGGCGCCGCGGCACCGATCATCATCCGCAACAGCGCCATCTCGGGCGGTGCCGCGGGCGCGATCCGAATCTATGACAATGCCGCGAATGTCGGCCTCGCGCTGAGCAACCTCACGCTCGCCGCGAACGGCGGCAACATCCTGAATCTCGACGGCAGCGGCACCGGCACGTTCACGGTCTCGCAGCTGTCGAACCTGACCGTCGTCCACACCACGGAAACCGGCGGCTTCGTCTTCAACGACCTGACCTTCGATTCCGATACGGTCGCCGCCGGCCTCCAGGCGGTCTCCGCCGGCGCGCTGACGCTGGGCACCACCGGTGCGCGCATCACCGGCACTGGCCTCAGCCTGACCAACGTGTTCGGCACGCTCAACTTCACCGATCTCAACATCGCCAACGATGCCGGCACCGGCCTGATCGTCGCCAATTCAAAGGCGAACAACTTCGTCCTCGGCACCACCGGCGGCGCGATCGATACGACGGGCGGCACCGCGATCAACCTCGATCCGCTGACGATCAACATGGTGCTCGGCTCGGTCAGCTCGACCGGCGGCGCCTATGGCGTGCTGCTCGACCAGGTCGAGGGCAGCTTCACCGTCACTGGCGCGGTCAATGTGAGCGGCGCGACCACCGCCGCGATCGCGATCCGCGACAACACCGCGCAGACCGACGCGATGGACGCCCATTTCCAGGGCGCGGTGACGATCAGCAACACCGCCGGCGCGGGCGTCTCGCTCACCAACAATGCCGGCGCGACGGTCGACTTCGCCGGCGGCCTCGGCATCACCACTACCACCGGCGCGGGCTTTACCGCCACCGGCGGCGGCGCGTTCAGCGTCACCGGCAGCAGCAACACGATCACTACGGGCAATGCCGGGGCGCTGGCGCTCAGCGGCGTCACCGTCGCAGCCGGCGGTGCCACCTTCGATCAGATCACCTCGGCACCGACCGCCGCCAATGCGGTGAGGGTGTTCGACGTGAACCTGGCCGGCGCGCTCAATTTCGGCGGGCTGGATATCGATGCCTCCAACGCGGCGGTGTCGATCAACAACCTGACCGGCACCGGCGGCGTCAATATGACTGGCGTCCTCGACATCGACAGCGTCATCGGCTTTTCGCTCTCGGGCACGCTCGGCACGATCAACATCGCGAACACGGCAGGATCGTCGCTGACGATCTACGGCGGCGGTGAGGGCATCCGCTTGGCCAACGCGACCAGCGGCACGGTGAACGTCGCCACTGCCGGCGGCAGCGCGGCCATCAACGGCACGAGCGGATCGGCTGTTGCGATTTACAGCAGCACCGGCAGCACGCTGAACTATGGCGGCACGATCGGTCTGTCCGCGGGATCGGTCCTGACGGTGGGTGGCGGCACGGCTGCGGTCACGCTATCCGGCGCGATCAACTCGACGAGCAGCGGCACTGCGTTCAACTTCGCCGATGCCGACGGCAGCTACACCATCTCCGGCGCCGTGACCCAGAGCAACGGCCCGGGCGTGATCGTCAATACGGCCAGCAGCGGCGACATCACCTTCTCGAACGCAAGCAAGGTGTTCAGCACCGGCGCCAACACGGCGATCAGCATGGGCGGCACCGGCACGCTGTCCTTCACCGGCGGCGGGCTCGACATCGACACGACGACCGGCACCGGTTTCAGCACGACCGCCGGTACCATTGCCGTCACCGGCAGCGGCAACACGATCACCGTCGGCAACGCGATCGCTCTCAACCTGGCCGGGATCATGGTCGGCGGGGCTGGGGTCACGTTCGACGGCATCACTGCCGCGCCGACGGCGGCGACCGCGCTCATCGTGGCCAACGACACCATGACCGGCGCGCTGAATATCGGCGGCCTCCGCGTGACGGGCACCGGCGCTGCGGCCTTGTTCAACAACATCTCCGGTTCGGGCGGCATCAACCTGACCGGCACGATCGATATAGACGGCGGCGCGGGCCTCCAGTTCAGCGGCGGCCTGGGCACGATCAACGTCGCCAATGTCGCCGGCTCCGTCCTGACCATCGACGGCACCTCGCGCGCGATCCGCTTCACCGGCGTGACCAGCGGCACGGTGAACGTCGCCAGCAGCGCCGGCACGGCCTCGATCGGTGCAACCGCCAGTTCGACCTCCGCGGCGATCACGGCGACCGGCGGCGCCGGCACGCTCAACTATGGCGGCACCATCGCGGCAAGCAGCGGCTCGGTGCTGGCAGTGAGCAACAGCACGGGCGGCATCACGCTCGCCGGGGCGATCACCGCGACGAGCGCGGCCACGGCGTTCATCTTCGCGGACGCCGACGGCAGCTACACGATCTCCGGCACGGTGACCCAGAGCAACGGCGCGGGCGTCGCGATCGACGCGGCGAGCAGCGGCGCGGTCACCTTCTCCGGCGCATCGAAGAAGTTCAGCACCGGCATCAACACCGCGGTCAGCATGGGCGGCACCGGCACGCTATCCTTCACCGGCGGCGGGCTCGACATCGACACCACCAGCGCTACCGGCCTCAGCGCGACCGCCGGCGCGCTCGTGGTCCTCGGCGCGAGCAACACGATCGACACCACCACGGGCCAGATCCTCAACCTCAGCGGCGTGACCGGCGGCACCGGCGGCATCAACTTCGCCTCGCTGACCGCCACCGGCACGGTCGCCAACAACGGCATCGTGCTGAGCAACCTCACCGGCGCCACCTTCAATGGCGGCACGGTCAACATCGCCGGCACCAGCGGCGGCGCCAATGACGGCATCCTGGTGAGCACCGGCACGGCAGCGATCACCTTCGGCGCGACCACGATCGGCACCGCCGGCAGCCACGCCATCGAACTGCTCAATAGCGGTTCGATGGTGACCTTCGGCACGATGGCCCTGACGGGCGCCGGCAGCAGCACCGTGCAAATCGGCGGCTCGACCGGTCCGGTCACGCTCGGTACCGGCACGATCACTGCTACCGGCGGCGCCAACTATGCGGTTTCGATCACCGGCGGCACCGGCGACATCACGGTCGGCTCGACGCTCGGCGGCACCAGGATGGTGACGATCAACGATCACGAGACCGGCACCGTGACCTTCAGCGGCAACATGTCTTCGACGGTGGCCGGGATCTTGATCACCAACGTCAATTCGGGCCTGATCACCTTCACCGGTCAGACCCTCGCCCTGAACGCCACCAGCGGCGGCGTCACCATGGCCGGTAACAGCGGCGGCACGATCGACTTCAACATGGCCGCGGGCGGCAACGGCCTCGACATCGTCAGCACCGGCACCGGCTTCAATGCCGGCTCGGGCGGCACGGTCATCGTGCGCGGCACCGGCAACTCGATCAGCACGACCGGCACCGGAACCGCGCTCAGCCTGCAGAACGTGACGATCGGCACCAACGGCTTCACCTTCGACAGCGTCAGCGCCAGTGGCGCGACGACCGGCATCCTGCTCAACGGCGTCGCCACCACCGGCCCGGCGCTGAGCCTCGGCACGGTGAACCTGCAGGCTATCACCTCGCGCGGCATCGACGTCATCGGTATCCTCGGGGCCGGCCTGTCGATCACCGATCTCGACATCGGCCTGAACAGCAACAGCGCGGTGGCGCTCAACTTCAACGGCACGACGATCAACGCTCCGATCATCATCGGCGACTTCGACGTTACCAATTCGGGGGGCGCGGGCACCAGCATCGGTGTTGACCTGCGCGGTACGCTTGGCGGCGCGAGCATCCTGCTGGGTGGACAGATGGGCGCCTCAAGCTCGATCTCGGGCGTCGGCACCGGCATCTATCTCAACGCCTCGACCAACGCGCTGTTCACCTATGGCGACGGCGAATCGGGCATCGACACGGGCTCGACGATCTCGGCGACCACCGCGATCGACGCGACCAACGCGCCGACGCTGGGCACCTACGACTTCCGCGACGTGGCCTTCTCGGGCAGCCCGGGCGCGGGCTTCGGGCTTAACCACATCTATTTCGTCGACTCGGATGGCGGCACCGGCGGCGGCAATGGCAGCGGCTCGGACGGCAGCAACCCGATGACGCTGGCTGCGGCGGAACTGATCGCCGCGGCGCAGGACATGATCATCCTGGTCAACAACGGCAACGCGATCAGCGCCGCCGGCTCGAACGGCAATGACTCGCTCGTGCTCGCCTCGAACGTCCAGGTCCGCGGCTTCGGCGATGGCGTCGGCGGCGGTGCCGGCACCGGCAGCGCGCCGATCAACATCACGCTCACCGTGCCTTCGACGATCCTGCTGTCGGGCGGCACCAGCTTCAACATCGCCGATCCCACCGGCAACGGTGCGGCGACGCTCACCAGCGCGGCGGGCGCGAACCTGATCACGCTGGGCGCGACGGGCAACCACCTGTCGGGCTTCATCCTAGACGGCGGCGGCGCCGTGTCGCGCGGCATCAAGGACAATGGCGCCGGCGCGACCAATACGCTCCTCGACTATCTGACGGTCCGCAATTTCGGGACGATGGGCATCGAGATCACGCCGTCGACCAGCACGACGATCGATCACGTTTCCTTCTCGGGCAACCCGGGCGGCGACGTTCTGCTCAACGCCGCGAACTCGGTGCTGACCAACATCGTCAGCAACGGCGGCGGCATCACGCTAAACAACGCCACTGGCACGACGACGCTGACCAATGTGAACCTGACCGGCGGCGCCGGCCTGGTCTTCACGAATGCGACAGGCACGATCAACGCGACGAATGTCGATGTCACCAATCCGCTGGTCGCGGGTCTCACGATCTCGGGCGGCACGGCTGCGTTCACCTTCGACTCGACCAGCTCGGTCACCAAGAGCGGTGCCGGCGCGGCGCTGAGCATCGGCGGCGGTCACGCCACCGGCACCTTCACCTATGCGGGTACGCTCAACATCACCGGCGGCACCGGTCTCCAGTTCGACAATGCCGACGGCACCTACAACTTCACCGGCAATACGACGCTCGCCGGCGGCGACGCGGGTATCGACATCCTGAACGGTTCGGGTGGCAGCTTCGTCTTCGGCACGAACACCACGATCACCAGCCCGACGGGCACGGCGTTCAACGTCTCGGGCAGCACCGCCGCGATCACGTACAGCGGCAATATCACCCAGGCGAACAACGCGGCGCTGGTCTCGTTCCTCAACCATTCGGGCGGCACGGTCACCTTCCAGACCGGCACGCTGAGCGCGACCAACGGCACCGGCCTGCAGTTCGACAATGCCGACGCGACCTACGCCTTCAACGGCACGACGACGCTGAACGGCGGCGACGCCGGCGTCGACATCCTCAATGGTTCGGGCGGCACCTTCACCTTCGCTTCGGGCGCGTCGATCACCAGCCCGACGGGCACGGCGTTCAACGTCTCGGGCAGCACCGCCGCCGTCACCTACAATGGCAGCATCACCCAGGCGAACAACGCCGCGCTGGTCAACGTCCTCAACCATGCGGGCGGGACGCTGACCTTCCAGGGCGGCACGCTGAGCGCCTCCAACGGCACCGGCCTGCAGTTCAACAACGCCGACGGCACCTATAACTTCAACGGCACGACGACGCTGAACGGCGGCGATGCGGGCGTCGACATCGTCAACGGCTCGGATGGCACCTTCGGCTTCGGCAGCGGCGCCGCGATCACCCATGCCGCAGCGGGCGACGCCTTCGTCCTTACTGATAGCAACTCGAACCTGACCTATGCGGGCACTGTCAGCGACGCCAATGGCTATGCCGTCCGCATCGACAACCACGATGCTGGTGCGGTGACCTTCAACGGCAACAGCGCGATCAGCGCGAGCGGCGCCAATGCGCTGGGCCTGAGCGTGACCAACAGCAATGGCGGCACGGTCAACTTCAACGGGACGACGACGCTGTCGACCCAGGCCAACAACGCCGTCACACTGAGCGCGAATGCGGGCGGTACGGTCGCATTCAGCTCGGTCGGCACCGCGCTGGGCATCACCACCACCAGCGGCACCGCCTTCGTGATTTCCGGCGGCGGCACGATCAACGCGACCGGCCCGAACAGTACCATCACGACCGGCTCGGGCACGATCTTCGACATCAGCAACGCCGCGGCGGTGACGACGACGCTGGGCATGACCTTCGCGAGCGCCAGCAACACGCTGGGCGCCAACGGCATCCTGATCAGCCGCACCGCCGGCACGCTCACCGGCAGCGTCACCGTCAATGCCGGCTCGATCACCGCCACCACGCGCGGCATCGACGTCGATGGCGGCACGCTGTCGCTCGACTATGCCGGCAGCGTCGCCACCAGCGGCACCACCGCACGCTCGGTGGAGGTGACCAACATCACCAGCGGCGCCATCACGATGTCGGGCAACCTCACCGACAATGCGCTGGGCATCAACATCGCCAACAACACCGGCGGTTCGATCAACTTCTACGGCCAGAGCATCACGCTCAACACCGTGGCCAACGTCAATGCGGTCACGCTGGCCAGCAACACCGGTGCGAATATCACCTTCTCGTCGGCGGCGGGCGGCAACGGCGTCGACATCACGGCCTCGGGCACCGGCAACGGCATCGACTTCACCGGCGGCGGCACGCTGACCGTCTACAGCACCGGCAACTCGGTTCAGACCGCCACCGGCCAGATCCTCAACCTGGTCAACGGCAATGTCGGCTCGCTCGGCCTGGTCTTCGACTCGCTTACCAGCACCGGCTCGACCAATGGCAGCGCGATCAACATCAACAATGTCGACGGCACGGGCACGCTGAGCGCGACCGCGGTCTCGATCGCCGGCACCACCGGCGCGACGGCGGACGGCATCTTCTACGGCGGCGGATCGACGATGAACGTCAATCTCGGCACCGTGACGATCGCCAATACCGGCGACGAAGGCATCGAGATCAATGGCACCGGCAACGGCACCTTCACCGCCGGCAGCGTCACGATCAACAATACCGGCGGCAACGGCGTCGAGATCAACAACTCGAACAACACCGTCAGCCTGAACGGCGGCGCGATCGGCGCCAGCAACGATCCGACCGGCTTCGGCGTCTATGTCCTGAACGGCACCGGCACGGTCAGCATCGCCTCGTCGATAACCAAGACCACGGGCAACAGCGTGGTACTCGTCGACAACCACGAGACCAACAACGTCACCTTCTCGGGTGCGATCAGCGCCACCGGCGGCCTCAACAACGGCATCGTCGTCCAGAACGTCAATTCGGGCACGATCAGCTTCAGCGGCAACGCGACGTTGACCACCGGCGCGAACACCGCGGTCAACCTGCTCAACAACACCGGCGGCACGATCACCTTCCCGAACGGCGGGCTGGTGATCACCACCACCAGCGGCACCGGCTTCAACGCCACCGGCGGCGGCACCGTCGGCACCGCGGGCAGCGGCAACAGGATCACCTCGACCACGGGCACCGCGCTCAACGTGGTCAACACCTCGATCGGTTCGGGCGGCCTGCGCTTCCAGAGCATCTCGTCGAACGGCGCCTCGAGCGGCATCATCCTCAACAACACCGGCACGTTTGGCGGCATCAACGTCACCGGCACCGGCGCGGCGGGCTCGGGCGGCACGATCCAGAACTCGAGCGGCGACGGCATCAGCCTCACCAGCACCGAGAATGTCCGCCTCGCTTACATGAACGTCACCAACAATCTGGGCGACGGCATCGGCGGTTCGAACATTAACGGCTTCCTGATCGACAACATGCTAATCAGCGGCAATGGCGACGATGCCGGCACCGATGAATCGGGCATCAACCTCGCGAACCTGTCCGGCTCCGCGTCGAACGGCGCGCGGCCGACCGGCATCTTCAACTCGACGATCCAGAACAACAACGAGTTCGAGGTGCAGATCACCAACTCGACTGGCACGCTGACCAACTTCCAGATCGTCAACTCGACCTTCGCGTCGAACGGCGTCGGCATCAACGGCAACGGGACGAGCCCGCACGGCAACCTGGTCAACTTCCTCGGCACGGGCACGTCGTCGATGGGGATCAGCGTCTCGGGCAGCTTCTTCACCGGCAACTGGAACGCGGCGAGCCCGCCGACCGTGATCGTCGGCAGTGGCCTGTTCATCGACAGCACGGGCACCAGCATGACCGCGCAGATCAGCGGCTCGACCTTCACCAACACCAACAACGGCATCAACGTCTCGACCGGTCCGGGCACGACGACGCTGACATACAGCATCGACGGCAACAACTTCACCGGCACGCGCTCAACCGCGATCAACGACTTCCAGAACGGCAATGCGCCGTTCGGCCGCACCGTCAACGGCCGGATCACCAACAACATCATCGGAAACAACGCCGTCACCAATTCGGGTTCGAACAATGGCAACGGCATCAGCATCGCCAACGAGGGCGGGGTGAACGCCAACTATCTGATCAGCGGCAACACGATCCAGCAGATCCAGACGTCGCAGGCGATCGCGGTCAATGTCGGCCTGGTCGGCCAGGCGACGGGCAACCTCACCACCAACGTCACCATCCTCAACAACACGATCCGCAACATCAATGGCAGCCGCGGACTTCTGATTAACAACAATCAGAATACCGGTGGCTTCCCGACGGTGAATGTTAGCGTCTCGGGCAACAGCTTTACCGGCATCGCCGGTCAGGCGGGCAACGGCCAGTATATGCGCTTCGCGGCCACCGGCGGCGGCACGATCAACATCACCCAGGGTCAGGCCACGTCCAGCGCCATCGCCAGCGAGCTCGACGACGCCAACGGCTTCAACGACACGACCAAGGTCAGCATCGGCGTCGGTACGTTCAACTACGGCCAGCCGGCGCCGACCCAGCCGCCGGCGTCGGTGCCGCTGCCCTGATCGGGAACGCCCGGCCTCGCCTATCGCGAGGCCGGGCGCCCAGGGCTGCGTATCTGTCTTGCAATGTAGGATTTCACCTGCTTGGCTGGCGCAGTCGGGCCTGCCGTCCGGCCGCTCTTTCTCATTGCGAAAGGCCAGGATGAATTGCGAAGGCCAGGGCTGCGATTTCTCAATTGGGGTAAATCGGCCCGCGGGAAAGTCGCGCCGCGACAGGCCATGGCTGTTGCGGCCTTCGTGACTTTTCGTACCCTGGCGGGGTAATTCTCTACTAGGGGCCTAGATCTCGATGAACCCGCGCCGCGCCGCGACGATCACGGCGTGCGTCCGGTCCGCCACGTCGAGCTTGGCGAAGATGTTCTTCAGATGCGCCTTCACCGTGTCGGTGGAGAGCGACAGCCGCCAGGCGATCTGCTTGTTGGGATGCCCCTCGGCCACCAGCTTCAGGATATCGGTCTCGCGCTCGCTCAGCCGATCGTCGAAGGCGTGGAGGGCGATTTCCTGCGCCACATCGGCGGCGATCGCGCGGCGGCCGGCATGGACGGCGCGGATCGTGTCGAGCAGGTCCTTGCGGATGCAGCTCTTGAGCAGATAGCCGGTCGCGCCCGCTCGCAGCGCCCGCAGCGCGTGCGTGTCGCCCGGATAGGTGGTGAGCACCACGAACAGCGCGGCGGGGAACTCGCGGCGGATCGCCTCGATCGTCTCCACGCCGTCCATGCCGGGCATCTGGATGTCCATCAGCGTCACGTCCGGCCGCAGCGCGCGATACTGCTCCACCGCCTCGGCGCCGCCCTGGGCCTCGCCGACAATCTCCATGTCCGGCTGGCGCTCGATCACCGCGACGATGCCCTCGCGCAGCATCGGATGATCGTCGACCACCATCACCCGCACGGTCCGTGCGCTCGTCATCGTTGCTGCTTCAGCCAATCCGGCCTCCTGTCACCAGTGCGCGCCATTTGCGGCGGCGCGTGTTCGAATAGGCGATCGCCGCGGGGACGATCAGGACGACTTCGGTGCCGCCGGCGGGCGGGCGCTGGACCACCAGCCGCGACTGGATCTTGCGGGCGCGCTCCTGCATGCCGGGCAGGCCGAAATGGCCGTCGCGCCGCCCGTCGCGCAATATCTCCTCGGCGATGCCCACGCCATCGTCGCGGAACCGCACGATGAAGCTGTCGGGGCGGAACTCGATGCGGATGCCGATCTGGCGGGCATGGGCGTGGCGCCAGATGTTGAACAGCGCCTCGTTGGCGATCCGCGCGACTTCGTCCCACACCAGCGGGTCGAGCGGCCGCACCTCGCCCTCGCTCGCCACATTGATCTGGGTGGCGGCGGAGAAGACCTGCTTGCGGGCGATCTCCAGGATCATGTGCTCGATATCGTCGGCGCCGCCGATCATCCGCAGGTCGCGCACCCGGTCGCGGCCCTCGGCGAGCACCGTGTCGGCGCGGTCCAGCGCTTCCTCCAGGCTGTGGCGTGACGGATCTTCGGGGGCGATGTCGTCGGCGACGAGCTGGAAGCGCAGGATCAGCGCCTGGACGCCCTGGAGGAGGGTGTCGTGCAGCTCGCGCGCAATCCGCTCGCGCTCCGCCAGCCGCTCGCGCATCCGCCCGCGCATCTGCCCGGCGATCGCCCGCACCTTCACCTGGTAGAGCAGCGCGAACACGGCCGCCGCGGCAAGGGCGCAGAGCAGCATGAACCATCCGCTCTGCAGGAAGGTCGGCGGGATCGTGAACTCCAGCGTCGTCGGCGCGGGGTTCCACACCCCGTCATTGTTCGACGCCATCACCCGGAAGCGATAATTGCCGGGATCGAGATTGGTGTAGAAGGCTTGGCGCCGCGTTCCCGGATCGACCCATCCCTGGTCGACCCCCTCCAGCATGTAGCGGAATCTCACCCGGCTCGGCACCGAGAAGCTGAGCCCGGTATATTCGATCGACAGGTTGGTCTTGCCGGCGGGGAGGGTGATGCGCGTCGGGTCGACCAGCCGCCGGCCGTCGACGATCAGCGCGCGGATCGCGACCGGCGGGACGACGGCGTTGCGCACCAGGCGGGCCGGGTTGATGCGCATCACGCTCTGCCGGGTGAGGAACCACAGCCGCCCGTCGCCGCCCGCGTCGATCTGCAGCCCGTCGCCGCGCTGCATCCGGCTGGCGAGGCCGTCCTGCTCATCGAACAGGTCGTGCGGGATCGGCGCGCGGGGGTTGGCGAAGGCGCGGTCGAGATCGGCGGTCCGGAGCTTGAGCAGGCCGGTGTTGTTGACCATCCAGGTCTCGCCCGAGGCGGTCTGCACCATGCCGCGCACGCCGCGCAGCCAGGGATGGTCGGCGGTCAGCAACCGCTCGAACCGCCCGGTCTTCCAGCGCGCCAGCCCGCTGCCGCCCGCCACCAGCATGCCGCTGCGCCCGCCAAACAAGCTGGTGAGGCCGGAGACTCCGATCTGCTCGTTGGTCCAGCCGCGCGCCGTGGTGCCGATCACCCGGACGATCGACTTGCGGTCGAGGATGATCACCGGATTGCCATCGCCATCGATAACGATGTCCTGCGGCCGGCCGGGCAGGGGGAGGTGCGCCTCGTGCCAGCCATTGCCGCGGCGGACGAGCACGCCGTGCTGGAAACGCGCCACCCAGAGCCGGCCGAGCCGGTCTTCCGCGCAGCCATAGGTGTCGCCCATGCCGGGCAGGTCGAGCGTCTCGGCGGTGCGGCCGCCGCGCAGCCGGATCATTCGCTCGGCGGTGCTCAGCCATACCGAGCCATTGTCGCCGCGGCACAGCGCCTGGATCTCGCCGCCATAGGTGGCGAATAGCTGCGGTTCCTGCCCGGGCAGCGCGCGATAGACCGCCGCGCCGCTGGCAAACCAGACCGTGCCGGTGTCGTCGGAGGCGACGAAATAGCCCGCCGCCGCGCCGGCCTCGGGCGGCTCGATGCGGAACAGGTTGGCGGGTCGGAACTGGTCGAGGCCCAGCTCGGTACCCACCCAGATATTGCCCTCGCGGTCCTCGAGCAGCGACACCGCCTGGTTCGACGTGAGGCCGTTCTCGGTACGATAGCTGGAGACGCTCGCGGCATCGGCCTGTTCGGCGGCATGATCGATCTGGAAGATGCCGTTGGTGAACCCCGAGCCCCAGAGATTGCCGTCGCGGTCGAACAGGATCGCGGTGCGGCGGACGGGTCCGGAAAAGGGGAAGACGACGTCGCTGCGCGCCTGGCGCGCGCCGGCGGCATAGTCGGGCAGCATCCGCGTGCCGTTCGAATCCGAAAGCCACATATTGCCTTCGGGATCGAGCGCCAGGTTGGCGCCGAAGCCGAGCTTCAGTCCCATTGCGGCGAAGCGGCCCGTACCTTGGCGCATCAGGAAGAGCTGCTTGTCGGTGGCAGCCCAGATCGACCCGTCGCGCCCCACCGCGAGGCTGGAGACCCAATCCTTGTTGGGCATGCCGAAGCGCTCGTCGATCAGTTCCCAGCGGCCGTTGCGGTAGCGCCGTAGCGCCTTGTGGGTGCGCCCGCCCACTGCCCAGATCGCGCCGCTGCTGTCCTCGCGCAGCTCCGTGATCTCGCCGGCCGCGTCGGTCATGCCGGTGCGCACCATGCGGCCGCCGCGATAGGCCTCGACGCCGGCACCGCCCGTATACGCCGCCCAGAGCTCGCCCGAGCGTGTCACCAGCAGCGCGCTTACCGGGATCGAGCCGGCCGGGTGGTCCGGGGCGGGGGGCACATATTCGAACGTGACCCCGTCGAAGCGATAGAGCCCGTTGCTGGTGCCCAGCCAGATATAGCCGTCCGGCCCCTGGACCAGCGCCTGCACCGTGGCGGGCACACCGTCCTTGTTCGTCCAGGTGGCGTGGAGGAAGCGCGATATCCCCCGGCCCGGCGCATCGGCCGTGGCCGTGCCGGCGAGGCACGATAGCACCATGGCAGCGATGAGCAAGGCAAGTCGCAAGACGATCCCCCTCTCGCGCAACAACCCGGTGGGCCGGAACAGGGATGCTAGCACGGAGCGCATCGCGGCGCAGTAGCCCGAAAGGGTAGCCTCTCGCTACTGGCCCGGGATTTCCGCCAGGCGTATCGTCTGCGACCTGGAAGCCCCAGATTTGGCGGGAGAAACAGGATGAACGAGCGCCTCGAGCCGACACGCCGCGAATTCGTTGCCGGAGCCGCGGTAGCGGCTGCCGCTACCACCCTGCCGCTCCCGCTTTCCGCCACTGCATCCCCCGCTACAGGAGACAAGACCATGGCCTTCCTCAAGACCGCCGACGGCACCGAGATTTTCTACAAGGATTGGGGCCCCAAGACCGCGCAGCCGGTGTGGTTCCACCATGGCTGGCCGCTCACGTCGGACGACTGGGACGCCCAGATGATGTTCTTCCTGCTCAACGGCTTCCGCGTCATCGCGCATGACCGCCGCGGGCACGGCCGCTCGACCCAGACCGACACCGGCAACGAGATGGACACCTATGCCGCCGATGTCGCGGCGCTGGCGGATCATCTCGACGTCAAGGGCGCGGTCCATGTCGGCCATTCGACCGGCGGCGGCGAAGTGGCGCACTATGTCGCCCGCGCCAAGCCCGGCCGCGTCGCCAAGATGGTGCTGATCGCATCGGTGCCGCCGCTGATGCTCAAGACCGAGAAGAACCCGGGCGGCCTGCCGATCGAGGTGTTCGACGGCATCCGCGCCGGCGTGCTCGCCAACCGCGCCCAGCTCTACATCGATTTCCCGACCGGCCCGTTCTACGGCTTCAACCGCCCCGGCGCGGTGATCAGCCAGGGGACGATCGACAATTGGTACCGCCAGGGCATGATGGGTGGCATCAAGGCGCATTATGATTGCATCAAGGCGTTCAGCGAGACCGACTTCACCGAGGACCTCAAGAAGATCGAGGTGCCCTCGCTGGTGATGCACGGCGATGACGACCAGGTCGTGCCCTATGCCGACTCCGGCCCGCTCTCGGCCAAGCTGCTCAAGCATGGTACGCTCAAGACCTACAAGGGCTATCCGCACGGCATGGCGACCACCCATGCCGATGTGATCAACCCCGATCTGCTCGCCTTCATCAAGGGCTGATCAACCCCCGGTTCGGAGTATCGGATGGCCGCTACGGTCATGCTCATCCACGGTGCCTGGCTGACGCCGAGTTCGTGGGACCGCTTTCGACAGCGCTTCGAGGCGGCGGGCATGACCGTGGTGGCGCCGCCCTGGCCCTATCTCGATCGCCCGGTGGACGAGCTCCGCCGGGCGCCCGACCCGAGGCTGGGCGCGCTCGGCCTCACCGAGATCGTCGACCATTATGCGGCGCTGATCGCGGCGATGCCGCAGCCGCCGATCCTGATCGGGCACAGCTTTGGCGGACTGATCGCCCAGCTGCTCGCCGATCGCGGGCTCGGCGCCGCGGTGGTGGCGATCGATCCGGCACCGCCCTTCGGCGTGCCCGCGCACCCGCTGGCGATCTGGACCTCGCTGCCCGTCTTCCTGGCCTGGAACGGCTGGAACCGCGTGCTGCGGATGAGCCTGAAGGGCTTCTCGACCGGCTTCGCCCAGACGCTTCCGGCCGCCGAAAAGCCCTATGCCTGGGAGAAGTTCATCGTGCCCACGCCCGGGCGGATCTTCTTCCAGGCGCTGCTCGGCATCGGTAGCAGGCTGCGCTGGGACAATCCCGACCGGCCGCCGCTGATGCTGATCGCGGGCGGCAAGGACCGCACCGTGCCCGCGGCGATGGTGCGGGCCAACTATCGCAAATATCTGCGCTCGCCGGCCGACACCGCATTCCACGAATTCCCCGGCCGCTCGCACTGGCTGTGCAACGAGGACGGCTGGGAAGAAGTCGCCGACCGCGCGCTTTCCTGGGCGCGGACGGCGGCGGGGCGCTGAGGCTTCCTACATTGCGCGTGGCGGCGACTCGCCAAAGGGCGTGAAGGTCACGCCAGTGGCGGGTTTTCGCGCAGCTTAGATTGACTCTGTTCGGGGAAATGCGGCGCAACGCGCAATATCCTTACGCGCGCGAGATCCTATCTTTCCAACAGATCAAAGAGCGGCGAAGCCATGAGCTCCGGCGCGCATAGCCAAACAGGTTAAATCCTACATTGCAAGACACGCCTGTCAGGTGAATTCGGGCATCCCTGCGAGCAGCTTGTCGAGCGTGACCGGATAGTCGCGCACGCGCACGCCGGTGGCGTTGTAGATCGCGTTGGCCACTGCCGCGCCGACGCCGCAGATGCCGAGCTCGCCGACGCCCTTGGCCTTCATCGGCGAGCTCATCGGATCGGTCTCCTCGAGGAAGATCACCTCCTGGTGCGGGATGTCGGCGTGCACCGGCACTTCATATCCGGCAAGGTCGTGGTTGACGAAGAAGCCGAAGCGCTTGTCGACCGCGAGCTCCTCCATCAGCGCGGCACCCGCGCCCATCGTCATCGCGCCGATCACCTGGCTGCGCGCCGAGATCGGATTGAGGATGCGCCCCGCCGCGCAGACTGCGAGCATGCGGCGGATGCGGATCTCGGCCGTCGCGGCATCGACGCCGACTTCGACGAAATGCGCCCCGAAGGTCGATTGCTGATATTTCTTGGCGAGGTCGCCATATTCCATCGCATCCTCGGCGACGATCTCGCCGGCCTTGGCCGCATCGGCAAGCGGCACCGAGCGCTTGCCGCTCTTGACCTTGCCGCCGGCGAACACGGCGTCAGCCGAGTTGAAGCCGAGCTTCTGCGCCACGGCCTCGCGCAGCTTCGCGCAAGCGGCATAGACGCCCGCGGTAGAGCTGTTCGCACCCCATTGCCCGCCCGAACCGGCGGAGGCCGGGAAGCTGGAATCGCCGAGTTTCACCACGACCTTGTCGAGCGGCACGCCCATCATCTCGGCGGCGGTCTGCGCGATGATCGTGTAGCTGCCGGTGCCGATATCGGTCATGTCGGTCTCGACCGTGACCGTGCCCTGCGCATCGAGGCGCACCCGCGCGGCGGACTTCATCACCAGGTTGTTGCGAAAGGCGGCGGCGACGCCGATGCCGGTCAGCCAGCGCCCGTCGCGCACGCTGCCCGGCTTGGCGCTGCGCTTCGCCCAGCCGAACCGGTCCGCGCCGGTGCGCAGGCACTGGATCAGCTGGCGCTGCGAAAAGGGGCGCTCGGGCTTTTCGGGATCGACCTGGGTGTCGTTGATCACGCGGAACTCGATCGGATCGATGCCGAGCTTCTCGGCCATCTCGTCCATCGCGATCTCGAGTGCCATAAGCCCTGGCGCCTCGCCCGGCGCGCGCATCGCATTGCCTTCGGGCAAGTCGATCACCGCGAGGCGCAGCGCGGTCATCCGGTTGGCGCCGGCATAGAGCAGCTTGGTCTGGCCGGTCGCGGTCTCGGGGCCGCCGCCGGGCAAGTCGCCGGACCAGCTCTCATGCCCGATCGCGGTGATCTTGCCGTCATGCCCGGCGCCCAGCCGGATGCGCTGGATCGTCGCCGGGCGATGCGTGGTGTTGTTGAACATGAGCGGGCGGGGCAGGGCGACCTTCACCGCGCGGTTCGCCGCCTTCGCGCCGAGCGCCGCCAGCACCACGTCGCTGCGCAGGAACAGCTTGCCGCCAAAGCCGCCGCCGATGAAGGGCGAGCGCATCCGGATCTTGTCCTTCGGCATGCCCATCGTCTTCGCCATGTCGCCCAGCGACCAGGCGACCATCTGGTTCGACGTCCACAGGTCGAGCTGGTCGCCGTTCCAGGCGGCGATCGTGGCGTGCGGCTCCATCATCGCATGCGCGTGATCGGGCGTGGTGTAAGTGGCGTCGAACTGCACCGGCGCGCGGGCGAAGGCGCCGGCGAAATCGCCGACCGCGGTCTCGGAGCCCTTGTCCTTGGGGACGGTGGCGTTGCCCTTTTCGGCCGCGAGATCGAACGCGCCCTTGTCGCGCGCATAGTCGACGCGGATCAGCGCGGCGGCGGCGCGTGCCTGCTCGAAGCTCTCGGCGACGACGAGCGCGATCGCCTGGTGGTAATGCTCGATCTCGGGCCCGCCGAGCAGTTTGGCGGTGTTGTTGTTGCCCTTGCCGAGCTTGCCGGCATTCTCCGCGGTGACGATCGCGATCACGCCCGGCGCGGCCCTGGCATCGCCCAGCGCCATGCCGGTGATCCGCCCCTTGGCGATCGACGATCCCAGCACATAGCCATAGGCGGCGTTGGGCACGTCGTGATGCTCATAGGCATAGGGCGCGGTGCCGCTGGTCTTGAGCGGCCCTTCGATGCGCGGGGTGGGCTTGCCGATGACCTTGAGCTGGTCGATCGGGTTGGTGCCGGCGGGCTGGTCGAACTTCATGGCTCAGGCCCTCGCTTCGGCGATGACGGCGGCGAGCGTGCGCTCGGCCAGCACCAGCTTGAACTGGTTCTGCTCGGTGGGTTTCGCTCCGGCAAAGGCGCGCGCCGCGGCGGCCCTGGCGCCCTGGGCGAGCGCGGCTTCCGCCGCCTCGACCCGCCACGGCCTGGGCGCGACGCCGCCGAACGCGACGCGGCCGCTGCCGTCCTTCTGGAGAATCGCGCCGACCGAGACGAGCGCAAAGGCATAGGACGCGCGATCGCGGACCTTGTGGTAGAGATGCGTACCGCCGATCGGCCTGGGCAAAGTCACCGCGGTGATCAGCTCGCCGGCGGCCAGCGCGTTCTCCACATTGGGCGTGTCGCCCGGGAGGGTGTGGAAGTCGGCGATCGGGATCGACCGCGTCGTGCCGTCTGCCCGCACCGTCTCGACCACCGCATCGAGCGCGCGCATCGCCACTGCCATGTCGCTCGGATGCGTGGCGATGCATGCCTCGCTCGTGCCGACCACGCCGAGGCTGCGGCTGACCCCGCCGATCGCCGCGCAGCCGCTGCCGGGCCGGCGCTTGTTGCACGGCTGGTTGGTGTCGTAGAAATAGGGGCAGCGCGTGCGCTGGAGCAGATTGCCCGCGGTCGTCGCCTTGTTGCGCAGCTGGCCCGAGGCGCCGGCGACCAGCGCGCGGGAGAGCAGGGCATAGTCCTTGCGAACGCGCTTGTCGGCGGCGAGATCGGTGTTGCGGACCAGCGCGCCGATGCGCAGCCCGCCCTCCGCCGTCGCCTCGATCTTGTCGAAGCCGAGATGGTTGACGTCGACCAGGTGCGTCGGCGTCTCGATCTGCAGCTTCATCAGGTCGAGCAGATTGGTGCCGCCCGCGATGAAGCGCGCGCCCTGGGTGCGGCCGACGATCGCGGCGGCTTCGGCGGGGCTGTGCGCCCGCTCATAGCTGAACGCCTTCATGCCTTCCTCCGCGCCGCGACTTCCTGGATCGCCTCGACGATGTTCGAATAGGCGCCGCAGCGGCAGATGTTGCCGCTCATCCGCTCGCGGATCTCGTCGGCGCTCATCGCCGGCTTGCCCGCGATATCCTCGGTGACGTGGCTGGGGATGCCCGCGCGAATCTCGCCCAGCACCGCCACCGCCGAGCAGATCTGGCCGGGGGTGCAATAGCCGCACTGGTATCCGTCATGCTTGACGAAGGCGGCCTGCATCGGATGGAGCTTGTCGGGCGTGCCGAGCCCCTCGATCGTGGTAACGCTGTCGCCGTCGTGCATCACCGCAAGGCTGAGGCACGAGTTGATCCGCCGCCCCTCGACGATGACGGTGCAGGCGCCGCACTGGCCGTGGTCGCAGCCCTTCTTGGTGCCGCTGAGCTTCAGATGCTCGCGCAGCGCATCGAGCAAAGTGGTTCGCGTGTCGAGCGCTAGCGCGTGCGGCGTGCCGTTCACCTTCAGGGTGACGCTTGCCATCACCGGCGCGCCGGCGCCTGCCGAGGCGGCGTCCTGAGGCGCCGCGTCGGCGGGGGAGGGGGCCGCGGTCACTGCGACCGAAGCCGCGCCGGCAGCCAGGACGCCGCGGCGCGACAGTTCGAATTCATTGAGTCCATGCATCTCGGCCCTTGCTCCCTGAAACCGGACGGTCCGACGAGCGCTGATCCTAGGCCTGAATAACGACGGGGGTAAAGCTTGGCTCCGTCACGGCGGCGAAACGGCAACGAAAAAGGCCGGGAGCATGCCCCCGGCCTGTTCGTTGCGGCGCTCGTCCGGCTTACTGGCCGGCCAGCTCCTCCTCGACGTCGAGGTTGCTGTCGTCGAGCTGGATGATGATCGCGGTGTAGCCGAGGCGGAGCAGCTCGCCGAGGCGCTGGACGTTGTTGACCACCACCGCCGGGCGCTGGCCGCCCGAGCCGTTGCCCGCCGGCGCGATCAGGCCGAGCGCGAGGCCGGCGGGGAGCTGGACCTCGCCATTGGTCGAGACCGTGCCGTGCGCCGGGATGATGAAGGTGTCGATCAGGATCTGGCGCGCGTCGGTGGTGCCGTTGCCCACCACCGGCTGGTCGTTGACCACGAAGCTGCCCTGGTCGTTGGTGTGGATCTCGCTGAACACGCCGGTGACGGTGCCGCCGGGTGCGGTGACGGTGACCACGGCGCCGTTGACCGAGACGTCCACCGGCCGGGTCGAAGTCAGCGTGATCGCGGTCGGGCTGGTATAGTTGCCGGTGATCGCGCCGTTGCTGGTGACGCTCACGCCGCCATTGCCGGTCACCGTCGCGTTGACGCTGCCGGTCTGCGAGGCGATCGACGCCGTGCCCGGCGTGGTCACGCTCGAGGTGACGCCGCCGCTGGTGGTGGTGATGCCGACCGGCCCGTTCGCGGCGATCGAGCCGCCGATCGCGCCGCTGGTGCTGCTCAGCGTCGTCGCCCCGCCCGAGGTGACCGCGGCGTTGATCGCGCCGGCGGTGGTCTGCAGGTTCACGCCGCCGGTCGCCGTCACCGAGCCGGTGATCGCGCCGAGGCTGGAGAGGATGACGTCGCTCTGCGAGGTGATCGTGCGCGTGACGTTGCTGTCATACTGCGCGTTCACCGCGCCGCCCGCGATAATCGAGCCGCTGCCCGATCCGCCCGCATCGATCGTCACCGAGCCGCCGGCCTTGATCGGCCCGCTCTCGTTGCCCGCCACCACGGCGTTGACGCTGCCCAGCGTGTCGAGCGTGTTCGCGCTGAACAGCTGCGATCCGCTGAGGATCGAGTTGAAGTTGCCCGCCAGCTTCACCGTTGCCGCGGTGAAATTGTGCGCGGTGACGCTGAGCGTGCCGAGGCGGAGCGCGTCGCTGCCGAGGTTGCCCAGCGTCACGTCGCCGCTGTTCACGGTGATCCCGTTGCCGGCGGTGAACACGACATTCTGCGCGGCATTGGTCGTGCCGATCAGGTTGGGCGCGATCGCGATGTTGCCACCCGCGCCGCCCGGAATGCTGGTGTTGAGCGTCGTGGTGCCCTGGGTGAGGCGGACGGTCGCGCCTGCGCCGCCGGTGAAGGCCAGGCTGTTCGCCGCATAGGTCGCGCCGTTCAGCACGGTCGCGCCGGCGTTGATCGAGGTCGCGCCGAGGCGGCGGACCGCGCCGAGAGTGCCGAGCGTCGCCGTGCCGGTGCCGGCATCGAGCGTCAGGCTCTGGCCGCCCGCCACCGCCGCGTCGACCGCGCCGAGCGTGATGCCGCCATTGCCGCTGGTCACGCTGGTGTTGCCGGCAAGGCTGGCGGCGCCGGTGACGGTGAAGGCCGCGCCGCCGGTGGTGTAGGCGCCGTTGAGGCTGGTCGCGCCGGTATAGGCCTGCGCGCCGCTGGTCGCCGCCCCGCTGGTCGCGATCGTGGCGCCGGTGACGCTGAGGCCCGACAGGCCGGTGACCGCGCCGAGCGAGGCGCTGCCCGCGCCGGCATTGACGGTCAGGCTGCCGGTGCCGCCCACATTGCCCAGCGTGGCGTTGCCGGTGGTGGTCACGCTGGTGCTGCTGCCCAGCACCGTGGCACCCGAGATGAAGCTGCTGGCGGTGTATGCCCCGTTCAGCGTGATCGCGCCGGTGTAGCTCTGCGCGCCGGTGGTGGCGACGCCCGAAGTGGCGATCGTCGTGCCCGTCGCGGAGAGCGAGGCGAGGCCCGAGGCGGCGCCCAGCGTCACGCCGGTGCCGGCACTGAGCGCCAGCGCGTTGCCGCCGCCGGCCACGGTGCCGAGGCTGGTGTTGCCCGTGGTCGAGACGCTGGTCGCGCCGCCGAGCGTGGTGGCGCCGCTGGTGAAGCTGCTCGCGGTGTAGCTGCCGTTCAGCGTCGTCGCGCCGGTGTAGCTCTGCGCGCCGGTGGTGACGGCGCCCGAGGTGGCGATCGTCGCGCCGGTGGCGGAGAGCGAGGTGAGGCCGGTCGCGGCGCCCAGGGTGACGCTGCCGGTAGCGGTGACCGTCAGGCTGTTCGCGCCGCCCAGCGTGCCGAAGCTCGCATTGCCGCCGCTGCTGACGGCGGTGTTGCCGCCGAGCGTGGTGGCGCCGCTGGTGAAGCTGCTCGCGGTGTAGGTGCCGTTGAGGCTGGTCGCGCCGGTGTAGCTCTGCGCGCCGGTGGTGGCGACGCCCGAGGTGGCGATCGTCGCACCGGTTGCGGTGAGCGAGGCGAGACCCGAGGCGGCGCCCAGCGTCACGCCGGAGCCGGCGGTGAGCGTCAGCGCGTTGCCGCCGCCCGTCACCGCGCCGAGGCTGGCGTTGCCGGTGGTCGAGACGCTGGTCGCGCCGCCGAGCGTGGTGGCGCCGGCGGCGAAGCTGCTGGCTGCGTAGGTGCCGTTCAGCGTGGTCGCGCCGCTATAGCTCTGCGCGCCCACCGTCGAGGCGCCCGCCGTGGCGATGGTCGCGCCGGTCACCGAGAGCGAAGCGATGCCGCTCACCGCGCCGAGCGAGGCGCTGCCGGTGCCGGCGTTGACGGTCAGGCCGCCGGCGCCGCCCACGGTACCGAAGCCCGCATTGCCGCCGCCGGTGGTGACGCTCGCGGCGTTGACCGTGGTCGTGGCGCCGTTGACCGCGAAGCTGCCGCCGCCGGTGGTGTAGGCGCCGTTCAGCGTGGTCGCGCCGGTGTAGCGCTGCGCGCCGCTGGTGGCGACGCCCGAGGTGGCGATCGTCGCACCGGTTGCGGTGAGCGAGGCAAGGCCCGAGGCCGCACCCAGCGCCACGCCGGCACCGGCGGTGAGCGTGAGCGCGTTGCCGCCGCCGGCCACGCTGCCGAGGCTGGCGTTGCCGGTGGTCGAGATGTTGGTCGCGCCGCCGAGCGTGGTGGCGCCCGAAGCGAAGCTGCTGGCGCTGTAGGTGCCGTTGAGGCTGGTCGCGCCGACAAAGCTCTGCGCGCCGCTGGTGGTGGCGCCCGAGGTGGCGATGTTCGCGCCGGTCGCGGAAAGCGAAGCGATCCCGCTCACGGCACCCAACGTCACGTTGCCGGTGCCGGCATCGACCGTGAGGCCACCTGCGCCGCCGACCGTGCCGAAGCCCGCATTGCCACCACCGGTGACGACGCTCACCGCGTTGACCGCGGTCGCGGCGCCGTTGACCGTGAAGCTGCTGCCGCCCGTCGTGTAGGCGCCGTTCAGCGTCGTCGCGCCGGTATAGTTCTGCGCGCCCGAAGTGGCGGCGCCCGAGGTCGCGATCGTGCCGCCGGTGACGTCGAGCGCGCCGAGCCCGGTCGCCGCGCCGATCGTCGCCGTGCCCGCGCCGGCGTTCACGCTCAGGTTGCGGCCCGCGCCGCTTACCGAACCCAGCGTCGCCGCGCCGCCATTGGTGGCGATGCTGGTCGCGCCGGTCAGCGTCGCGCCGCCCTGCACGGTCAGGCTGCCGCCGCCGGTGGTGTAGCTGCCGCCGAGCGCGGTCGCGCCGGTGTAGCTCTGGTCGCCGCTGGTCGCGACGCCGGCGGTGACGATGTCGGCACCGGCTGCGCTCAGGCCGGTGAGGCCGCTGACCGCGCCGCCGAAGAACACCGAGCCCGTGCCGGCATCGGCGCCGAGCTGGTGCGCGCCGCCGACCGTGCCGGAGAAGTCGATGTCGCCGCCGTTGCTGCTGACATTGGTGGTGCCGGCGAGCGTGGCGGTGCCATTGACGACGAAGCCGTCGCTGCCGGTAGCATAGCTGCCGCCGAGCGTGGTGGCGCCGTTGTAGCTCTGCCCGCCGGTGGTGGTGGCGCCCGCGGTCGAGATGGTCGCGCCGGAGACGCTGAGCGAGGCGAGGCCGTTCGCGGTGCCGAGCGTGACCGCGCCGGTATCGGCGTCCACGACCAGATTGTGCCCGCCGTCGAGGCTGGCGAAGGAGATCGCGTCGCCGCCGGTGCTGACCTCGGCATCGCCGGCCAGCGTGGCGAGCCCGGAGACGGTGAAGCTGCCGCCGGCGCTATAGGTGCCGTCAAGCGAGGTCGCGCCGGTGTAGAGCTGCGCGCCGCTCGTGAAGGCGCCGTTGGTCAGGATGGTGCTGCCGGTCGCGGTCAGGCTGGCGAGATCGGCCAGGCCGATCGATACCGTGCCGGTGCCGTTGAGCGTCAGGCCATAGGGCGAGGTGATCGCGCCGAGCGTGATGCTGTTGCCGCTCAGCACCGTGTCGCCGGTCAGCACCAGACCGTCGGCGAAGCTCAGCGCGCCGCTGGCGGTGATGCTGGTGCCGATATTGGTGCCTGCCGCGCCCGCGCCGAAGCTTAGGCTGTTCACCGAGATCGGGCCGGCGATGTTCAGCACGCGCAGTGCGTTGAGCGTCACGTCCTCGGCATAGCTGCCCGAGGCGATGTAGACCGTGCCGCCCGCGACGACGCCGCTCAGGCCGGCCTGCAGATTGGCGAGCGTGCGCAGGCTGCCCTGCGCGCCGGCGGTGCCGGTCGGGTCGACATAGGCGCGGGTGCGGTTGGCGGCGCTATAGCCCTGGTTGTAGACGGCCATGCCGCCATTGGCGCTCGACAGCGCGAGCAGGCGGGCCTGTTCGCTGAGCGGGGTGTTGGTGCCGAGCGCGCCGCCCGAGGCGGTGATCGTCGATCCGTTCCAGATGCCGTTCAGATAGGCGATGACGCCCCATTCGTTGCCGAACGTGCCTTCGCGGTTGCCGGCGATGGTGAGGTTCGACCCGTCGGTATACTGGACCGAGATCGCCGACTTGGTGTTGTCGATCAGGTTGTTGGTGAGCGACGTATTGGCGTTGCGGCCGTCGATCAGGATGCCGTTGCGGACATCGTGGATGTTGTTGCCGGTGACGGTGACGTTGTCCGCACCGTTCGACACGACAATGCCGCGCGTGACCGTCGGCCAGGCATAGGTGACATAGCTCTGATTGGCGTCGCCGAAGATCTCGAAGCCGGTGACGGTCACGCCGTCGGCGTTGATCGTGATGCCGTTGTCGCCGCCATGGCTGGCGTCGATCTTCGCGCCGTTGGCGCCGAGCAGCTGCACGCCGTTGGCGGTGATCAGGCTGCCCGAGGCATAGGTGCCGGCGCCGACATTGATCGTGCCGCCCGCGCGGACGTCGCGCGTCGCCGCGCTGATCTGCAGCCCGTCGGTAACGGTGAAGACGTTGCTGAACGCCGTGCCGGTATAGCCTTCGATCGAGCTGGTGTTCGCCGCACCCAGGCCGAGCGCCCAGGCGGTCGCGTCGGCCAGGTCGGTGCGGAAATAGGTGAACTGGCTGCCGTCGCTGCGCGAGCCGGTGTTGCGCACCGCATAGCCATAGCCGCTCAGGTTGAGCTGGCCGAAGCCCTGCGTCGTCGATTCGAGCTGGGCGAACAGGCCGTTCGCTTCCTCGAAGTCGTTGTCGGAGGCGGCGATGTTGATGTCGGTGGTCTGGCCGTCATAGCCGCCCGCGCGGTTGGTCTGGTAGAGCGCGACGCCGCCCCAATTGTTGTTCAGCGTGTGCACGCCGGCCAGCAGCACATTGGCGCTGTCGGTGATCTGCACGCCGGCGCCTTCGGTGCCCTGGCCGTCCGCACTGAAGTTGGTGATGGTGACGCCGACGGCGCCGTTGATGTCGAGCTCGGCGCGGCGCGAGCCCTTCACGGTCACGTCGCTGATCGTGACGTTGCTGATCCGCTGCGCAGCCGAATAGGCGACCGGGTCCGGCTGGACCTTGATGCCGTAATTGCCGCCCGAGAGCTGGCTGCCGAGCAGCGTGAAGTTGCTCAGCGTGGTGTTGTCCGCGAACACGCCGATCGTGCCGAGGCCGCCGCCGTCGTTGACGGCGCGGCCGTCGATGATCGTGCCGGCCTGCGACTGGCCGATCAGGCTGATCGACTTGCTGATCGCCAGCTGCGAGCCGAGCACATAGGTGCCGTCGAGGATGCGGACCGTGTCGCCGTTCTGCGCGCGCGCGATCGACGCGCCGATCGTGCTGGTGATGCGGATGTCGGGATCGCCGCCCGCCGTGGTGGTGGCGCGCGCGGCGTTGGTGCTGCCCTCATAGGCGAGCACGCCGCCCTGCAGGAAGCTGTTGCCGTTGTTGCGGAACACATCGTCCCAGGCAAAGCCGCTGCTCAGCAGTCCGACCGTGCGCACGGGCACGTCGACGTCGAAGATATTGCCGGTCACGGTCACCGCGCCGGCATAGAGCTGCTGCCAGGGCGTGGTGGGCATATAGCCCTGGATCTGGAAGCCGCGCATCCCGGCCAGATCGCTGGTCAGGTAGTTGTCCGAGAAGATGCGGTTCGAGGCGTCGGTGGTGCGGCCGGCGCCGCCGGCCACGACGACCATCGCGCTGGCATAGGTGCCGCCGTAGAACTTGTTGCCGGTGATCGTGAAGCTCTCGACACGCTCGTGCCCGGCATCGTCGAAATCGTCGATATAGAGGTTGGCGGCGGTCTCGTTGCCGCGGTTGTCGATCACCGAGTTCGTCAGGGTGAAGCGGTTGCCGATCACCTCGATCGTCTTGTTGTCGCCATTGGCGGCGGGCAGGAAGCCCAGCCCCTCGATCGTGACGCCCGAGCCCGAGATGAAGTGCTGCGCGCCGAAGCCCGACTGATAGGCGGCGGCGATATAGGCGACGACGTCGTCGGCATTGGTGATCAGGTTGCCCGCGGCATCGACGCCGCGGATCGTGATGTCGTTCTTGGCGACGTAGAGCCCGAAGGTCTGCGATCCGGCGCCGCCATAATAATCGACGCCGGTCACGCCCTCGAGATAGGTGCCGGGGCCGACATTGATCGTCGCGCCCGCCCGCGCGTCGCGCGTCGCGGCGTTGATGCCCAGGCCGTTGACCACGATGAAGACGTTGGTGCCCGCGCTGCCGGTCCAGCCCTCGATCGAGCTGCTCGTCGGCGTGGCGAGGCTCAGCGCATAGCTGGTCGCGTCGTTCAGGCTGGTGCGGAAGAAGGTGAACTGGCTGCCATCGGGGCGGAAGGCGGCGTTGCGGACGATATAGTCATGGCCCGCGATGCTGAGCGTGCCCGGATCGTTGATCGCCGAGCTGTCCTGCAGGTACAGCCCGTTGCTCTCGCCGAAGCTGTTGTTGCCCTCGATCGTGATGCCGGTGAGCTGCTGGGTGCTGCCGGTGGCGCCGTTCGCCTGGTAGAGCGCCAGCCCGCCCCAGGCATTGCCCGCGGTGCTGCTGTTGCGCACGGTCACATTGGCGCTGTCGGTGATCGTGATGCCGTTGCCGGCCAGCGCGCCGGTCACGCTGACATTGTCGAGCGTCGCGCCGACCACCGAATTCAGGTCGAGCCCGGTCTTGCGCGAGCCGCTGATCGAGACGTTGCTGATTGCGAAATTGTCGACCCGGCCATTGCCGTTCGTGTCGCCCGCGCCGACCTCGACCTTGAGGCCATAGGTCGAGTTGCTGATCGCGTTGGGGGCGAGCAGGCTGAAGCCGCTCAGCGTGACGTTGTCGGCGTGGACGCGCATGCCATAGACGCTCAGCGCCGAGGCGTCGAAGATCACGCCCGCCTCGCTCGCGCCGACCAGCGTCAGTGCGCGCTGGAGGAACAGCGTGTTCGACAGCGTGTAGGTGCCGTTGGCGACATAGAGCGTGCCGCCCGAGACCACCGCATCGACGCCCGCCTGGACGCTGCTGATCGTGGTGCGCTGGCTGCCCTGGCCGTTCGCGGTGCCGGCGGTGTTGACATAGGCGCGGGTGCGGTTGGCGGCGCTATAGCCCTGGTTGTAGACGGCCATGCCGCCGTTCGCGGCCGACAGCGCGAGCAGGCGAGCCTGTTCGCTGAGCGGGGTGTTGGCGCCCAGCGCACCGCCCGAGGCGGTGATCGTCGATCCGTTCCAGATGCCGTTCAGATAGGCGATGACGCCCCATTCGTTGCCGAACGTGCCTTCGCGGTTGCCGGCGATGGTGAGGTTCGAGCCGTCGGTATACTGGACCGAGATCGCCGACTTGGTGTTGTCGATCAGATTGTTGGTGAGCGACGTATTGGCGTTGCGGCCGTCGATCAGGATGCCGTTGCGGACGCCGCGGATCGTGTTGCCGCTGACGGTGACGTTGTCGGCACCGTTGGCGATGACGAAGCCGCGGGTGATCGTCGGCCAGGCATAGGTGACATAGCTCTGGTCGGCGGCGCCGAAGATGTCGAAGCCCGAGACGCTGACATTGTCGCCGCTGATCGTGATCGCATTGTCGCCGTCATGCGTCGCGTCGATCCTGGCGCCGGCGGCACCGACCAGGGTCACGCCATTGGCGGTGATCAGGCTGCCCGAGGCATAGGTGCCCGCGCCGACATTGATCGTGCCGCCGGTGCGGACGTCGCGCGTCGCCGAGCTGATCTGCAGCCCGTCGCTCACCGTGAAGATGTTGGTGAAGGCGGTGCCGCTATAGCCCTCGAGCGAGCTGCCCGAGGCGCCGAGCGCCAGTGCGAACGCCGTCGCCCTGGTCAGGTCGGTCTGGAACCAGACGAACTGCGCGGCGTCGGCGCGCGAGCCGATGTTGCGCACCGCATAGTTGAACCCGGTCAGGTTCAGCTGGCCGAAGCTCTGCGTCGTCGAATCGCGCTGGGTGAAGAGGCCATTCGCTTCCTCGAAGACGTTCTGGTTCGCATCGATGTTGATGTTGGTGGTCTGGGCGTTGTAGCCGCTCGCCGAATTGCTCTGGTAGAGCGCGACGCCGCCCCAATTGTTGCCCAGCGTGTGCACGCCGGTGAGCGTCACGTTCGAGCTGTCGGTGATCTGGATGCCGGCGCCGTCGGTGCCCTGGCCATCGGCGGTGAAGTTGGCGATCGTCGCGCCGATCACGCCGTTCAGGTCGAGCTCGGCGCGGCGCGAGCCGCTCACCGTGACGTTGCTCACCGAGAAATTGCTGACGCGCTCGCTGGTGCCGCCCGCGGTGCTGACATGGCCGGCCGGGTTCGGCGCGACCTTGATGCCGTAGTTGCCGCCGCTCAGCTGGCTGCCGAGCAGCGAGAAATTGCTGAGCGAGACATTGTCGGCGAGCACCGAGATGGTGCCCAGGCCATTGGCGCTCACCGCGCGCCCGTCGATCACCACACCGGCCTGCGAGGCGCCGATCAGGCTCAGGCTGTGGTTGATCACCAGCTGCGACGCGCCGAGATTGTAGTTGCCGTCGGCGACATGGACGGTGCCGCCGGTGACCACGGCGTTGACGCCCGCCTGGATCGTGGCGAGCGTGCCCAGCGGGCTGCCCTGGTTGCTGTTGCTGCCGGTGGTCGAGACATAGGCGGCGGTGCGGTTGAGCGCCGAATAGCCCTGGTTCTGCACCTCCATGTTGCCATTGGCGGCGCGCAGCGCGAGCAGGCGCTGCTGCTCGGCGAGCGGCGTGTTGGCGCCGAGCGACCCGGCCGATGGCAGGATCGTGGTGCCGTCCGCCTGCAGGATGCCGTTCAGGTAGAGGTTGATCCCCCACTCATTGCCATAGGTGCTGCCGTGGTTGCCCGTCATCGTGACGTTGGAACCGTCGGTATACTGGATCGAGATCGCCGACTTGGTGTTGTCGATCGTGTTGTCCAGCAGATAGGTGTTCGCGTTCCGCCCATCGACGATGATGCCGGTGCGGATGTCGTGGATGTTGTTGTTCAGCAGCTGGACGTTGTCGGCAAAGCGATTGACGAAGATGCCGCGCGAGTTGGTGCTGCCCCAGGCGAAGCTGGTATAGCCGCTGGTCGCCGGGCCCGAGATCTCGAGGTTCTTGACGGTGACGTAATCGCCCCAGATGTCGATCGCGTTCTCGATGCCCGAGGTCCAGCCGATCCTGGCGACGCCCTGGCCGTCGATCGTCACGTCGCTCGCATCGATACGCACGCCCGACTTGTACGTGCCGGCGCCGAGCTTCAGCGTGGTGCCGAAGCCGGTCGTGCCGATCACGCCCAGCGCGTCGTTGATATAGTTGCCGAGGCCGGTGGTGTCGGTGCCGTTGTTGCTGAGGTTGAGGTTCAGCGCGGTGCCCGTGGTGATCCTGCCGGTGCCATAGATGTGCGGCGCGGTGATGTTCACGGTACCCGAGGCCGCTCTCAGATTGCCCGAGATGTTGACGCCCTGGTCGGACGAGATCTGCAGGTTGCGGCTGATGCTGTTGCGGTCGTTCACCGCGATCGTGCCGCTCAGATTGGCGCTGCCGCCCATGGCCTCGAGCACGATCGTGCCATTGTCCATCGTCGCGGAATCGACGCTGAGCGTGCCGGTGTTGACGAGGTTGTCGACCACCGCGCCGGCGCTCTTCGCCGTCATCTGGATGCGGCCGCCCTCGGCGAAGATCTGGCCGTTGTTCTGGACGAGCGCGCTGCTCGCCGGCACGCCGATGCTGAGCAGGCCGTCGCCCGCCAGGTCGAGCGTGAATGCAGTGCCGCCGCCGAGCTGCACGCGGCCGGCGGTGGCGGTGATCACGCCGCTGTTGCGCACTGTCGGCGCGACGAAGGCGGCGAGGCCGAGATTGCCGGCAGTGATGTTGATGTTGCCGTTGACGACGATCTCGCCACCGGTCGCACCGGTGATGTCGAGATTGCCGCCCGCCATGAAGGCGTTGGTATCGATGTCACCGGTCGAGGCGATCAGGCTGCCGACATTGACCACGGAGCCGTTCGAGAATTGCACGCCGTTCGGATTGAGGATGACGATACGGCCATTGGCGCTCAGCTGGCCCGCGATTTCCGAACCCGGGCCGCCGCCGGTGACGCGATTGACCGCGACCGAGGTGCTCGAAGGCTGGACGAAGGCAACGCTTGCGCCCGATCCGATGTCGAACGTGTTCCAGTTGATCACCGCGCGATCGGTCGACTGGTTCACCGTCATGCTCGACGGCGTCGGCGTGCCGATCGTCGCGCCGCCGGCCACCACCGTGCCGTTGGTCGGCAGCGCGTTGGGCGCGAGCTGCGCGTGCGCCGGGTTGGCAAGCGCGATCGCCGCCATCGCGGCCGAAAGCAGCAACGCCGATCGCTTCAATCGGCGTCCCCCCGTGCTCGAGGCGATAAGGGCCTTGGCGGTGTGCTGCTTGCTCATGATCATCATCCCTGTTCGGCCGTTTCGGGTGGCCAGCCCGCAATTCCCAAAATCAATGCCGGTCCGATCGCCCCCCGATCAGAACGACATGCCCAACGAGAAGAAGACGCGGCCGTCCTTGTCGCCGCGCGAGGCGACCGGCCGGTTGATCGGCTTGGCATATTCCAGCGAGCCGTTGATCCCGCCGACGCGCAGCCCGAAGCGCACGCCGAAGCCGACCGATTGCAGCGATGCATGGGCCGGCTCGCCCGGCAGCGGATCGTTCTGGAGGACGCGCCCGGCCTCGTAGAAGCCATAGGGCTGGACGGTGCCGAGCTTGCCGCTCGCCGCGTAGAACAGCTCCGCGCGGCCGGCGACGCCCTTGTCGCCGGTGATCTCCGACGAGTCATAGGCATGGCCATATTGCTCGCCGCCGATGCCGAACTCCTCGCTCGCGAGCAGGCTCTGGCTGCTATACTGCATCGCGCCGCTGGCCTGGAAATACAGGCCGCCGGCCACGCCGTACGCGAACGACACTTCGGCATTGGCGCGCGTCGCGGTGCCGGTGCCGGTGGCGCGTGACTTGTTGGCGTCGCGGCGCGTGGTGGCGCCGAGCATGTCGAGGCCCTGGGTCACCGAGGCGCGGACATTGAGGATGCCGCCCCAGGGCGCGGCATAGTTGCCATAAATCTCGGCGCTCACCGTGCGCGTCGAATCGTCGAAGATCGGATCGATGACGATGTTGCGCGAGCTGCTGTCGCGGCCGGTGAAGGTGACGCGCCCGAAGATGTTGGTCTCGCGGCTGCGCACGAACGGGTAGCGCAGGGCGGCGCCATAGGTGGCGCTGCGGCCGCGCAGGTCGAGCAGGCGCAGCTCGTCGCCCGGATGCGTCGCGGCATAGCTGCCGAACACGCTGAGCCTGAGGCCGCTGGCGGTCAGCGGCTGGTCCCAGCTCGCCGAGAGGAAGCCCAGTTCCTTGTTCACCGGCGCGCTGACCGCGGTGATCGAGATGCGCTCGCCGGCGCCGAGCAGGTCGTTGAACGACAGGCCGCCATAGACCTGGAGCGGGCCGAGCCAGCGCGAGCCGCGATTATCGACCGCGACAAAGCCCTCGATCGGCTTGGGATCGACCGCGAGCGTCAGATCGGCGGCGCCGACTTCGCTGGGGGAGGGGGTGAGCACCGCGCGCACGTCCAGCCCCTGCAGGTCGCGGGCGAGCAGCAGCGCGCGGGTCAGTGCGGCGCCCGAGGTCGGACGCTCGGCTGCGGCTTCGGCAAGATAGCCGCGCAGATAGGGCGCATAGCCGCCGGCATCGCCCTCGATCTTGGTCGCGCCGATATGGCCCTCGACGACCTGGAGAGTCAGCACGCCGCCTTCGATGCGCTGCGGACCGACGACCGCGCGCGACAGCACGAAGCCGCGGCGGCGATATTCGGCGGTCACTTCCTCGGCGAGCTTGAACACCTCGGCGAGCGGCATGTCGCGGTTGAGATAGGGTGCGGCGATCGCGTTGAGCGCTTCGAGCGGCACCGCGGTCACGCCTTCGAAGCGCACTTCGGTCAGGCGCACCTGGATCGCGCTGTCGGGCGTGGTCTGCTGGCGGGGTAGCTCGGGCACGTCGACCGACTTGGCGTCGGGCACCTTGTCGGCGGGGCGCAGGCGCTCGTCGATTCGTCCGGGGTTCACCGTCTGCTGCGCGTGCGCGGCTTGGAACGGCACGGTGGCCGCGGCGGCAAGCACGAAAATCCAGCGACGACGCCTCAGAAACATAACCCGGGTCCCCCTCCCAGAGACGTGCAGCCGCAAAGTTTGCGTCCGATTCGGTTGCACGGAGTGGCGTCTTTACAATGAGTGAGGGGGATTCAGAAGCGGAACTCATCGTTAACTTACGGATATTTGTAATAATGCATTGATCCACAACGGGACTATTTTGTTGTTTCTCAATTGTGTCCGTACAAACCCTTACAGGTCGTCGGTGCAAACCCCTATGCCGGCTCGTTAACTGTACTGTTAACCATAAATCCTTACCATAATCAGTGGCTTATACTTAGGTTCTCATTAGCGCGGTCTTAGGACTGCCCCGTCTATTCCAACCCCCAGTTTCGACCGGGGGGTTGGGGTGTTGCGTCGCGTATCAACAGCGCGGCTGGCGCTGCTGTGTGCGGCGCTGGTTGTGGGGCAGTCTGTGTCTTCCGCCGCTGCGGAGGCGCCCGAGTCGCGGGAGCGTGGCGAGGTCGCGTTGCGGCTCGCCGATGCGCCGCGCTGGACCGATGTGCTCGCCCGCGAGGCGCGCGATGCCGCGCCGCTTGCCCGGCCTTCCATCCGCTGCATGATGCCCGCCGACGATTTGCCGGCCGCCTGTGGCGCGCGGGACTGGCGCGCGGCCTTCCAGGGCTTGCGCGGGCTCTCCCAGGTCGAGCAGGTCGCCGGGGTCCAGGCGGCGGTCAACGGGCTGCCCTATGTGTCCGACATGGCGAACTGGGGCATGGCCGATCGCTGGGAGACGCCCGCCGAGATGTTCGCGCGCGGCGGCGATTGCGAGGATTTCGCGCTCACCAAATATTTCGCGCTGCGCGATCTGGGCATGCCGGAAAGCGCGATGCGGATCGCGATCGTGTGGGACACCACCGACCAGGAGCAGCATGCGGTGCTGTTCGTCGATGCCGGCGGGCAGAGCTGGGTGCTCGACAACAAGTTTCCTGCGCCGGTCGCGGCCGCCAGCGTCGCGGCGCGCTACCGGGTGATCTGGTCGGTCAACCGCGACGGCGCGCGCCTGTCGACTGCCGATGGCGAGGAGGATGCCGGCCCGCGCCTGCGCGTTGCGCGCGGGGGCAGGATGCTCGTCCTGCGCACCCGCCCGCTGCGGCGCGATGCCGCCGAGCCGCTGCCACGGATCGAACTGGCGTCGGCCGGGCAGGGCAGGGCGGGGCCGCCCGCCGGCTTCGCGCAGCTCGGCGCGCGGCTCGTGCCGGCAGGGCTGGCGCAGGTGGCCCTCGCCGCCATCCCTCTGGAAACGCTTCCACTTCCGCGCCCGCCAGCCCTGCGCGACCAGCTCGCCCGGGTGGGGGCGCTGGCGCTGCGCGACGCCGGGAAATAACCCCGAATCGGCGCGATTTATCCCGTTTTCCCAGATGGTTGCGCTAACATCGCGTCAGTGATGTAACAAAATTGAGAACGTTCTTGAGAACGCTCTCAATTTATGCTCTAACCGCCGCATTGGAGCGCAAGACTCCGCGAACAGAGGGGTGTGGAACAGGCTGCCGCTGCGCGCCACAGGGCGTGTTGTCGGCTTGACTTGTGGCTGATGCCGACAGCGTTGTCGGGAAGGCCTCCCCAGGTTGGATCGGATCAACAGGCGTGCCTCCGGGCGCGCGCGGTGTCGCTTGCGCGTGCGCCGAAGGGGAGAGGTGAATGCTGGTCAGCCTGCGGCATGTGGTGCGTTCCACGGCGTTGCTTGCCACTACCGCGCTTGGCGGCATGGTGGTCGCGCATGCGCAGGGCACTGCCGCGCGCACCGCGGCCAATCAGCCTGCCGCGCGCACCGCGGCCGATCAGAGCGCCGTGCCTGCCCCGGCCCGCCAGGACGCCGCGCCTGCCGCACGACCCTGGTCCGATCCCCAGCTCCCCGCCGCGGTCCGCGCCGAGCTGCTGCTCTCGGCGATGACGCTCGAGGAGAAGCTCGCGCTCGTCTACACGTGGTTCCCGCCGCTCGCGAAGGATCCGGCGCGCCCCACCGACATGATCCCCTCGGCCGGCCAGCAGCCGGCGATCCCGCGCCTCGGCATTCCGGCGCTGCGCGAGACCGATGCCAGCCTCGGCGTCGCCAACCAGGTCGAGCAGCGCAAGGGCGACACCGCCACCGCGCTCCCCTCGGGCCTGGCGCTCGCCGCCACCTTCGACCCCACGCTCGCCTATGCCGGCGGCGCGATGATCGGCAGCGAGGCGCGGGCCAAGCGCTTCAACGTCATGCTCGCCGGCGGCATCAACCTGACGCGCGATCCCTGGGGCGGGCGCAACTTCGAATATCTCGGCGAGGACCCGCTGCTCGCCGGCGCGATGGCCGGGGAATCGATCCGCGGCATCCAGTCGAACCGCATCGTCTCGACGATCAAGCATTACGCGCTGAACGCGCAGGAGACCGGCCGCTTCGTCAGCGACGGGCGGATCGGCGAGGCGGCGTTCCGGGAGAGCGACCTGCTCGCCTTCGAGCTGGCGATCGAGCGCGGCAAGCCCGGCTCGGTGATGTGCGCCTACATGTCGGTGAACGGCGACTTCGCCTGCGAGAACGCGTTCCTGCTCAACGACGTGCTCAAGCGCGACTGGGCCTATCCCGGCTGGGTGATGTCCGATTGGGGTGCGGTCCACTCCACCGTGAAGGCGGCGCGCAACGGGCTCGACCAGCAGTCCGGCGGCGAGCTCGACACCCATTTCTTCTTCCGCGGCGACCTGAAAAAGGCCGTCGAGAGCGGCGAGCTGCCCCAGGCGCGGCTCGACGACATGGCCCGCCGCATCCTCAACGGCATGTTCGCCACCGGGGTGATGGACGCGCCGGTGGTCGATGCGCCGCAGCCGATCGACACCGATGCGCATGCCCAGGTCGCCCAGCGCGCGGCCGAGGCGGGCATCGTGCTGCTCAAGAACGACCGCAACCTCCTGCCGCTCGCCAGATCGGCGAAGCGCATCGTGCTGATCGGCGGCCATGCCGATGTCGGCGTGCTTTCCGGCGGCGGCTCGTCGCAGGTCCGTTCGACCGGCGGCGCCCCCGTCGAGATCCCGCTCAAGGACGGCGCCCCGGCGTCGTTCGCGCGGATGACCTGGCACGCATCCTCGCCGCTCGCCGCGATCCGTGCGCTCGCCCCTGGCGCGAGCGTCACCTATCTCGACGGCAGCGACCCTGCCGCCGCAGCGGCTGCGGCCCGCAGCGCCGATCTCGCGCTCGTCTTCGCGACGCAGTGGACCACCGAGGCCGCCGATCCCGACGAGGGCATCGAGCTGCCCGGCAGCCAGAATGCGCTGGTCGAGGCCGTCTCCGCCGCCAACCCCCGGACGGTGGTGGTGCTCGAGACCGGCGGCCCGGTGCTGATGCCCTGGCTGGCGCGCGTGCCCGCGGTGCTCGCCGCCTGGTATCCCGGCCAGCGCGGCGGCGAGGCGATCGCGCGCGTGCTGTTCGGCGAGGTCAATCCCTCGGGCCGGCTGCCGATCACCTTTCCGGCGAACGCATCGCAGGCGCCGCGCCCGACCACGCCGGGGATCGAGCAGGTCCGCACCTCGCCCGATCACGGCACCGATGCCCGTGCGATCAAGCCGTTCACGATCGACTACAAGGAAGGCTCCGACGTCGGCTATCGCTGGCATGCGCGCCAGGGCCACAAGCCCGCTTTCCCGTTCGGCTACGGCCTCAGCTACACGCGCTTCGGCTATGCCAACCTCAGGGTCGAGGGTGGCGCCGGCCTCAAGGTCAGCTTCGACGTGACCAATCGCGGCAAGCGCGAAGGCGCCGACGTGCCGCAGCTCTATGTCACGCCGGCCACCGGCAGCCGCCCGCTGCGCCTCGCCGGCTTCGAGCGGGTGACGCTCAAGCCGGGCGAGACGCGCCGGATCACCCTGATCGCCGAGCCGCGAATCGTCGCGGATTACGACACCGCGCTGCCCGGATGGCGGGTGGCGGCGGGAACCTATCGTGTCGCGATTGCGCGGGATGCCGGCCAGCCGGTGCTCACGGGCGCGGCGGATTTGCAGGAGCGCCGGCTGGCGCCCTGAAAGAACAGCACCGGGTGAGGCGCGCGTAGATGCGCCGCGGGTGCGAAAACAGAGTGGGAGGACGAAGGAATGAAGGGAATATCCAGTTTGATGGCCGGCTTGCTGGCGTCGACCGCGATGGTCGCGCCGGCATGGGCCCAGGACACGGCAGCGCCGCCGCAGGACGACCAGGGCAGCGAGATCGTCGTCACCGGTATCCGCGCGTCGCAGGCCAGCGCGATCAACATGAAGCGCACCGAGACCGCGATCGTCGATGCGATCTCCTCGGAAGACATCGGCAAGCTGCCCGACGTCACCGTGGTCGACGCGCTGCAGCGCATCTCGGGCGTGCAGATCAAGCGTGACGCGGGCGAAGGCTCGAGCGTCAACATCCGCGGCCTGCCGCAGGTGATCACGCTGCTCAACGGCGAGCAGTATCTGAGCCCGGGCAATCTCGGCACCGCCCAGCCCAACCTCAACGACATTCCCGCCCAGCTGATGAATGCGGTGGTGGTCTACAAGTCGCAGGATCTGCGCAACGCGCTCTCGGGCATCTCGGGCACAGTCGATCTGCGCACCCGCCGTCCGTTCGACCTCAAGAGCGGCCTGACCCTGTTCGACCAGGCCGAATATTCGCGTGGCGACTATACCAAGAAGAACGACTATCTGATCTCCGGCCTGATGAGCTGGCGCAACGACACGATCGGCGTGATGGTCGGCGCGACCGAGAGCAAGTCGCATCTCGGCAACAACTATGCCGGCATCGGCGGCAGCCCGTTCGGCAACAACGATTGGGGCGGCTCGGGCGACAACTGGATCGCGCCGCACGGCTATGAGCTGTTCAGCCGCGAAGTCGAGCGCGAGCGCTTCGGCATCAACGGCGCAGTGCAGCTCAAGTTCGCCGATGGCTGGACGCTGACGGGCGAGGTGTTCCACACCGAGCTGGTCGAGCACAACCGCGCCTCGGGCGTGAACATCTCGAACCGCTGGAACGGCCTCACCTGGACCACCCCGACCCAGTCGACTCCCTCGGGCCAGACCGGCGCCAACCAGCAGCCCTGGCTCGACGTCGACCAGTATGACCTCAACGTCTGGTGGTTCAACAGCTTCTCGGTCAACCGCACCGCGCACGAGAAGTCGACCAACTATAATCTCGAGCTCAATTACGACACCGGCGGTCCGTTCAAGTTCACCGCACGGGCGCTGCGCTCGGATGCCAGCCTGCTCAGCATGAACGGGCAGGTGCAGGGCGATCTCAGCAACTGGCGTGCGGGCAGCCGCGCGTTCACGCTGTTCCGCAATCCGAACGACCCGACGCGCGGGCCGTTCTATCCGGCGAACATCGCCGCGCAGTATCCGGCCTCGCGCTACACCAACGGCGTGATCGGCTCGAACGGCGGGCGCTATATCGATCCGAACCCGCTCGGCTACGGCCAGGATCCGCTGCTGCACCTCGATCTGCGCGGCAGCAACCCGACCTTCAGCGGCTTCGACACGCCGATCTCGGGAGGCCTGGGCGCCGGCAAGTCGCTCAAGGACTATATGGCCAATCTCGACAGCTATGCGGTCGCGGCCTTCTCGTCCGAGGGCAACCAGCGCAATACCTCGGATCTCGGCGTGTTCCGTGCCGATGGCAGCTACGAATTCCAGGATGGCGGGCTGTTCGGCCTGCTCGGCCGCGTCGATGTCGGCGTGCGCCGTTCGGATCGCTCGACCCAGATCGAGAATTTCCACCTGTTCTCGAACTTCTACGGCGGCAACGGCGCGGCGACGGCCGCAGGCTGCTCGGCGCAGTGGAAGGCGATCGACGTGGTGATGGACAACCCGCAATGCTCCGCGGGCGAGTTCGTCTCCAACCCCGGCTACAATGCGGCGCTGCCGGTGGCGGCTTCGCCTTCGCCCTGCGGCGCCTCGGCGGCCAACACGCCCACCTGCTTCCAGGGCTATACCGTCAACAAGCCGACCAAGCTCAACACCTACAACAACGTCTTCTTCCAGACGAACTGGGGTGGCGTGGTCAATGGCATGCCGGGCATGTGGGTGGTCGATCCCAAGGACTTTGACGACATCAAGTCGTTCATGACCCGCGTCTTCGGCGGCGCCGATGAAGTCACCGTCCCGGGCAACACCTATGACGTCGATCTCATCGAGGAGAGCGCGTACATCAACACCTCGTGGAAGAGCGGCGGGTTCAAGGCCGATGCCGGCGTGAAGGTCATCAAGACCAGCATCGACGTGAAGCAGAACCTGACCGGCGACACCCGGGCGTATGGCGATACCAACCTCGATGTCGGCGACAGCGTCACGCGCCGCAGCTACACCGATTGGCTGCCGACGGTGACTCTGTCCTACGACTTCACCGACAAGCTGCGCCTCCGCGCGGCCTTCGCCAAGACGATGATCCCGCTGGATCTCGGCAACTACGGCGGCGGCCTCACGATCAGCACGGCGGACTCGGCGGGCCCGACCCCGACCAATCCGAACGCGGCGCCGCTCGGCGTTCGCCAGGTTACCGGCGCCAGCTCGAGCGGCAACCCGTATCTGAACCCGTGGCGCTCGAACAACTACGACATCAGCCTGGAATATTATCTGGGCCGCGCCTCGATGCTCAATGTCGGCCTGTTCAAGCTCGACATCGAGAGCTTCGTGACCACTGCCACCACCCCGACCGGGCGCTTCCCCGATGCGGACGGCGTGATCCGCCGCACGGTGAACATCACGCAGCCCGTGCAGGGTGCGGGCGGCAATCTCCAGGGCCTGGAAGCCGGCGCCAAGCTGGCCTTCACCGACCTGTTCCCGGAGACGCCGTTCCTGCGCAACTTCGGCGTCGACGCCAACTACACCTTCTCCGACTCCTCGCAGTCGGCGCGGGGGCTCGATGGCAAAAAGCTGCCGTTCCAGGACAACTCCAAGCACCAGATCAACGTGGTTGCCTGGTACCAGGACAGCATCTTCCAGGCGCGCGTGGCGTGGAACCACCGCACCGATCGCCTGGCGAACATGGGCCTGAGCTATGACGTCGATCCGGATCCGGTGAAGGTCGATCAGCGCAACATCCCGGTGATGCAGGCGGCCAGCGACTATGTCGACGTGAACCTCACGGCCAACATCAACAGCCAGTTCGCGATCTACGGCAACGTCTCGAACCTGCTGGGCGAGCGCGAGCATTATTACTTCCGCTTCGACGGTGACTCGCAGCAGTTCCATTCCGAGAACCGCTTCGAGCCGCGTTACTCGGTGGGTGTGCGCTACCGTTTCTAAGAGCCAACCCTCCTGGGCCGGCAGTTCCGCATGGGCTGCCGGCCCATTTTTTTCCGGAGCAGCAACGGCGCGGTTTCGCTTGCGAAGCCCGGGCCGAGACGATCAGATGACGCAATGAGTTTTGGGGGACAGAGCAGCGGCGCGATCGAGCGTGTCGTCATCGTCGGCGGGGGCACCGCCGGCTGGATGGCGGCGGCGGCGCTGGGCGCCTATCTCGCGGGCACGGGCACCCGGGTCACGCTGATCGAAAGCTCGGAGATCGGGACGATCGGCGTCGGCGAGGCGACGATCCCCACCATCCGCCGCTTCTATGCCAGCCTCGGCATGACCGATGCCGAGGTGATGCGCGCCTGCGACGCGACGGCCAAGCTCGGCATCCGCTTCGTCGACTGGAAGCCGGGGACGAGCTTCGTCCACCCCTTTGGCCGCTTCGGGCAGGACCTGCGCGGCATCGACTTCCACCACTATTGGCTGAAGGCGCGTCAGGCCGGCCAGGCCGCTCCGCTGGACGAATATTCGCTGGGCGCGATGCTGGCGCGCGAGGGGCATGCCAGCGTGCCGGTCCCCAATCCGCCGAGCCAGCTGTCGATCTTCGACTGGGCGCTCCATTTCGACGCCGCGCGGTTCGCCGCGCACATGCGCGCCTTTGCCGAACGCGTCGGTGTCATTCGTATTGACGCGCGGATCGCCGACGTGGCGCTGCATGGCGAAACCGGTTTTATCGAGTCCGTGGCGCTGGACAGTGGCGAGCGTATCGAAGGTGATTTGTTCATCGATTGCTCGGGCTTTCGCGGCCTGCTGATCGGCGAGGCGCTCGGCGTCGGCTACCAGGACTGGTCGCACTGGCTGCTCTGCGACACTGCCTTTGCCGTCCAGAGCGAGCGGGCAGGGGAGCCGCCGAGCTGTACCACGGTGACCGCGCGCACCGCCGGCTGGCAATGGCGCATCCCGCTGCGCAGCCGCGAGGGCAATGGCATCGTCTTCTCGAGCACGTACCAGGGTGACGAAGACGCGCGCACCGAGCTTGTCTCGAATATTGCCGGCAAACTATTGATGGAGCCGCGAAAACTGCGGTTCACGCCGGGCCGCCGCGACGTCGCCTGGGCCAAGAACTGCGTCGCGCTCGGCCTGGCCTCGGGCTTCCTCGAACCGCTCGAGTCCACCAGCATCGCGCTGATCGAGACGGGCATCGAGCGCCTCAAGCAGCTCTTCCCCGACAAGGGTTTCGACCCCGCGGTGGTGACGGAGTATAACGATCAGTCCGCCGAAGAGATGGAGCGCGTCCGCGATTTCATCCTCCTCCACTACCGGCTCAGCACCCGCGAGGGGCCGTTCTGGGATGCCTGCCGCGCGATGATATTGCCCGACAGCCTCTCCGCCAAGCTCGACTTGTGGCGCGCGCGCGGCGCCTTCCTGCGCTATCGCTGGGAGATGTTCTCGCCCGCATCCTGGCTCGCCATCTATGGCGGGTTCGAGCATCTGCCCGAGCGGATAGATCCCGGCGTCGCCGCGGTCGACCCCGCCGAGCTTGCCCGCGCGCTCGCGCAGATGCGTGCCGCGGTCGCCCGCACCGTGGCCGACACGCCCACCCATAGTGAATTTCTCGCGACGGTGGATGGCGCCGCCACCGAGCCCTTAAGGACATCCGCATGAACAACCCCGACGCGCTGCGTAAGGTCTGCATCGTCGGCGGCGGCACCGCCGGCTGGATCGCCGCCGCGGTGATGGCGCATCACATGAAGGGCAGGCTCTTCGAGATCGAGCTGGTCGAGAGCGACGATATCGGCACGATCGGGGTGGGCGAGAGCACGATCCCGCCCTTCATGGAGCTGATCGCCAAGCTCGACATCAACGAGCAGGATTTCGTCCGCCAGGTCCAGGCCAGCTTCAAGCTCGGCATCGAGTTCAAGGACTGGTGGAAGAAGGGCGAGCGCTATTTCCATCCGTTCGGCGATATCGGCCAGCGGGTCGAGCTCAGCGACTTCTACCAGTGCTGGCGCAAGGCGACGCTCTCCGGCCATGATTTCCCGCTCCAGGATTTCGCGCCGGCCAGCGTGATGGCGCGCGAGGGGCGGTTCATGCTGCCGTTCAAGGCGCAGCGCACGCCGATCTCCAGCGCCTCCTATGCGCTCCATGTCGATGCCAAGCGCGTCGCCCAATATCTGCGCGCGCATGCCGAAGCGCGGGGGGTGAAGCGCACCGAGGGGATGGTCACCGATGTCGCGCTCGACGATCGCGGCTTCGTCTCGTCGCTCACGCTCAAGGACGGGCGCCAGGTCAGCGCCGACTTCTTCATCGATTGCTCGGGCTTCCGCGCGCTGCTGATCGAGAAGGCGCTCGGCACGAGATACACCGACTGGTCGAACTATCTGTTCTGCGACCGCGCGATCGCCGCGCAGACCGAGAATGTCGGCCCGCCATCGCCCTATACGCTCGCCGAGGCGCAGGATGCCGGCTGGCGCTGGCGCATCCCGCTGCAGCACCGCACCGGCAACGGCCATGTCTATTCCTCCGAATTCATGAGCGACGAGGAAGCGACGCGGATCCTGCTCGACAAGGTCGAGGGCGAAGTCGTCGCCGGGCCGATGGTGGTGCCGTTCAAGACCGGGGTGCGCGAGCAGATCTGGCACAAGAACGTGCTGTCGCTCGGCCTCGCCTCGGGCTTCATCGAGCCGCTCGAGAGCACCGCGATCCACCTGATCTATCGCGGCATGGACTTCTTCTTCCGCTTCCTGCCCGATCGCCACTGCGATCCGGCGCTGGCGGATGAGTATAATCGCCGCATGGTTGCCGACTATACCGAGATCCGCGACTTCATCGTGCTCCACTATTGCCTGAGCGCGCGCGACGACACGCCGTTCTGGCGCAAGGTGCGCGACATGGAATGGCCCGACAGCCTGAAGCAGCGCGTCGAGCTGTTCCGGACCAACGGCTCGCTCAGGGAAGGGCTGGACGAGCTGTTCCGCTCGGTCAGCTGGTTCTCGGTGTTCGACGGCATGGGCGAGCGCCCGCGCACCTATCACCCGCTGGTCGACCGGATCGACGAGGCGGCGCTCTATGCGGGCATGGACCAGGCGCGCGGCCAGCTTGCCGCGATGGTCCAGCAGCTGCCGACGCACCAGCAGTTCATCGATGCGCATTGCCGCGCCGACAAGGTCGATCTCGCGCGGCCGGCCCATGCAGCCGCGTAAGCGCGCGATCACTATTCGGGACGTGGCGGCGGAGGCGGGGGTCTCGCTGCAGACGGTGAGCCGCGTCATCAACAAGGGGCCGAACGTCACCGCGGGGGTGCAGGCGCGCGTCCAGGCGGCGATCGACAAGCTCGGCTATGTCCCCAGCCTCGCGGCGCGACGCCTGGGCGGTTCGCGCTCCTATCTCATCCTTGCCTTCAACGACGAGCGGCCAACGCTCGAGGGCTGGCAGTCGCGGCGCGGCAACGACTGGGTCGACCAGATGCTCTATGGCGGCATGCTCAAATGCGCCGAGCATGGCTATCGCATGCTGTTCGAGCTGGTCGATTCGCATTCGGACCAGCTCGAGGCGCAGGTTCGTGCCGCGCTCTCCGCGCTCCACCCGGACGGCGTGATCCTCACCCCGCCGCACAGCGAGGACGATCGGATCACCAACCTGCTGCACCAGGCGGGGCTGGTCTTCGCGCGGCTCGGTTCGCACCGCGATGGCGAGGGCTTCGCGGTCTATATGGACGACGAGGCCGCGGCGCGCCGGGCGACCGAGCATCTGCTCGATCTCGGCCATACCCGCATCGCCTATGTCCAGGGCCATCCCGACTATGCGATGAGCCCGGATCGGCTGCGCGGCTTCACCGGCGCGATCGAGGCGCGGGGCCTCGCCGTGAACCCCGATTATCTCCAGCCCGGCGACTTTACCTATGAAGCCGGCCTCGCCGCGCTCACCACGCTCGCCGGCCTCGCGGTGCCGCCCACCGCCGTGCTCGCGAGCAGCGACGAGATGGCGCTCGGCGTGCTGCATGCGGCGGGCCAGCTGGGGCTCGCGGTGCCCGGCGACCTGTCGGTGGTAAGCTTCGACGATACGCCCACGGTGCGGATGAGCGTGCCTGCGCTGACTGCGATCCGCCAGCCGATCGCGGCGATGACCGCCAAGGCGGCGGAGCTGCTGATCCAGGGCAAGGCGCGCGGCGAGACCGGCAACGGCCACCATCTTCTGCCCTTCGAATTCGTGGTCCGTGATTCGAGCGCACCGCCGCGGCGTTGACTTGGGCCCGGGCCGCGCCGATGGTCCGCCGTCCATGCGCTTTCCATCGCCCGGCCGCGGCTTCATCCTCCTCTACGCGCTGGCCTATGCGGGCATGTTCGTCAGCTTCATGCCGTTCGTCATGGTGCTGCTGCCGCTCAAGGCCGCGCAGGCGGGCGGGGGGCATGCGGTGCAGTTGCTCAGCGCCGGGGCGCTCGGCGGAGCGGCGATCGCGAGCATCGCCAACATCGTCTTCGGCGCGCTCAGCGACGGCACGCGGCGCCGCAAGGGCACGCGGCGCCCCTGGGTCCTGGCCGGGCTGGCGCTGCTCGCCGGCTCCTATGGCCTGTTGCTGATCGCCGCCGATCCGCTGAGCCTGTTGCTCGCGGTGCTGTGGATCCAGATCGGCATCAACATGATGTTCGCGCCGATCGCCGCGGTGATGGCGGACGAGATACCCGACGAACAGAAGGGCCTGGTCGCCGGGCTCACCGGCATCGCCCATCCGATCGGGGCGATGTCGGCGGTGCTGGTCACGCTGCCCGGGCTCGGTGGCGATGCGACGCGCTATGCCTTGCTGTGCCTGTTGTTCATCGCGCTGATCGCGCCGTTCCTGGCCTTTGCCCGCGAAGGCGCCGCGCTTCCTCCGGCGCCGGCCCAGCCGCAGCGCGAGCAGCGTCGCTTCGACTTCCTGCTCGCCTGGGCCTCGCGCATCCTGTTCCAGGTCGCCGGCAACGGCCTGTCGACCTATGGCTTCTTCTACTTCCTGTCGGTGCTCGACCGCGAGGACATCAGCAAGACCAGCGTCGAGGCCAACCCGATCGTCGCGACGATGACGGGATCGACGATCGTCGCGGTGCTGCTGACCCTGCTCGCCGGCCGGCTCTCGGACCGGATGCTGCGCCGCAAGCCGTTTCTTGCGGCGGGTGCGGTCGGGATGGCTGCCGGCTTGTCGGTCATGGCCTTCGCCAGGAGCTGGGGCGTCGCGGCGATCGGCCATGCGCTGGCGATGTCCGGGCTCAGCGTGTTCCTCGCCATCCATTCGGCGATGGCGATGCAGCTTCTGCCGACGCCCGCGCATCGCGGCCGCGACCTGGGCATCCTCAACCTCACCAACACGCTGCCGGCAATGGTCGCGCCGCTGCTTGCGCTCGCGCTGGCGCCGGAGAAGACGGGCTATACGCTGTGGCTGCTGATCCTGGCGGCGGGCACGCTGGCCGGAGGCGCGGTCGCGCTGTGCATCCGGACGCAGGACTAGGCGCGTATCGCTTCAAGACTGTTGGCAAAGCTGATCCCCGGCGAAAGCCGGGGCCCAGTTGCGATGTCGGTCGAGAGGTTCGACCGCCCAATTTGATGCGCCGATACTGGGCCCCGGCTTTCGCCGGGGATCAGCTCGTGAGGTGGTCGGAGCGGGCTTAAGCCCATCCCCTTCAGAAGTTTACTGCGCCGGCTGGCCTTCGCTGGTGTTGCGATCGACCTTGGCAGTCATGCCCGTCGCATCGGCGTCGTCCTGCGTCTGCGCGTCGGGCGCGAGGTCGGCGACGGGGGGCGGGGCGCTGGCGTTGGTCATCGTCGGCGTCGCGGTCGGCTCGGTGATCGTGACGTTGGTCAGGTTCTCCGGCTCGCCGATGTTCGCGACGATCGTCTCGTTGACCTGCGTGTCATCGGTCTTGCTGCCCGAGCAGGCGGCGAGCGCCAGGCCGGCAGCACCGACCAGCGCGAAACTACGGATCTTCATGTCCTATTCCCCTTTTTCTCAACGTGCGGAAACGGCAGCCGCGGTAATCGCGGAGCGTTTCTCGATCTTTGCCGCGAGATCCTTGTCCCAGCCATAGGGATCGCCGCGGAAGTTCACCGTGCCGTTCGCGTTCGCAAAGGCGGTCCAGTAGAGCAGGTACACCGAGACCTGATCCTGCTCCTGCAGGCTCACGCGCAGGGTGTCGCCCTTGGCGAGCGCGGCGTTGATCTGCTCGGGCTGCCAGTTCGGATCGTTGCGCAGCAGCAGCTGCGCCAGCGGGCCCGGCTTCTCCAGCCGGACGCAGCCGTGCGAGGCGAGCCGGCTGAAGCTCGAGAAGGTCGACTGCGAGGGCGTGTCGTGCAGGTACACGGCATAGGGGTTCGGGAAGTCGAACTTGTAGCGGCCGAGCGCGCTCTTCGGGCCGGGCTGCTGCTGCAGACGGCGGTTCGCGCCGGTGCCGATGATCTTGTAGCCCTGCGCCTTCAGTGCCGCCTCGCCCTTGGGCCACAGTTCCTTCTCGGCGATGCCGGTCGGCACGTTCCAGGGCGGATTGAGCACGATCGAATGGATCTTCGACTGGAGCATTGGCGTCTCGTTGCCGGGACGGCCGGTGACCGCCTTCATCGACGCGATCGGGGCGTCGCCCTCGAACACGGTGAGCACGGCGGCGGCGATGTTCACCTGGATGCGCTTGGCGGGAAGCTCGCTCGGCAGCCAGCGCCAGCGCTCCATGTTGGCGATGATCTGGCCGACCCGGTCCTCGGCCGGCACGTTGAGTGCGGCGAGCGTGCCCGAGGAAACCACGCCGGTGGGGTTGAGGCCGTAGCGCCGCTGGGCGCGGACGACCGCGTCCTTCAGGTCGCCGTCGAACTTGTCGCCGGCGGCGGCCACCTGGCCGTCTTCCACCGAGAGCCGCTTGCGCAGCGCCGCGACGCGCGGGCCGCTGGCGCCCTGGGCGAGGTCCGGCCCCGCCGCGAGCTTCTGCCAGCCGCCATTGGCGACGATCTTGCGATAGGTGACCAGGCCGAGCTGGAGCGTGTCGTACCCGGCCCAGGGCGGCGGCAGCTGGCGCAGCCAGGCGCCGACGCGGTTCTGGCGCACGGCCTCGGCAAAGGCGGGCAGGGGATCATAGGCGGCGGGGCGCAGGCCCCAGTTGGGATCGAAGTCGGCCTCGGCGAGGCGGCCCGAATGGACCGCGCGGGCATAATCGAGCGCGGCACGCACCAGCGCTTCATTGTCCTTGAAGCTTGGCGTCGGGTCGCCGACGCGGCGCAGCCCCTGCGCGAAGCCCGCCTCGGTGAGGATCGGCGCGAGCTCGGCCGCCTGGGCGGCGCTCAGCACCGGCAGAACGACCGGCGGGTTGGGGACGAACGGCGGCACGGGCACTTCCTGGAGCGCCGGCGTCGGGCTTGCCTGGGGCTTTACCTGCTGCGCCACCACCGGCGCCGCGATCCCGGCAAGCATTGCGGCCCAGGCAGCCCGGCGAGCCACACGGCCCGAAAACAACTTCGTCACTCGCAAATCTCCTTCGCGGCCGCCCTAAGCCGGGCGACCTGAATCGCCGATTGCTATTAAGCCAAAGCCGGGGCACGTGGCGAGGGCGGATTTTACAGAATCCGCCGGGGCGCCTTGACAGTGGCAACGTTGTCGGACCAGGTTCCGCGCAAACGCCTGCCGGAGAAGGACGGGCGAACGTCCGCAGGGGAGAGTTATCTTGGCATCCGCACGTTCCACGCAGACGACGCTGGCCTTCGCCGCCGTCACTACGCTTTTCTTCGCCTGGGGCTTCATCACCTCGCTGGTCGATCCGCTGGTCGCCGCGGTGAAGGGCATCTTCACGCTCGAGGACTGGCAGGCCCAGGCGATCGCTTCGGCCTATTTCGCCGCCTATTTCTTCATGTCGCTGCCCGCGGCGCTGCTGATCTCGCGCTTCAAGGCAGTGCCCTCGATCCTGATCGCGCTCGTGACGATGATCGGCGGCTGCCTGATCATGCTCGCCGCGGCCAATGCCGCCAATTACTGGCTCGTGCTGCTCGGCCTGTTCGTGCTGGCGAGCGGCATCACCGTGCTCCAGGTGGCGGCCAACCCGCTCGCGGCGGCGCTCGGCACTCCCAAGGGCAGCCATTTCCGCCTGGTGCTCAGCCAGACCTTCAATTCCTTCGGCACCTTCCTCGGCCCGCTGCTCGGCGCGCATCTGTTCCTCAAGGGCGTCGAGGTGAAGGCCGGCACCGTGATCACGCCGGAGATTCGCGCCGAGGCGCTGCACGGCATCGATTCCGCCTATTTCTGGCTCTGCGGCCTGATCGCCGCGCTCGCCGTGTTCTTCTTCCTCAGCCGCCGCGTCGTCACCGAGGCCGCGCCGGCACCGGCCTCGACCGCGGGGCTGCTCTCGGCCTTCTCGTCCAAATGGGCGTTGTTCGGCGGCCTCGCCATCTTCCTCTATGTCGGCGCGGAAGTGTCGATCGGCACGCAGATGGCGCTGTTCCTCAATTCCAATGCGATCTGGGGCCATTCGGACGCGGCGTTCAACGTGCCGCTGCTCGGCTATCTGATGGGCAGCGACGGCGTGCCCGGCGTCTCGCTCCAGGAAGCCGGCAAGGCCGTGGCCTTCTATTGGGGTGGCGCGATGGTCGGCCGTGCGATCGGCTCGGCGCTGCTCGCCCGCTTCAACGCGGCGCGGCTGCTCGCATTGTTCACCGCGATCGCCGCGGCGATGTGCGTCTATGTCTTCGTGGTCGGCGGCGTGACCGCGGGCTTCGTCGCGCTGGCGATCGGCCTGTTCAACTCGATCATGTTCCCGGTGATCTTCACGCTCACGCTCGAGCGTTCCACCGCCAGCGAGGAATCGACCTCGGGCCTGCTCTGCACGGCGATCGTCGGCGGTGCGGTGTTGCCGCCGCTCGTCGGCCTGGTCTCCGGCGCGCATGGCTACAGCTTCGCGCTGATCGTTCCGGCGCTCTGCTATGTCGTGCTGTGCCTGTTCGCGATCGCGGCGGGCAAGGCGCCGGTGGTTCGCGCCGAAGGCGAGATGGCATCGGTGCACTGAGGGGAAAGCCGTTCACTTGCCGCCGGACCCCCGGTTCTCACCCGTCCGGCGGCAAGGAAACGAACTGGTGCGCGGTACGCCGTAGAAACCCGGCCCGTCATCCGCGCACAATGCCTGGCCGATCCACTAAACGGCCGCGCGCACGGGAACTTGCGGGCGCCATCTGATAAAATGTCGTCGCCCTCGCGGCGCTTTCGCGGGCCCGGGCAGGGCGCTAGGGTGCCGGGACCTTGCCAGACCGGAGACGCCTGAGATGCCGATCGTCCGCCGTAGGTTCCTTGCCGGCACCTTGCTGCTCCCCGTCGCCGTCCAGGCCGATCAGGCGCAGGAGAGCTGGGAGGACAAGCACCAGCGCCAGCTCAAGGAAGACTGGCCCTGGCTCGGCCGCTATGCCGCGGACAATCGGAAGCTGATCGCCGCGGGGCAGAAGGTCGACATCGTCTTCATGGGCGATTCGATCACCGAGGGCTGGCAAAGCAAGCACCCCGCCTTCTTCACCCCCGGCCGGATCTGCCGCGGCATCGGCGGGCAGACATCGCCGCAGATGGTGCTGCGCATGATGGCCGACGTGATCGCGCTCAAGCCCCGGCTCGTCCACATCATGGCCGGCACCAACGACATCGCCGGCAACACCGGCACGATCAGCATCGCGCAGAGCTGCGACAATTTGCGCATGATGACCGAGCTCGCCCAGGCGAACGGCATCCACGTGCTGCTCGCCTCGGTGCCGCCGGCGGACCATTTCCCCTGGCGCCCCGGCCTCGCGACGGTCGAGCCGATCCGCGCGATCAACCGGTGGCAGGCGAGCTATGCCCGCCGCGCCCGCGCGACCTTCATCGACTATACCGGCGTGCTCGGCACGGCGGCAGGCGGGATGAAGCCCGGCCTGGCCTCGGACGGCGTCCATCCCACCGAAGCGGGGTATGCCGCAATGGAAGCCGTGCTCGCGCCGGTGCTGAAGGCGCACAAGGCGTGAGGCTGGCGCTTGCCGCGCTCGCGCTGCTCGCCGCGGCGCCCGCTTCCGCGCAACAGGTGCTCACCGCCGCCTCGCCCGACGGCAGCAACCGCATCGCGATCCAGCTCAGCGGCTCGGGCACCCCGGTCTATGCCGTCTCGCGCGGCGGCAGCCTGGTGATCACACCGTCGCCGATCCTGCTCGACCTCGATGTCGATACCCTCGGCTATGGCCTGGCGATAACCGGTTCGGAGACCGCCAGCGCCGATACGCGCTACCCGATCGTCGCGGGTGCCGCCGCGGAGGGCCGCGACCACTACAACCAGCTCACCGTCCATTTCCAGGAGAAGGGCGGGGCGAAGCGCAGGATGGATGTGGTGCTGCGCGCCTATGACGACGGGGTGGCGTTTCGCACCGTCGTGCCGGTCCAGCCGCAGACTTCGGCGGCGATCGTCCGCTATGAGCGCACCGGCTTCTATTTCCCCACCAGCTACAAATGCTGGGGCTTCAACGTCGGCAAGTTCGGCTCGAGCCACGAAGGCGAGTTCGACCCCGTCGACGTGCCGCATTTGCGCGACCACAATCTCTTCGACGTGCCCTTCGCCTGCGAGACCGGCAAGGCCGCCTTCGCGATCGCCGAGGCCGACCTGCTCGACTTCGCCGGCATGTACCTCACCGGCCGCGGCGATGGCGGGCCCGGGCTGCAGGTCAAGCTCTCGCCCTCGCTCGACGACTATCGCATCGCCGTGCACACCCGCGTCGGCAGCCCGATCGTCACCCCCTGGCGCGTGGTGATGCTCGCCGACCAGCTCGGCAAGCTCAACGAGAGCACGCTGATCTCCAACCTCTCCACGCCGAGCCGGATCGAGGACACCAGCTGGATCAAGCCCGGCCTGACCAGCTGGGACTGGTGGCACGGTCCCTCGATTGCCGCACTCCCCGGCCAGCGCAGCACCACCGCGGTGGCCAAGGCGCTGATCGACTTCGCCGCCGCCAATGGCCTGCCCTACACGATGATCGACGAGGGCTGGTATGCCGGCGCCGGCGGGGGCGGGGTGCGCCGACCGGGCGTCGACATCACCAAATGGTCGGAGACGATCAACCTCCAGGAAGTCTCGGACTATGCCAGGTCCAAGAAGGTCCGCCTCTGGCTATGGACGCACTGGCAGGCGCTCGACGAGCAGATGGAGGACGCGCTCACCGAATATGAGAAGCTCGGCATCGCTGGGATCAAGGTCGATTTCATGGACCGCGACGACCAGTGGATGGTCAACTGGTACACGCGTCTGCTCGGCGCGGCGGCGCGCCACCATTTGATGGTCGATTTCCACGGCGCCTATCCGCCGCGCGGGCTGGTGCGCACCTGGCCCAATTTCATGACGCAGGAAGGCGTGATGGGTGCCGAGTACAACAAGTGGAGCCGGCGCGTGACCTCGCGCCACAATGTCATGCTCGCCTTCACGCGCGGGCTGATCGGCCCGATGGACTATACCCCCGGCGGCTTCCGCAACGCGACTCCCGAGACCTTCCGCATCCGGAATGACCTGCCCTTCGTCCAGACGACACGGGCGCATGGCCTGGCGATGTATGTCGCGTTCCTGTCACCGCTCGGCGCAGTCGCGGACAGCCCGGACACCTATGCCGCCAGCCCCGCCGGCTTCGACTTCGTCAAGGCGGTGCCGACCAGCTGGGACGAGACTCGCTATCTCGCGGGCGATACCGGGGAATATATCGTCCTCGCCCGCCGCAAGGGCAGTCGCTGGTTCCTCGGCGCAATGAACAGCGAGACTGCGCGGACGGTGGCCGTGCCGCTCGGCTTCCTCGGCAGGAAGGGCGCGGCGATGCGGCTCTGGGCCGATGGCGACAAGCCCGATGCGCCGGCGTTCGCCGAAAGGCGCGTCGCCGACGGCGAAACGCTCACGCTGAACCTCGCCGCCAATGGCGGGGCGGCGGCGATATTCTCCGAGAAATAGGTTCTGAACTCGGACAATTACGGATAGCATCTCCCGAAAGGAGAGGGACGATGCGGATCACGCGAAGGGATGCCTGTATTGCGGCGGCGGCGTTGCTGTGCGGCTGGGGCGCGAGCGCGCTGGCGCAGCAACAGGCAGTGCTCGGCCCGGCGGTGTGGGACTGGAACCAGCTGGCGGTCCAGAAGACCGATGTCGGCGAACTCCGCAGCCTCGTCCGCCAGCCCACCGCCACGCTCGCCGAGCTCGAGATGCACATCACCACGCTCAATCCGGGCCTCGCCTCGCACCCGCCGCACCAGCATCCGAACGAGGAGTTGGTGATCATCGACAAGGGGACGGTGGAGACGCTGTCCGGCGGCAAGTGGCAGCGGCTCGGCCCCGGCTCGGTGATCTTCAACGCGTCCAATGCGCCGCACGCGCTGCGCAATGTGGGCGACACGCCGGCGACCTATCACGTGGTCAACTGGAAGACCGCCGCCACCCCGGCGCAGTAGGAGGCACGCATGGACCGCCGCTCGATCCTCGGCATTGCCGGCATCGCCCCGCTGCTCCCGGCCGAACTGCGCGCCCAGTCGCAAGGCTCGGGCAACGCGCCGTCGGAGAATGCCGCGCCCGCCGGGCCGGAGCCGGGCGTCCGGCACCGCGTCGATTTCGGCGTGATCGGCCTCGATCATGCGCACATCTATTCGATGACCGACGCGATGATCCGCGGCGGCGGCGTGCTCAAGGCGTTCCATGCCGCTGATCCGAAGCAGGTCGATACCTTCCGCAAGCGCTATGGCAACGCCGTGAAGCTCGCCCGCAGCGAGGACGAGATACTCGAGGACAAGGGCATCAAGCTGATCGTCGGCGCCCCGATCCCCGATCTCCGCGCCCCGCTCGGCATCAGGGCGATGCGCGCCGGCAAGGATTATCTCGGCGACAAGCCCGCGATCACCAGCCTCGCCCAGCTCAGCGAGGTTCGCCAGGCGATCGCCGAGACGAAGCGCAAGTTCGCGATCATGTATTCCGAGCGTCTGGAGGTGCGCGCCGCCGTCCATGCCGGCGAGCTCGTCCAGCAGGGCCGGATCGGCAAGATACTCCAGACGGTCAACCTCGCGCCGCACCGCATCGGCACCGGTCGCCCCGACTGGTTCTGGGACAGGGCGCGCTATGGCGGCGTCCTCACCGATATCGGCAGCCACCAGGCCGAGCAGTTCCTGTTCTACACCGGCTCGCGGACCGCGCATGTCGTTGCCGCGCAGACCGGCAACTTCCACCACCCCGACAAGCCCGGCTTCGAGGATTTCGGCGACATGATGCTCACCGGCGACGGTGGCACCGGCTATGTCCGCGTCGACTGGTTCACGCCCGACGGGCTGCCGAGCTGGGGCGACGGACGGCTCTTCATCCTGGGCACCGAGGGGTATATCGAGCTCAGGAAATATGTGGACATCGCCGGCCGGCCCGGCGGCAATCATCTCCTGCTCTGCGACAAACAAGGTGTGCGCTACGTGGATTGTTCGAAAATGCCCTTGCCCTTTGGTCCCCAGTTCATCGCCGATCTGGTCGAGCGGACCAGCGTTGCGCAGGACCAGGACCAGGCGCTGCTCGCGGCCGAGCTGGTGCTGACCGCGCAGCAGAACGCCACGCGCCCGGTGACCGCATGATCCGCACCGGCATCATCGGCTATGGCCTGGGCGGCATGGCCTTTCACGCGCCGCTGGTCGATGCGGTGCCCGGGCTCGAGCTCGCCGCGATCGCCACGTCGCGCGCCGATGCCGTGCACGCGCGCTATCCGCTCGCCGCGGTCACCACGCCCGAGGCGCTGCTCGCCGATCCGGGCATCCAGCTGGTCGTCGTCTCGACGCCCAACGACACCCACGTCCCGCTGGCTCGCGCGGCGCTCGAGGCGGGCAAGCATGTCGTGGTCGACAAGCCGTTCGCGACCAGCATCGCCGATGGCGAGGGCCTGATCGCGCTGGCGAAGGAGAAGGGGCTGCTCGCCGCTGCCTTCCACAATCGCCGCTGGGACGGCGACTTCCTCACCGTCCGCGAGCTGGTCGAGAGCGGTGCGCTCGGCGACATCTTGCTCGCCGAACTGCGCTGGGATCGGTTCCGCCCCGAAGTCGCCGATGTGTGGAAGGAAAGCCCCGAGGCCGGCGCCGGCATCCTCGCCGATCTCGGCCCGCACCTGATCGACCAGGCGCTCCAGCTGTTCGGCACGCCGGAGGCGATTTCCGGCGACGTCGCAGTGCAGCGCCCGGGCGGCCGCGCCGACGATTATTTCGAGATCACGCTGTTCTACGGCCCGCGCCGTGTGGTGCTTTCGGCCGGGCGCATGTTCGTCACCCCGCGCCCGCGCTTCTGGCTGCACGGCAGCGCGGCGGACTTCGTCAAGCACGGGCTCGATCCGCAGGAGGTGCGGGTGAAGGAAGGCGCGCGCTACAGCGATCCGGGAGTGGGCGACGAGGAGACGCAGTTCCACGGTCTGCTCACCCGCGCCGACGGCAGCAGCGAAGTGGTGCCGACCGAGACGGGGGACTATCGCGGCTTCTATGCCGGCGTCGCGCGCGCCATCGCCGAGGGTACCCCGCCACCGGTCAGCGGCGCGGATGCGGTGCTGGGCCTGCGCATCGCCGAGCTGGCGCGGGAGAGTTCGAAGACGGGCAGGCGTTTGCCCCTCTAACCGTCATCCCCGCCTTCGCGGGGATGACGAAGAAGGAGCTAAGGCCGCCACCCCACCGCGATCGTCCGTGCCGAAAGCGTCACCGGCACCGTAGCCACCGTATCGCGCGCCGACGTGCCGAGCATCACCTGGTAGCTCCCGCCGGCGATCTTCCAGGCATTGCCCACGCCGTCGAAGGTCGCGAGCAGGCGCGGGTCGACCTTGAGCGTGACCTTCTTCGCCTCGCCCGGTGCCAACTCGATCTTGTCGAACGCGCCCAGTCGCTTCGGCGCTTCCCAGCCCGCGCCGGCTACATAGATCTGCGGCACGGCCTTGCCCTTGCGGCGGCCGCTGTTGCGGACCGTGAAGCTCGCCTCGACGGTGCCGCCCACGGCGCGCGCGGTCAGCCCCGAATAGGCGAAGTCGGTGTAGCTTAGGCCATGGCCGAACGGGAAGGCCGGGGTCAGCCCCTTGGCGTCATACCATTTGTAGCCGACCGTCGCGCCTTCGCTATAGGTCGTGTCGTCCTTGTTCGGCGCGCTCGGCTTGGCGAGCTGCGAGATGCTGTCGGGGAAGCTGGCGGGGAGGTGGCCCGAGGGATTCACCTTGCCGAACAGCAGGTTCGCGATCGCGCTGCCGCCCTCAGTGCCGGGATACCAGGCGGCGAGGATGCCCGCGACCTGGCCGCGCCACGGCGTCAGCACCGGCCCGCCGGTCTCCAGCACCACCACCGTTTTGGGATTGGCCTTGGCGACCGCGGCGATCAGCGCATCCTGGTCGCCGTCGAGGTCGAGCGCCACGTCGAAGCTCTCGCCTGCCCACTGCGTGCCGAACACGATCGCGACGTCGGCGCCTCTGGCGGCCTTCGCCGCATCGCCCGCATCCTTGCCGTCGACGAACAGGATCTCCGCATTTGGCGCCTGGCGCTTGATCGCGGCGAGCGGGGCATCGGGATAGTACATCACCGGACCCGGCCAGCCGGTCGGCTTGAGCCCCGGCACGCCATTGGCGGTCACCGGATAGACCAGCGACGAGCCGCTGCCTGCCAGCACGCCCTTGTCGGCATGGCCGCCGATCACGACGATCTTCTTCACCGCCGGCGAAAGCGGCAGGATCGCGCCGGCGTTCTTGAGCAGCACCGCGCCGCCCTCGATATCCTTGCGCGTCACCTCGGCATGGGCGGCGAGCATCGCGGGGGCGAGGTCCATCGGCGCATCTGTCACCGGCTTGTCGATCAGGCCATTGGCGAACATCGCGCGCAGGATCGCGCCGGCCATCGCATCGAGGCGCGCGTGCGACACCTCGCCTTTTGCCACCGCGGCCTTCAGCGGCGCGCCGAAATAGGGTTCCTTGTCGAACGGAAAGCCCGAATCCTGGTCGAGTCCGGCATTGGCCGCAGGGGCGCTCGAGTGGGTCGCACCCCAGTCCGACATCACATAACCCTTGTAGCCCCAGTCGCGGCGCAGCACGTCGGTGAGCAGCCAGTTGTTCTCGCACGCGTGCGTTCCGTTCACGCGATTGTACGAGCACATCACCGAGCCCGGGTCGCCCCTCTCGATCGCGATCTGGAAGGCGAGCAGGTCGCTCGTCCGCGCTGCCACCGGATCGACTATCGAGTTGCCGGTGTCGCGATCGGTCTCCTGATCGTTCACCGCATAATGCTTTACGGTCGAGATGATGTGGTTCGACTGGATGCCGGCGATCTGCGCGCCCACCATCGTGCCGGCGAGCAGCGGGTCCTCGCCGCCATATTCGAAGTTCCGCCCGTTGCGCGGCTCGCGCATCAGGTCGACGCCGCCGGCAAGCATCACGTTGAAGCCCGATGCGCGCGCCTCCGCGCCGATCATCGCGCCGCCGGCATGCGCCAGGTCTGTGTCCCAGCTCGCGGTGGTGGCGAGGCCGGAGGGCAGGGCGGTGCGCCCGCGCTTCCGCGCCGCGCCGCCCTGGGTAGCGACGCCGACGCCGGCATCGGTCTGCCACTGCGCCGGGATGCCCAGACGCGGGATGCCGGGGATATAGCCGGCCGAGCCCGGCCGCGCCTCGGCGGGGGGCTTGTAGCCGTTCTTCGGCGGGAATTCGGTGCCGAAATAGCCGAAGACGAGCGCGAATTTCTCCTCATCGGTCATCTGCGCGAGGACCAGCTTCACCCGCTCGTCGGGCGAGAGCCTGGCGTTCATCCAGGGGCCGGCGGGTGCCTGTTGCGCGCAGGCGGGCGCTCCGGCGAGCGCAATGCCCAAGGCGATCAACGAACCGGCCAATGCGTGGCGGCGGCTGTGCATGATTCCCTCTCCCGCTATTTTTGTCAGCGTTGTCGGGAAGGGTATACGCGTCAACGCGTGGTAACGCTATCACTCAGATACGATTCACCCGGCGGCGCGCTGCGCGTCCCAGCCCGGGTTCTCGTCGCGCAACAGCTCGGCCACCGCGCGCGGATCGATCGGCCGGCTGAACAGATAGCCCTGCACCGAGGAGCAGCCATGGTGGCGCAGCTCGGCGAGCTGGTCGCTTTCCTCCACCCCCTCGGCGGTCGTCTCCATGCCCAGCGCCTGCGCCAGATCGGTGATCGCGCGGACGATCGCGGTGGCGCCCGGCCGGGTGAGCAGGTCCTGGATGAACGATCGGTCGATCTTGATCTTGTCGAACGGGAAGCTCTGCAGATAGCTGAGCGAGCTGTAGCCCGTGCCGAAATCGTCGAGCGCGATCCGCACGCCCAAGGCCCGCAACGAGTGCAGCACCTTCAGCGTCGCCTCCGATCCCTCGAGGAAGACCGACTCGGTGATCTCCAGCTCCAGCCGGTTGGGCTCGAGCCCGCTTGCGATCAACGCCTGGAGCACGACTTCGGACAGCCCCGGCCGGCGGAACTGCACCGAGGATACGTTGACCGCGACGCGGATATAGTCGGGCCAGGTCATCGCCTGCGCACATGCCTCGCGCAGTGCCCAGGCGCCGAGCTCGACGATCAGCCCGGTCTCCTCGGCGATCGGGATGAACTCGACCGGCGAGACCATGCCGCGCTCGGGGTGGTGCCAGCGCATCAGCGCCTCGAACGATCCGATGCGGTTCCGGGCGAGGTCGAACAGCGGCTGGAAATAGAGCTCGAACTGGCCCTCCTGGATCGCGACGCGCAGGTCGCTCTCCATCCGGCGGCGCGCCTGGGCGCGGGCGTTGAGCGATTCCTCGAAGAAGCTGAAGGTCCGCCGGCCCAGCTCCTTCGCGCGGTACAGCGCCAGATCGGCATTCTTGTGGAGCGTGCGCGCGTCCTCGCCGTCCGCGGGGGCGAGCGCGATGCCGATGCTCGCGCTCGGCGTAACGCTGTGCCCCTCGATCACCAGCGGCGTCTCGATCGTCGCCAGCGCGTGGCGGGCGATGCGCTCGACTTCCTCGGCATCCTCGGGCTCGGAGACGATCACGAACTCGTCGCCGCCCAGCCGCGCGATGAAGCATTTGCTCATCTCGGCGGCGAGGTTCTCCGAGACGCGGCGCAGCAGCGCATCGCCCACCGGGTGGCCGAGCGTGTCGTTGATCGACTTGAAGTCGTCCAGGTCGAGGCAGAGCAGCGCGATCGTGCCGCCATTGCGCTCGCGGCGCTTGAGCTCAAGATCGAGATGCTCTTGGAACAGCGCGCGATTGGGCAGCCCGGTCAGCACGTCGTTGAAGGCGAGATGGGTGATCCGCCGCTCGCGCTCGGCGATCCCGGCGGCCATCCGGTTGAAGGTCGCGGCGAGCTGGCCGAGCTCGTCATTGTCCTCGACCGGCACCGAGGCTTCGTCGCCGGCGGCCAGCCGCTCGGCCGCCGCGCTCAGCAGCGTCACCGGCCGGGTGATCGACTGCGCCATGCGCCAGGTGGCGAGCATCGTCACCAGCAGGCCGAACAGCCCGGTCAGCGCGATCGCGAACTGGAGCTGGCGATAGGATGCCAGCGCCTTGTCGAGCGGATAGCGGATCACCAGCACGCTGTCCGGCGCGCCGGCGAGCACGGGCAGCGGGTTGGCGAGCGCCACAGCGGTGCCCTGCGCGGTGGTGACCGTCGCGGGCTGGTCGTTCCGGGTGGACTTGGCGATGAACGCGGCGATCGCCGGATCGGCGGCCATCCGCCGGCTGGCGTTGAACCAGCCATCGGCGCGGTGCTGGAACACCGCCGCCTCGATCGGAATCGAGGAGAGGCGCTGCAGCCCCTGCATCTCGGCCGCGTCGAGATTGGTCGCGAACACCACCCAGCCAAGGAGGTCGGGCGCCATGATCGGCGCGGCGATCACGTGGCGTGCGGCACCGTCCAGCTCGACCACGCCGGTCATCTCGCCGGCGTCGAACGCCTGCCAAAGCTTGGCGGCGTCCGCGGCGGACTTGGGATCGGAAAGCCCCACCACCTTGCCGTCGGCGCGCACGAGGAAAGCGATCGGCACGCCCATGCGCTGGCGCAGATTGTCGAGCGCCGATCCGATCGTCTCGCCGTCATTGGTCGCCACCGCGGCGCGGAAGCCGAAGTCGCGCGCGAGCAGCCCGGCGGCGCCGCCCAGCTGCGCGCTGCGCTGCGTCCAGAGCCGGTCGAACACCGTGCTGCTCGCCACCAGCTCACCCTGCACCTGCCGCGTCGCGTTGCGCTCGACGATCGCGAACAGCACGATCGCGGCGCACAGCATCGCCAGCCCGAACAGCCCGGCATAGAGCACGGTCAGCTTGGTCCGCAGGTGGCGGAAGCGAGGCAGCCGGAGCGTCATCTCAATATTGGCTCGACCCGGTCATCCGTGGCGGCGTGCGAAGCGTGACGTTGACGGTCTGCGTGCCGGTGGCCGCGACCTGGCTCGACACCAGATTGCCCGGCGCACGCAGATAGGGGTGCCACACGTCGAGCTTCACCTGCCCGGCGGGCAGGTTGGCGAACACCGCGTTGCCGCTCGCATCGGTCTTCACGGCATAGGCGGTGTCGACCACATCGATGAACGCGGTCATCTGGTCATGGATGTTGCAGCCCAGCGCGACCACGCCGGCCTTGTCGAAGGTCACCGTGCGCGCCTGCTCCTTGGCGTAGAGCTTGAGCTCGAACTTCTTGGCGCTCGAGAAGGAATAGACGTGGTGGCGCACCGGATCGAAGTTCGGAAACGACACGTTCGCGCCCACCGGCACCACCAGCACGAAGGGGTGGAACTGGATGTCCTTCTGATCGACCTGGAAGTCGCCTCCGACTTGGGGGCCGGGCGTCGCGCGGCCGACCAGGTGCAGCGTCACCACCGCGTCGCGAATCGGCTGGTTGCCGGGGCCGCGCACATAGACGGTGAGGCCGGCCGCAGGGGGCGGGGCGGGAGCAGCGCCGACAAGGCTCAGGGCGGAAAGGGCGAATATCAAGCGCATGGCCGGAATTTCTACCGGATTTGCGTAAACAAGCCGTTGTTCAGAGGTGCACGCGAAGCGCGAGCTGGAACTGGTTCTGCCGTTGGCGCGCGGCGAGGCCGAGCGCGGCGCGATAGTCGCGCCTGCTGTCGACATGCAGCAATTCGGCGAGCAGGCTCAGATGCCTGCCGATCTCGCGCCGTGCGGCAAGTGTCACGGCCCAGCCGTCCTCCGCGCTGAGCGCACCGAGCATGCTGCCGCGCCCGCGCGTGCCGAACGCATCGAGCCGCGCCGAGACCGAGCCGCGGGCAAAGCGCCAGGTCTCGAGCAGATAGGCGGCGCGGAACTTGGTATCGACCCAGATCCGCCCGGCCATCGGGAAGCCCATCTCGGTCCGCCCGCCCATCGCCTGGGCCTTGAGCGTCAGCGGGCCGGCGGTGAACACCGCGCCAAGATTGTCGAACCGCGTCCGCCAGCCCCATTGCAGCGTGTCGGTCACCGCCTCGGGATCGCCGCGATTGTCGTAGTGGAAGGCCTGCAGCTCGAGGCTCGAGGTCGGCGACCAGCCGAGCTTGGCGTACCAGCCCGGGCGATTGTCGATCTCGATCATCGGCCGCGTAGCCGGTGCCTGGACGGCCGCCGCCATGCCGCTGAGCGGGGGCAGGGGCTGCGTGCCGAAGGCCGTCGCCTTCTCGTCGTGCAGCGCCCAGCCCCGGAACGCCAGGAGCGTGCCAGAGGTGTCGTTGAGCCCGAACATACCGAACGTCGCCGCGATACGCTGGCCGCCGATCGGCGCGGTCACCGTCGCTTCCACGCCGCCGGTCTTGATCTCCTCCCCGACCCAGCTGTTCACGGCGGACGGTGTTATCGTGTCCGTCACCACCCAGGCGGCGCCTGAATGCTCGAGCGAGATGGCCGGCCAGTAGAGGCCCGCGCGGACGCTCAGCTTGGCGGGACCGGACACCATGGGCTTGAACGTCACCACCGCCTCGCTCAGGTCCACGGCATGCTCCTGGCCCTGCTGGGCGATCGCCACCACGGTGCCGCTCAGCGCCCAGCTGAAGCGCGGCTGCCAGATCAGGTCGGCCTCGGCCAGCCGCGGCTCGGCCTGAAGCTCGCGGCTGTCGGTCCCGTCGAAGCGCGTCTTGCCCAGGCCGCCCTCCAGCCAGCTGGTCTCGCCGTCCGCTGCGACGATGCGCGCATCGCCGGTGACCGAGATGGCTTCGCTGGAAAACATCTGCGCATGGGCGGGGGCCGTCGTCGCGACTAGCGCGGCGCCGCTCAATGCAATGAGCAGGCTAACCCCCCGGATCATGCCGCTGCTCTGCGCCCGGACTGGTTAAGGAAGCTTCAGTGATGCTTGGTTTTCAGGCGCTTGGCAGCCAGCGGTCGCGCATCCAGCGCTCGGCGGCGACCGCGACGAGTTCGGCATGGCCAGGATAGTCGGTGCCGATCAGCGGCAGGCCGAAATCGTGGATCGTCGCCGCTATCCCGTCTTCATCGAGCACGCGCCCCGCTGCGCGCGCGTGGCGGGCGATCTCCAGCTCCTGTCCCCAGAAATAGATCGCCCCCGCGCGAACGTTCGCCTGCATCCGGCGGACTTCCTCGACGCGCCCGTCGCTCACCAGCGGCAGCCAGATATCGGGCATCAGCAGGTCGACCGGCGCATCGGCCTGCCATTCCAGCGCATCGCCCTGGAGGATGTGCAGCTTGGCTCGTGCCGCGTCGGGCAGCTGGGCGAACAGGTCGAGCGTCTCGTGCAGCGCCAGGACGTCACCGTCACGCTCGATCACGGTGACGCGGGTTACCTCCTCGCCCAGTGCCGTCGCAGCTGCCGCCCAGCCCATGCCCAGCCCCATGATCACCACATGCCCACGCGCTGCCGCCAGCCCAATCGCCTGGCTCTCCACCTCCAGCGGCGTGAGCGACATCCAGGTCTCGTTGCCGCGCAGCAGCACCGGCATCTCGGCCATGAACACCGTCGGCCCCCAATAGCCGCGCGCGATCACGTCGCGCGGCACCTGGATCTCCCAATCGCCGCAGCGCACCGGCTGGTAGCGTGGCAGGAACCAGTCGGTTTCGAACGGCGCCAATCCCAGCGTCGCGCCTAAATTCCCGTCCAATGGCGTTCCCCCGCTTGCCAGGCCGCCAGCTTAGCGCCAGGCGACGGGCCGTCGAGCGGGGATCGCACCGATCAGGGGAGGCTGTTCTTCAGCTCGTCGATCCACGGCCTTGCGACGCCGTCCGACGGCGCCCGCCAGTCGCCGCGCGGGCTCAGCGCGCCGCCGGCCGAGACCTTCGGCCCGTTGGGCATGGCGGAGCGCTTGAACTGGCTGGTCTGGAAGAAGCGGAACAGGAATTCCTCCAGCCACCGGGCGATCGTCGCCAGGTCATACTGGTGGCGCGCATCCTCGGGGAAGCCGATCGGCCATTGCCCGGCGCTCGCGTCCTGCCACGCATGCCAGGCCAGGAAAGCGATCTTGGACGGCCTGAGCCCGTGGCGGATCGTATAATGGAGGAAGAAATCGTGCAGCTCGTACGGGCCGATGCGGTCCTGCGTGCTCTGCATCTTGCCGTCCGCGTCCGCGGGCACCAGCTCGGGCGAAATCTCGGTGTCGAGGATGCGGGTGAGCACCGCCGCGGCCTCGCCGGTGAACTGGCCGGTCTGCACCGTCCAGCCGATCAGATACTGGATCAGCGTCTTGGGCACGCCGGCATTGACGCCATAGTGGCTCATCTGGTCGCCCACGCCATAGGTGCACCAGCCGAGCGCCAGCTCGCTCAGGTCGCCGGTGCCGAGCACGAAGCCCTGGCGCTGGTTGGCGAGGCGGAAGAGATAGTCGGTGCGCAACCCCGCCTGGACGTTCTCGAACGTCACGTCATAGACCGGCTCGCCCTTGGCGAACGGGTGGCCGATCCCTTCGAGCATCGTCCGCGCGGTGGGGCGAATGTCGATCTCCCCGCCGGTCACGCCGAGCGCCTGCATCAGCGCCCAGGCATTGGCCTTGGTCTCGTCGCTGGTCGCGAAGCCGGGCAGGGTGAAGCCCAGGATATCGGTGCGCGGCCGGCCGAGCCGGTCCATCGCCCGCGCCGCGACGATCAGCGCATGCGTCGAGTCGAGCCCGCCCGAGACGCCGATGACGATATGCTTGGCGGCGGTGGATTCGAGCCGCTTGCGCAGCCCCTCGACCTGGATGTTGAACGCCTCGTAGCAATCCTCCTCGAGCTTCGATGGCGTATTCGGTACGAAGGGGAAACGCCTGATTTTGCGTAGCAATCCCTTGTCTGCGAAGTCCGGCTGGTGCTGGAAGGCGACGCGGCGGAAGCGCGTCTCGGGGTCGCCGTTCGCCGCCGCGCAGTCGTTGAATGTGCCCATCCGCATCCGCTCGAGCCGGATGCGTTCCAGGTCGATATCGGCACACACCACTTCGTTGGTGATGTCGAAGCGCTCGGTGGTGGCGATCAGCTCGCCGAGCTCGTGGATCATGCCCTGGCCGTCCCAGGCCAGGTCGGTCGTGCTCTCGCCCGGCCCCGAGGCCGAATAGACATAGGCAGCCACCGCCCGCGCCGATTGCGCCGCGCACAGCAGCGCCCGCTCGCGTGCCTTGCCGACCGTGATGTTCGAGGCGGAGAGGTTGCACAGCACGAGCGCACCGGCCAGCGCGCCTTCGGTCGAGGGGGGCAGGGGCGCCCAATAGTCCTCGCAGATCTCGGCATGGAAGACGAAGTCGGGCAGGTCGACGGCAGCGAAGACCAGGTCGGTGCCGAAGGGCACGGTCTGCCCGGCAACGTCGATCTCCAGTCCGGCAAGCCCGGCACCGAGCGCGAACCAGCGCTTCTCATAATATTCGCGGTAATTGGGCAGATAGCTCTTGGGCACTACGCCCAGGATCCGGCCGCGCGCGATCGCCACCGCGCAATTGTAGAGCCTGCCGCTGCGCCGAAGCGCCGCGCCGACCAGCAGCACCGGCTTGAGCTCGGCACTGGCCGCCACGATCGCCGCGATCCCGGCCTCGGTCGCCGCGCAGATCGTGTCCTGCAGGTGCAGGTCGTCGATCGCATAGGACGTGACGTTGAGCTCGGGGAAGACGAGCACGTCCGCGCCCATCGCGTCGCCCTGCCGCGCCAGCGCGATCGCCGCCTCGGCATTGGCCTGCGGGTCGCCCACGGTCGTGACCGGCGTGCACACGCCCGCCCGGATCATTCCCTGGCGGTGGATCGAATAAAAGGGGTGGGTCTGGCTCATCGTCTCCGTCTTGCAGCCGGATATGTTTCGATCACGTCACACCCCTAGTCGCTCGGCTCGCCCTGTGCCAACCCCAAGCGCAGCATCCCTGCCAACCCTTCTCTCGTGGATTCGCCGCCGGTTCGACGCGTATCCGGTGCGCACGGTCATGGCCGTGTTCACCGCCTACACGATCTTCAAGATCAACCTGAAGTTCTTTGCGCCCGAAGGGCCGTGGTGGCGCGGCTGGCACGACCAGAAGCAATATCTGATGTCGGCCAGGGCGTTGCTGCACTTCGACCTCAACCCGGACCAGCATTGGTACCCCTTGCTCTATCCGCTCGCCGGCGCGCCCTTTGCCTGGGCGCCGACGCCGTTCGTGCCGATAAACCTGCTGTGCTACGCCGCCGCCTTCTGGGGCTTCCTCCGCATCGCCGCGCGCTTCGGGGTGGGGAATTACGCGTCCGGCCTGCTCTTCCTCGCCGCGACGATCGGCGACCTGCGCATCTCCAAATTCTGGCTCGAGCCCTGGACGACGACGATGTCCGCCGCGTTCATCTGGCTGGCCTTCGCGGAAGCGGCCGACATGCTGTTCGGCACCCGCCGGCGCCCGGCGCTGCTCGGCCTGCTGCTGATGGCGATCGCGCTGGTCCGGCCCGCCGATATCGTGGTGAGCGCCGTGATCGGCGGCTTCGCGCTGTGGCGGCCGGTGCTGATGGAGCGGCGCTGGGCCGACCTCGCCAAGGCAATCGGCGGCGCGGCGGCGGCGTTCTTCCCCTATGCCGCGCTCTATCTCGCCATCTATGGCTGGCGCCTCACCGACTATACGATCCTGTCGGGCGACTATGGCTTCGCCTTTTCCGATCTCGGCTGGAAGGCGAGCATCCTGCTGGTCGATCCCGCGCCCTGGTTCCCCGGCGAGACCGGCCTGCTCCGCGTGCTGCCCTGGCTGCTCACCGGCGCGGCGGGGCTGATCCTGGGGGTGTGGCGCCTGCACGGGCCTGCGCGCTGGCTCACGCTGTGCATGGCGCTGGTCGCCTTGCTCTACACGGTGATGATGCTCGCCTATGTCGACCTGGTGCCGACCGGCATGTGGCGCTTCTTCAACGCGCATTATTTCAAATGGCTGTTCCCGATGGCGGTGCTGTTCAGCTGGCTGCTGGTCACCTGGCGCGACACACGCGGGCTGACGGTAGTGGCGCTGCTGGTGCTGCTCGCCTGCTTCCGCATCGTGCCGCGCCCGGCCGAGCCCGGCGAGCCCGCCAAGGCGCTGGCCTTCGCTGCGCCGGTCGCGCCGTGGCAGGACATCTATTTCGCCCGCTCGGCGGTCCAGGATGCCAAGGGCGTCCAGCGCAGCCCGGCGGACTATCACCAGCTGCTGGTCGGCGAGAAGGTCGTCGCGATCGCGTTCAAGCGCGAATTCGAGGGGGATGCCCTGTGGTACGGCGTCGCGCCCGCCGGGTTTGCCGCCTGGCCCAAGGGCAGCGGCAAGCCCGATGTGGTGCTGCCCGGCCATTGGCCGCTACGGCCCGTGGCGCGCTACGCGACGCGGCTCAGCTTCGGCTATCCGTGCTGGGCGCCGCCATTCCCGTGCGACGCCGGTCCTCAGACCTTGGCGGAATAGATCATCCGGCCCGGCCCGAGCCGCTCGAACAGCTTGGCCAGCTCGTTCTCGCCCACCGCGAAGCAGCCCTGGCTGCGGCCGAGCTTGCCATGCTTGGCGATCATGTCCGGGTTCGCATACCAGGCCGAATGGACCACGATCGCGCGGTCGAGCGCGTTGTTGTTGGTCGGATCGAGCCCGAGCAGGCGCTGCGAGTCGCCATGCTTGCCGACATAATAGTCGGCGGTGAGGAACGCGCCTTCGCAGGTCGCTTCCGAATTCACTTCGTTCGAGAAGCGCTGGAGCATGCCGCTATGCTCGGGATCGGAGCCGACGCCGTGCGCGACCAGGAAGCGCTCGACCTGGCCGGTGCCGAGGTTGACGACATGGAAGCGCGGATTGTTCGACGAGGTCGCGAAGTCCGCGATCGCGATTCGGTCGTGCGACTGGATCTGCATCGAATGGCGATTGAGCGCGGCGAGCGCCTTCTTGAACAGCTCGGGGCGGATGCCCTCGGGCACGCCCGGCACGCGCGCGGCGGCCAGCTCGGGTGCCTTGGGGATCGGGAGCGGGGCCGGCAGCGGCGCCGGCGCCATCGCGGTTTCGATCGTGCGCGAGGCGCAGGCCGAAACCACTGCGCCGCTGGCCATCACAAGCGCCGTCTTCAACAAGGCGCGACGCGACTGAATCGTCTCGAGACTGTGCATAGTTTCCAATTTGCCCGCTGCTCTGCCCCTAGGGGAACTTATATCAGACAGATGGTGAGCGCGTTGCTTAACATCTGTCCCAAGTTGCGCGATTCGCCGCAACGATTGCCCGGTTCGCCGAAGCAACTCGAAAAACCGGAACAATGTCCGCGATTTGCGAGCGCGATTTTTATCCGATTCGGCAGCGGCACGAAATTAGGTTAATTTCGTTAAGGAATCGTCCTGAGCCGTCCTGGCTCACTGATTCGGAGAGCTGTCCTGATGCGTTCCGGCACCCTTGCCGTCCTCCTCCTCGCCGCCGCGTCGATTCTTTCCGCCACTCCAGCCGCAGCGCAGATCGCCGCATCGGACACGATGCAGGTCGCGCCGGAAGCGCTGCGCAACGGGCAGTCGGTCTGGTACGAGACGCCCGAGATGATCCGCGCCGCGACCAGCGACTGGGATCCGGTCTCGATCGTGGTCAGCATCCCGGACCAGCGCGCCTATGTCTATCGCGGCGGCCATCTGGTCGGGGCAAGCACCGTCTCCACCGGCTCGGACGGGCATGAGACGCCGGTGGGCGCCTTCACCATCCTCCAGAAGCAGGTCTTCCATCGTTCGAACCTCTATTCGAACGCGCCGATGCCCTACATGCAGCGGCTGACCTGGGACGGGATCGCGCTCCACGCCGGGCATTTGCCGGGCTATCCGGCCTCGCATGGTTGCATCCGCTTTCCCGCCGCCTTCGCCAAGCAGCTCTACGCGCTGACCGAACTGGGCGGGGACGTGATGGTCACCGACGAGCCGGTGACCAATCCCGAGCGCTCGGGCCCGTCGACGCCGGTGCTGATGGCCGATGCGCGCAACCTGGGCGGCGAGGCGTTCAACATGGTGACGATGCCCGGCACCGATCCGCGCCCGCAGCCCCAGTCGGCGACCTTCGTCACCGGCCCGGCCCGCGAGATCGTCCAGCCGCTTCCGCGCCGCGGGTCCAAATAAATTCTGTAATGCGTCTGTCGCTTTGGATCGGCTAAGGCCGCTTCCATGACGATGTCCTTCGAAGACGCCGCGAACGCACTGGTCGAGGTGGGCCGCCGCATCGATGCGCGCGGCTGGGCGCCTGCCACCGCCGGCAACTATTCCGTCCGCCTCGACGATGGCAGCATCGCGGTCACCGTGTCCGGCTGGCACAAGGGGCGGTTGAAGCCCGAGGGCGTGATGCGCGTCGACCTGGGCGGCAACCCGCTCACCTCCGGCAAGCCCTCGGCCGAGACCGAGCTGCATCTCGCGCTCTACCGGTTGTTCCCGGATGTCGGCGCCGTCCTCCACGGGCATTCGCCGGAAGCCGTGGGCATGAGCCGCGCCGCCGCCGATGCGAGCGAATGGGTGTTCGCCGGGCACGAGATGCTCAAGGTCTTCCCGGGCAACACCACCCACGAGGCTGAGATCCGCCTGCCGATCGTCGACAACAGCCAGGACATGGCGGTGATCGAGGCGGCGGTGACGCCTGCGCTGCTGGCGCCGAACGCCGCCCCGGCCTATCTTATCCGCAGCCACGGGCTCTATGCCTGGGGCAGGGACCTGGCCGAGGCCGAGCGCGTGCTCGAGGGCACCGAATGGCTGATCGCGGCCGAGCTGGCCGAAAGGGCGTGGAAACGATGACGCATCTTCGCATCTTCGATGAGGCCGGCGGCACGGCGCTCTCCGACACCCGCGACGCCGCGGAGATCGCCGCGGCGCTCGCCCCGATCGGCGTGCGCTTCGAGCAATGGCCGTCGCGCCCGCTCGCCGCCGATGCGGACCAGGACGCGGTGCTCGCCGCCTTCGCGCCCGAAGTCGAGCGCCTGAAGGCCGAGAATGGCTATCAGTCGGTCGACGTCATCCGCATGGTCCCCGACCACCCGGAAAAGGCGAACCTGCGCACCAAGTTCCTCTCCGAGCATCGCCATTCGGAGGACGAGGTCCGCTTTTTCGTCGAAGGCGAGGGGCTGTTCACGCTGCGCGAGGGCGAGAAGATCTACGCGGTGCTCTGCGAGGAAGGCGACCTGATCTCGGTCCCCGCCGGCACGCGCCACTGGTTCGACATGGGGCCGTCGCCCCGTTTCACGGCGATCCGCCTGTTCACCAATGCCGATGGCTGGATCGCCAATTTCACCGGTGACACGATCGCCGACCGCTTCCCGCGGCACGAGCCGGCATAGCCGTCATCCCGGCGAAAGCCGGGGTTTCGTGCCGTATCGCGCATCCGCCTGAGATCCCGGCTTTCGCCGGGATGACGAGAGTTGAATGAACCACCACACCCACCCCAAGGCCGTCCTCCTCGACATCGAAGGCACGACGAGCAGCATCCGCTTCGTCGCCGATGAGCTTTTCCCCTATGCCCGCAGGCATTTGGCGGCGTTCGTTGCGAGCAATCCGGAAGTCGCGGCCCCGATCCTGGCGCAAGTCCCCGGCGACGACCCGGTCGCCACCTTGCTCCAGTGGATCGACGAGGACCGCAAGGAAACCCCGCTCAAGACGCTGCAGGGGCTGATCTGGGCGCAGGGCTATGCGGACGGCGAATTGAAGGGTCATGTCTATCCGGATACGCCCGAGGCGCTGCGCCGCTGGACCGCTGCCGGCCTCAAGGTCCACATCTATTCCTCCGGCTCGATCGCCGCGCAGAAGCTGATCTTCGGCCATTCGATCGCCGGCGACCTGACGCCGTTCCTCAGCGGCTATTTCGACACCACCACCGGCCCCAAGCGCGACAGCGATTCCTATACCAGGATCGTCGACGCGCTCGATCTTGCGCCTTCCGAGCTGCTCTTCGTCTCGGACATGCCCGCCGAAGTCGATGCCGCGCACGAAGCCGGCCTCCAGGCATTGCTGATCGCCCGCGACGGCGGCTCGGCCGACATCCATTCTCTCGCGGAAGTGCTCCCATGATCCTCGAAGGCCAGCCCACCCGCTCGATCCGCCGCACCGAAGACGGCAAGGGCGCGGTGATCCTCGACCAGCGCAAGCTCCCCTGGCAGATCCAATGGGTCGAGCTGCGCGACGTCGATGCCGCCGCCGTCGCGATCCGCGAGATGTGGACGCGCGGTGCCCCGATGATCGGCGCCACCGCGGCCTATGGCTATGCGATGGCGCTTGCGGTCGACCCGAGCGACGCAAATCTCCAGGTGGCCTATGACAAGCTTCACGCGACGCGCCCGACCGCGATCAACCTGCGCTGGGCGCTGGATGCGGTGCGCACCGCCGTCGCCGATCTGCCTGAGGGCGAGCGCGCCGAGGCTGCCTTCGCCCGCGCCGATGCTATCTGCGACGAGGATGCCGGGCTCTGCCGGTCGATCGGCGAGCATGGCCTCGAACTGTTCAAGCAGCTTCACGCGAAGAACCCCGATCGCCCGCTCAACATCCTGACGCATTGCAACGCGGGCTGGCTCGCCACGGTCGACTACGGCACCGCCACCGCGCCGATCTACCTGGCGCACGATGCCGGCATTCCGGTCCATGTCTGGGTCGACGAGACCCGGCCGCGCAACCAGGGCGCGCTGCTCACCGCGTTCGAGCTGCGCAACCACGGCGTGCCGCACACGGTGATCGCCGACAATGCCGGCGGCCTGCTGATGATGAAGGGGCAGGTGGATGCGGTGGTGGTCGGCACCGATCGCGTTACCCGCAATGGCGACGTCTGCAACAAGATTGGTACTTATCTGAAGGCGCTCGCCGCGCACGACAACGATGTGCCCTTCTATGTCGCGCTGCCCTACACGACGTTCGATCCGAATACCGAAAGCGGCGCCGACATCCCGATCGAGGAACGCAGCGCCGAGGAGCTGACCCGGCTGATCGGGCCGCTGGACAGCGGGGAAATCGTCACCGTCCGCGTGACCGATTCCCCCGCCGCCAATCCAGCGTTCGATGTCACTCCCGCGCGGCTGGTGACAGGTTACATCACCGAGCGCGGAGTGCTCGACAGGATTTGAAGGGCCTCAGGCCGGCCTTCGATGCCGTACTTTTCCCCGGCGAAGGCCGGGGAAAGGCTGACGAACGACGGAATCCCTCCGCCGGAATATGGCGTTCCGGGGAGGGATCCGAAATTCAAACTTGCCCGCTTATTGCGGCGCCGTCGTCACCGTCGTCTTGGTCGTGGTCGAGGTTGCCGGCTTGACCACCGTGGTGGTCGTCTTCTTCACCGGCACGGCCTTCTTCTTCACCGTCGTGGTCTTGCGCGTGCTGCTCGACGAGTAGCTGCGCGTCGCCGCCGGCTGGGTGGTGGTCGTCTCGATCGTGGTCGCGACCGGCTGGGCCTGGGCAGTGGCAGCGGCACGCGCCGCCGCTGCATCGGCCGCGGCCGACTGCGCCGCGCTCGTCGCGACATCGGCGCGCGCGTTCGCCGCCTGGGCGTCGGTCTGCGCTGCTACGGCAGCATCCTGCGCCGCGGCCTTCTCACTCGCCTCGGCCGCTGCAGTGGCCTGGGCGTCGCGGCGCGCATCGCGCTCCGCCGCCATGGCATCCTGCTTGTGGCTCTCGGCCTCGGCCAGCGCCTGGTCGGCAAGGCCCGAGGCACGGCGTGCCTCGTTGATCGTCGAATCGCGGTGGTCGCGTGCCAACTGGTCCTTTGCGGTGCGCAGCGATTCCGCGGCGCGTGCATAGGACTCGGGTGCGAAACGCTCGGCACCGGCAGTCTGGGCGGCTTCGACCTTGGCAGTGGCTTCGGCAACGGCGGTGCGCGCCCGGTCGATACGGCTCTGGGCAAGCGACGGCGTCGCGACGAGAATGGCGGCCACCGCGGCACCGCGCATCAGCAGCTTGAAATTACGCATGGTACAACTCCAGTTTGATCCCGCGGCCGGCTAACGGGCCGCAGTCGCTGGAAGTTGCGAAGTTGCGCCGAAGCGGGGCTAACTATCGACCAAAGGAGCCGCGTGCTGCGACGATCCGGTCGATCGCGGCGTCGAGCGTCGCGTCTTCCTTGACGAAGCAGAAGCGCACCACGCTGGTCACCGCGTCCTCGGCATAGAAGGCCGAAACCGGGATCGAGGCGACGCCCGCCTCGTCGATCAGCCTGTTGGCGAAGCTGACATCGTCGAGGTCGATCCCCGATGCGGTCAGGTCGACCGACAGGAAATAGGTCGCCGCACTCGGCAGCACCGCGAAGCCCGCGCCCTCCAGGCCCGTGCGCAGCCGGTCGCGGCCATGCTGGAAGCGGTGCCGCGCCTCCTGCACCCAGCCGTCCTGCGTCGCCAGCCCCTCGGCCACCGCCCATTGCAGGTTGGGCGGGGTGGTGAAGGTGAGGAACTGGTGCGCCTTGGAGATCACGCGGGCAAGGGCAGGGGTCGCGCAGATCCAGCCGACCTTGAAGCCGGTCAGCGCGAAGATCTTGCCGGCGGACCCGATCTTCACCGTCCGCTCGCGCATGCCCGGAAAGCCGATCAGTGGCAGATGGCGCGCGCCGTCGAAGGTCACATGCTCCCACACCTCGTCGCAGATCGCGACCAGGTCGTGGCTCACGCAGAAGTCCGCGAGCATCGCCAGTTCGTCCGCCCCGCACATCGTCGCGGCGGGGTTGAGCGGGTTGTTGAGCAGCAGCACGCGCGTCTTGCTCGAAACCGCCGCCTCCAATGCCGCCTTGTCGATCTTCCATTCGGGTGGGCGCAACCGCACGAACCTGGGCACGCCGCCCGCCTGGCGGATCAAGGGGACATAGGCGTCGTAGAGCGGCTGGAAGCAGATCACTTCGTCGCCGGGCGAGACGCAGGCGAAGATCGCCGCCGCCAGCGCCTCGGTCGCGCCCGAGGTGACCACCACTTCTTCCGCGGCCAGATTCAGCCCCTGATGGCGTGCATAATGGTCCGCCACCGCGCGGCGCAGCTCCGGCAGGCCGATCATCGGCGGATACTGGTTCGATTTCTCGATGACCGCCTTCGCCGCTGCCTCGAGCACCGCCTCGGGGCCGCGCCCGTCGGCAAAGCCCTGGCCCAGGTTGATCGCCCCCGTTTCGCGTGCCCGGGCGGACATCGCTTCGAAGATGGTGGTGCCCATTTGAGCGTAAAGCGGGTTCATTCGAGGCTTTTGGCGGCTTGCATCTTCGGGTGCAACCGCCGCATTAGCCTGGCGTTCAGGCTTGCACCAATAGAGGAAGATCATGAGCAAGACCCCGCCCAAGCCGCAGGACGCACAGTCGCCCTATCCGATCGCGGAAGCGCCGCACGACCATGTCGAAGGCAGCGAGGCGCTCAAGGCAGTCAAGGACATCGTCGAAGCCAGCAAGCGCTGGAAGCCCGACGCCAAGCAGATCGGCATGGGCGCCGCGATCGGCATCGGATCGGCCGCGATCGTCGCCGGGCTGCTCTATTGGCGCGGCGGCAAGAAGTAAGCCTAGCGGGCCTCCGCCACTGGCAGGCGGATGTGGAACAGGTTGTCGCCGACCTCGTCCATATGGACGGGGCCCAGTGCGCGGTAGCCCTCCGCCGCGATCGTCTTCGCCAGCCCGCCGGTCAGCAGCGCCTGCCGCTTGTCGAGAAAGTCCTGGTCGGCCGGTGGCGGTGGCGGGATCGTCGCGGTCACTGCGCAGCCGCCGGCATCGCAGCTGAAATCGACCTGGGTGAGCAGCGGATAGGCCGCGCGCACGTCCGCGATCACCTTGGCGGGCATCGCGGGCACCTGTGCCTGGCGCACCGCCGCCGGCATCGGCTTGGCCGGTGCCTGGCGCGCAGCCTTTCCGGGCGCGGCTATGGTCACCACCCCCTGCGCCGCAGGTGCATCGCCGCCCCGCCAGCCGAACCACCACGTCATTGCGACAACGGCCAGCGCAACGCTCGCCAGCATCAGCATTCTTCGCATGCGAACCTCGGAAATCGGGAACCGCCCCGCGCCGCCTGGTAGGGCGACGCGGGGCGGGGGGGAACTCAGCAGAGGGTCGAGCCGGCCGGGCAGCCCGGCGAGTTTGCACCCGAATCGAGCGTCGGGTTGAAGCCCGGCGTGATGCTGGTGTTCAGCGCGGCCTGGAGCACGCCCGAGAAGCGCGCGTCCTTGTTGTCGAAATTGCCGCTGCCGAAATTGTAGTTCGAGATCGCGTTGCGCACCGCGGCCGAGGGATAGCCGTTCCAGCTGATCAGCGGCTGGATCAGCCAGGTGCCGGTGCCGTTCTCGGGCGGCTCGTCGCCATTGTCGGTCTTCGAGAAGCGCCAGAGGTGCGAGAAGCCGAGCGTCTCGTAGTGATAGACCATCTTGACGTGCTGGCCGGTCGAATCGCTCTGGAAGCGCAGCTGGCCGCCGCTGGTGGCGCGGGTTTCCCAATTGCCATGGTCGCCGCGAGTCACGCCCACCACGGTGCTGCTGGCGCCGTTGTCGGTCGTCCAGACGATCACCGATTCCCAGTCATAGGCGTGCGAGAAATCCGACTGCCAGAAATAGCTGTAGACGCGGGCGCAATAGCCGTTGTTGCAGCGGGCGCGCACATAGACGTTGCTGGTCGTGCGGTAGCTGGCGTTGCGGCACGATGCCGGCGGGTTGGTCCAGTAGGTCGATGCGCCCGCGCTGATCGCGCCCGATGCGTTGACCGCGGGAACGTTGAAGCAGACGTCGGTGTCGAAATCGATCGCCGGCTGGAACTGCTTGTCGAGCGCGGTCGCCAGCTGCGGCAGCGGCGCGACCGGGGCCGGCCAGCCCTGTGCGTGTGCCGAGACGGGGTGGGTCAGGGCCAGCGCGCCTAACGCGGCAATGGCCAGTGCTTGCACTTGCTTTTTCATACAATCTCCCGTTGCAGGACAAGTAATGTTGTGCGAGCGCGCGTGTTCGTTTGCGATAAAGTATCGCGTTGCTTGGCTGTGTATAAATGAAACGACTCGCAAGAATTGTATTCAGCAAAACTGTGAAGCTAATGTTTCATCGCTTTCGTGATTATATTGGTAAATATTGCGGGCAATATTTTAAACTCTGATTTGAGCATGAGATGGCGACTGCTTTGCTAATCCTGAGATATGGTTTCTGCAGCGCGAGCATGTGCAGCGCATCCACCGTCAGAAGGAAGACGGGGAACCGCGCATATCAGGACAAAGATTTTCAGCGCGGCGCATCGCCGCTGCCCGAAGGGGCAACTTCGAACCCGTCAGGGTTCGCAGGCGAACGCGCGCCCGAGCTTATGCGAGGCTCTTGGAAACTGGCGCGCCCGGCTGGATTCGAACGCGCGGAAGCAAGCTCGAGGGCCCGGGCCGTCGGCACGTACCGTGTCGGAGTGGACGAAACGCGGCGCGGGGGGAGTTGGGATTCCGTACCCCGCGCCGCGTTACGGGTTCGTCAGAACCCGATCTTGACGCGGACGGAGGCGCGGCCCTCGCGGGTGTTGTCGCCGGCCGAGCCT